>JBLILC010000158.1:0-3214 GCA_047635635.1 Octadecabacter sp. | reverse complement strand
TTTTAAAATGGGATTACGTGACTTGATCGATATATTTTTTTAGCACCAAAGCTAGGTCAAAGAAATCTTCACACCTGATGGCAAGAGCTGGACGGTAGCAACTTGGCACAAAAGAAGGAGAGCAATCGAAAAAACGTCAAAAAGCCGTCTAATAATTAATAAAAGTGCAAGTTTTGGCAATGGCAAGTTCAGGAACACTGGTGTGCCAACACTGAATCGTGGCAACAACTTCCGATTGGTTGCATTGGATGAGGTGCTTAAAATTGCTTTCACCATCTCCGGATTTGTCTCCTCATATAAACGCCCACTGTTATGTTGTGGCATTGGCCCGTTAAAATGGTGCGTACTGCCTGGCAATCCCAAAGATTTCTATAAGACAGACGCCAAGGTGAAAGGATTAATTAATGGTCTACACTTAGGCTAATGGCTGGATATGAAACGAGAACACACTGCGTTCAAAGGCTTGCCCACTCGAATTTGATGGATGAGGCTTAAGCTGCGCGACAAACTTGGCCTCGCCTTCAATAAAATGGTGCGCATGGGCGAATTGTCAGCGCCTTTTGTGTTTGGCAGCCATTACCTTAGCAGATCTGTCACGTCCCCAAACGGCGAAACTAACGCATAAAATATGTCTGTGACGCCGTGTCTGACTGACCATTGCTAAAAACGATTCTGAACGTCTCAGGCAGTGCCACTTAGGCGTCATTGCACCACGGAGGCGGCGGCCTGGAGTTTTAAAGACACTCTAGCATGGTCATTTGTTGTGATTGCATTGAAGATGTGGATCAGGGCATCACGAATTTTCTATAAACGACTCAGGAACCAGTGTGTTGCACAATGCAGATTCAGGATACGACGATACACTGGATTTTGCTCATAGAAATGAGTTAATTTATTAAATATATTGAGGAGATAGGCAGATCTTTTTAAAGAACGCTTGGTACGTTGCTGCGTGGGATCATGAATTTACACGCGAATTGCAGCAGATCACCGTCTTAGGCGAGAACATCTGCGTATTTCGATCCGAAGCTGGAGAACTGGTGGGGCTAGAAGACGCCTGTCCACATCGCAAAATGCCACTGTCTATGGGGCGCATCAAAGGTGATACCGTTGAATGCGGCTATCATGGACTAACGTTTGATTGCGCCGGTCAATGCGTCTGGGCACCCGGCACAGGCCGGATTCCATCCAACGCCCGCGTTCATGCTTATCCCTTAAACGAAAAATACGGATTAGTCTGGATTTGGATGGGAAATCCGGCACTAGCTGACGTGAATGACATATTTGAAATCGAAAATTACGGCGACCCCGCTTGGGGCATGAACCGTGGCGACGTGATGGAATTGGACTGCAATTATCTGCTGATGTGTGACAACCTGCTAGACCCGACGCATGTCTCTTGGGTACATCAATCTAGCTTTGCCACTAATGCGACAAAGGACACACCCTTGCGGGTTTCCAGAACCAAAAATGGCGTTATTGTAAATCACTGCACGATGGATCACGAACCCGCGCCATTCTACAAAAAAGTTGTTGAATTTAATGGTAATTGTGACCGATTGCAGCATTATAAAGTCCGTTATCCCTCAAATGCGCTGATCAAGGCTGTTTTCACCCCTGCCGGAACCGATGGCCTGGATGGTGCGCTGCACAGAGACACCTTTATTATGGACAGCTACAACTTCATGACACCCACGACAGACAGCAGAACGCGCTACTACTGGTTTCAGTTACGCAACATTCGCTCCGACGATGCAGGGTTATCCAAAATGATGACCGAAGATGTGCAACACGCGTTTGAAGAAGACCGCGATGTTTTGAACGCCGTGCAAAAGGGCATGAACAACAAATCATCACCGCATATCAACCTACCAATTGACGGAGGCCAATTGCGTTTTCGTCGTCAGCTGCAGGCAATGATCAACGAAGAACTGCAAGTCGATAGTCAAATGGCGAAATAAATTGAAACCATCGACCAGCCAATAACACGTAATGTGTTAAAACCAAACGAATGGGGAAATGTATTACACAAGACCTTAGCGACAGTTTGTCATTAATTTCATGCCCAGCAGCTCAAACTTTGCTGTTTCTATGTTTATGGTCGGTTCCGAGCCAACCTGTTCAATTGAGGATGAGCCGTTTGGCCAATGGCATCACTGCAAACATTCTCAGTAGGTAGAGACAAATTTGACCAAATATTAATTTAAGGCCTATATTTTTAAACGACTTCACACAATATTTTTCTTACAGGCACTTTCTCTCGTGGGAGACTTTCCACAATTCAATCATGGCAGAGATGTGAGGCTAAATTAACACTTGGTAATCCTCAAACTGCTGTTACCAAGGCAACATGGAATATATTTCAAAACCTCATGCCCCTGCGACAGCACTGTTTGACAGCCTCGCCGCGTATCCCGCACCAAGCGTTAATGCACAACGTGCGACAGCTCTTTTATCGCGCTGCCCTGTCGCACAAGTGACTCCACTTGTATCTGCGCCAAATCTTGCACAACGTGCGAATGTTGGTGCAGTTTTTGTCAAAGACGAACGCAGCCGCATGGGGCTTGGAAGCTTTAAAGCCCTCGGCGCGGCCTATGTAATAGCGCGCGACGCTGAACTAGGCCGTGCTGCTGGGCAGACCTATGTCACTGCAAGCGCTGGCAATCATGGCTTATCTGTCGCGGCGGGCGCGCAGGTATTCGGTGCACAGGCAGTTGTTTACCTCGCTGAAACTGTTCCCGAACCTTTCGCGGACCGATTACGCGATATTGGGGCCGATGTGCGTCGCCATGGGGCAATCTACGAAGACAGCATGGCTGGCGCAGCCGCAGCCGCAACTGAAAACGACTGGATTCTACTGTCTGACAGTTCTTGGCCAGGTTATTTTGAACGTCCGCATGTTCTGATGGAAGGCTATCTTGTGCTTATGCAAGAAGTGGTTGACCAGATGGACGCCCCACCAACTCATATATTTCTGCAAGCTGGCGTTGGCGGCCTTGCTGCTGCATCAGCGGCTTACGCACGCAAAGCCTGGGGGAAAATGCCCCGTATCATCATAGTTGAACCAGACGCGGCACCCGCCATATTCGCATCCATCAAGGCAAGCAGCCCACAAATCACGTCAGGTCCTAGCTCAGACATGGGTCGTTTGGACTGCAAAGAGCCGTCTTTAATAGCACTCAAAGGCCTTACGAAAGACGCCGACGGCTTCATG
>JBLILC010000157.1:0-3482 GCA_047635635.1 Octadecabacter sp. | reverse complement strand
TTGCGTGTGATTGTTCGTCCGTGGGTCTCAGTTAGCATTGGAACACCCGCATCGCCGTAGTCAGATTTGACGAAAAGCGCCAGGGCCCAAAAGTGCGGCGGTGTCCACATGAAGATCAGCGCAAACATCAAAACAGATTCGATGGATATGCTTCCCGTTGCGACTGCCCACCCAATCATTGGCGGAAATGCACCAGCAGCACCACCAATTACTATATTTTGTGGAGTGGTTCGCTTGAGCCACATAGAATAAACAACTGCATAAAAAAATATTGTAAAAGCCAATAGGGCTGCCGCTAATGCATTCGTTGCTAAAAATAATAATACAATCGAAAACCCTGACAATGCGAGGCCTATGCCCAATGCCTCACCACTTGTAACAGCACCAGACGGGATCGGTCGATTGACAGTGCGTTTCATAATCGCGTCAATGTCAGCGTCCCACCACATATTCAACGCACCCGAGGCTCCAGCACCAACGGCGATACACAGGATAGCGACAAAACCGATGAATGGATTTATACTTACTGGGGCAACAACTAATCCAACAAGAGCTGTAAATACGACCAGTTGCATCACACGCGGTTTCATCAGCGCAAAGTAATCGCCCATCTGCGCTTCATAAGTCTGCGTCTGGATCTGGTCAATTGCGTCAGTCATTTTATCCTCAGTATGAATATTATAAATACAAAATTCTAAACTTTAAAATGCGTTAAAATTCGGAATCAAATTAAGTTGCGACTTAAGCTGGAAATTCGTCTTTAGCGCCGACAAGCCATTCTTCATAAATGTCGGGATGTACGACTTTAACCGTGATTGGCATAAATGCGTGGTCTTTTCCACAAAGCTCTGAACACTGACCAAAATAAACACCTTCGCGTTCTGCGTTAAACCAAAGCTGTGCAAAACGACCCGGAACTGCATCCTGCTTTACCCCAAAAGCTGGAATTGTCCACGAATGAATGACGTCTGCGCCCGTGATGGTCATTACAACTGTAGCGCCCATAGGCACAACAACGGCAGTATCGGTGGCAAGGCGAAATTCATCTCTGGAATAGCCTGCTTCTTCAAGTTGATTTACTATACCTGCATTCAAGTTACCCTCACCGTAACCGATCATATAGCTTTCAAAAAACACATTTTCGTCGGTGTATTCATATGTCCAAAACCACTGATTACCTGTAGCTGTGATGTAGATATCACCATCTGGAATCTCCTGCTGTTTGAATAAAACTGGCAGCGAAAAAGCACCTATAAAAACAAGAATCACAATTGGAACAATCGTCCACGCTACTTCCAGCGGAGAGTTGTGGGTGAATGTCGCCGGAACTGGATTTGACTTGGCATTATATCGTATGGCAACCCACCCAATCAAACCAACCACAAACAATGAAATTGCGGCGCACATAACCAAAAGCCATCCATCAAGCCATTGCAAATCTCGCGCCAACTCGGTGACTGCAGGCTGAAAGCCTGTCGCACCCTGCGTCGGCGCTCCAACAATCTGAAGATCCTCGATGGCAGTTTGTGCCAGCGCTATCTCCGCAATTGGTGCTATCATTAAAGCAAGGCCAAGACGTTTTGCAACGGTCATCATGTGCGTATCAATCCCTAAGTCAGTCAGCGCAACCTTCACGCTGACTTGGTTCCTATGAAAATTCCAAACGGAATCCCGTTGTATTTGAGATAGCTCTTCCCATATCCTGTTGGCCAACTCAAGCGATCCAGACGTGTCAAAGGGTCGCTTTCTGTCCCAAAACAACGAAACAGTCAGGAATCAATACATGGCGCACGCACCCTTCCGCCCATTTGAAAATAATTTAGACCAAGATAGCGCCTTAGCAATGGTCCGTGATGCCACGACTGGCGCTGATGATGGCGAATTGTTTCTTGAACGTCGCCGTTCAGAGGTACTTTCGTTTGACGATGGCCGTGTTCGCACTGCCAGTTATGACGCCTCTGAAGGATTTGGTCTGCGCGCTGTACGTGGTGAAGTTGCAGGCTATGCCCATTCAACCACCATCGACGAACACGCCCTTCGAAGAGCAGTGGCAACCGCCCGTCTAGCTATTGGGGACGGCGGTGGCACCATGGCTGACGCGCCAATCCGCACAAACACAACGTTATATACAGACGCCGACCCAATGGCTGACGCCGCCTTCGCTACAAAAATTGATCTACTTAAAGAAATCGATGCGTTTTGTCGCGATTTGGATCCGAGAGTGGTACAAGTTTCTGCAACCCTTGCCGCCTCGCACCAAGAGATTGTAATTCTGCGCCCCGAAGGCACACTGGTCACAGATACCCGCCCGATGTCTCGCCTCAATATCTCAGTGATTGTCGAAGAAAGCGGTCGTCGCGAGACCGGTGGCATGGGCGGTGGTGGCCGTGCTGGTCTCATCAACCTCATCGGGCCAGACAGCTGGCAACCCGTTGCGCGGGAGGCCTTACGAATTGCACTGGTAAACCTTGAGGCTGAAGCAGCACCTGCTGGTGTTTTCGATGTCCTCCTCGGCCCCGGCTGGCCAGGAATTTTGCTACATGAAGCAGTTGGTCATGGGCTTGAGGGTGATTTTAACCGAAAAGGCACGTCCGCATTTGCGGGGCTCATGGGCCAAAGAGTTGCGTCCAAAGGTGTAACAGTCCTGGATGATGGAACTATTCCTGATCGGCGAGGATCGATCACAATAGACGACGAGGGCACCCCCAGTGCAAAAAACGTTCTGATCGAAGATGGCGTTTTAGTCGGATTCATGCAAGACCGCCAGAATGCGCGCCTTATGGGGGTCAAGCCCACCGGCAACGGTCGGAGGGAAAGCTATGCGCACGTCCCGATGCCACGCATGACAAACACTTATATGCTAAACGGCAATGATGATCCAAAAGATATGCTTGCAGACTTGAAAGACGGCATCTACGCAGTGGGTTTTGGTGGTGGCCAAGTCGACATTACCAATGGAAAGTTCGTGTTCAGCTGCACTGAAGCCTACCGCGTTAAGAACGGCAAAGTCGGCGCCCCAGTCAAAGGTGCGACGCTCATTGGCGATGGCGCAACAGCCCTAAAAAAAATCCGTAGCATCGGTAATGATATGGCTCTAGATCCTGGCATCGGAAATTGCGGGAAGGCTGGCCAATGGGTGCCTGTGGGCGTGGGTCAGCCAAGCTTGATGATTGGTGGTTTGACCGTGGGTGGCGCCGCTACGTAAACCTTTCGCTCTTCCTGTTTTGGTGCACTCATTCTTTATAGGGGGGTGGGGCGCACCCAGCAGGAAGTGGGTCGAACTGACAAGAACCTAAACATTCATTTTATCATCTTTTCTATTGTGACATCCGCTCTAACTACTTGAAATAGGTTGCTTTAAGGGTGACTGGTTGTATGCAGAGAATTGACTGCGCACTTTTTATGATCGCATAATTAAAATTTGCGCGGCTGGTCACCCGATCAACCTCTAAAAGCTTGCCTGTTTCATTTTTCACACGGCA
>JBLILC010000156.1:0-3513 GCA_047635635.1 Octadecabacter sp. | reverse complement strand
CCCAATGATCAGCACTACAAGCATAATCATCATAAGAATAACATGCTTGTTGTCTGAAATACTCAGCAGGACTTCGGCGAACTGCGCTGCGGCCTGATTGGCTGTCAAAATCCACGCAAATATTGTCGATGCCCCGACTATAAGCATAATCGATGCTGTAGTTTCAATTGTCTCTAGTGAAACTACAGCAAGCTTTTTCACGGTTAAAGTGCGGTACACTAAAAGGCCCAAGAGTAAAGCATAAGTTGCTGCGCAGACCGCTGCTTCGGTCGGGGTGAATGCCCCTGTTACTATCCCACCTACGATAATGATGGGTGTCATAAGTGGGAGAATTGCTCTTAAAAATGTACTTTTTACCCTTTTAAGGCAAAATTTGGCATCTTTTGGGTAGCCCCGTTTGCGTGCGATAAACCACACCATTATCATTAGCGACACAGCCATCATCAACCCTGGAATTATACCTGCTACGAACAGTTCACCAATGGACGTGGAAGCCATCACACCAAAAATAACCAATGGCAGTGAGGGAGGAATGATTGGTCCGATGGTAGAGGATGCCGCTGTTACACCAACAGAGAATTCGTCATCATATCCAGCTTCTCTCATTGCACGAATTTCGATGGCACCAAGACCACCTGCATCAGCAACGGCCGCACCGGACATTCCTGCAAATATAATTGAAGCTCCAATATTAACATGTCCCAATCCACCGTTCAACCAACCTACAAGGGATCGAGCAAAGGCAAAAATACGGCTAGTGATGCCTGCAGAGTTCATTAGGCCTCCAGCCATAATGAAGAACGGGACAGCCAATAGCGTAAAACTATTCATGCCATTGACAACATTGTGCACTAGAACAACTGGTGGCAGGCCCGCAAGTATAATGTAACCCAGTGATGAAAGGCCAAGAGCTACAGCAATCGGCACACGCAGCAGCATCAACGTGAATAGCGAAAGAAATAAAGCAATAACGGTCAACGTTTTAACTCCTTATATGCCCAAATAATTTGTTTCACCTGTAATACGAGTAAGGCACATAGCGCCACGGTGAGGATAGCGTAGAAATAATACTTTGGATAAGGTAGCGAGACCATTTTCTGAAAACTGGTCTGCTTAGCCAAAATAACCATGGACCAAGCAAGTACGCCAAAGAAGAACGTTGTTAGTATCAGTGCAATAAATTTTAGTTTTTCGATATAGTCTCCAACTAAGTTGTCGATGAATTCAAGACGGATATGGCTATCAAGAACTTGACATTTCAATGCACCAGTAAAAGTCAAAATGATAAGTAAATAGCGAGCAGCTTCTTCAGTCCAAGAAAGTGAATCGTTCAAAACATAGCGGGTGAAGAATTGAAGAAAAACAGTTGTAAACAGGGCTGTAAAGATCAAAAGTAATGGGATGTCCCAAAGGGTAAACTTTAGTTTACTTAGCTGTTCATCCACATCAGGGTCAACCTCAGCCACGAGGTCCTCGAAAGACTTATCAACGGTGTTCACTTACTTGCTCCTTGATGGAAGGATGCACTCGCACCATTTTGGCGCGAGCACTCATTACTTCTATTTAATTAATTGCAAGCGTTCAAAAATTACTGGAGCCCAGGGCATATCAGCACTCGATAAAGCAGGGGAAACCGCATCGATAAACGGGCCTCTGTCGACAACGTTCACGGTGACGCCTTGTTCAGTGAACCACGCCGCCAGTTCATTTTCTGATTTGACAATCTCTGCAGACGCCCATTTACCTGCGTAAATTAGGGCAGCATCCAAAGCTTTAAGATCCTCAGCGCCCAGTTTCCCTACTGTGCCTGGCCCGACTAGAGTGACAAGTGAGTTTGTGATGTGACCTGTTAGATTTATGTTCGACTGAACTTCATAGAATTTTTTAAATTGGATTGTTGGAAGTGGGTTTTCCTGCGCATCGACAACACCCTGTTGCAGTGCCAAATACACTTCAGAGAAGGCCATCGGAGTAGGGTTTGCTCCGGTTATTTCGGGAAACATCTGATATGCAGGTGCATTGGGTGTCCGGATTTTCAAATCCACCATATCAGCTGGTGTCAGTATAGGCTTGTTGGCTGTGACATGCCGAGCACCGTAGTAAGTCAAGTTTACAACATGATTACCTGTAATGCCAGTGTAGGCTTGGGCGAGTTCGGAAAAAAGATCACTTTCAGAGTAAGCTGCCCAATGATCAAAGTCCCGCATTGTAAAGGGGAAATCTGAGATAGCGATTGGTGGATAAGATTGCCCCATAAAGGCAACGCCGGTATAAATGATGTCGACAGTTCCTAGGGAGAGTCCTTCGTTCAGTGCGACTTCTTTGCCCAACTGGGAAGCTGGAAACACTTCGATTTTATAGCGCCCATTAGTTGCTGCTTCAAAGTCGGTTGCTGCCATGAGCGCTGCTTGGTGATAGGGCGTAGCACTTTCGTAGACGTGGCCCCATTTTAGCACCTCTTGTGCAATAGCGGATGAAGCAATGGTGCTAATCGCGCCAGTCAGCAACGCCGCGAAAACGTTTTGGGTCGTTTTGAGTTTATTCATGATTTATCTCCCGATTGATATTGTTTTTAAATTGGGTTAGTGTATTTAACATACTGTATGCAAGTTAAACTTCAAGAGTGCATTTGAGCAAGGGGGAAAATGAAATTTTTGCGGTTTGGGCCTTTGGGCGCGAAAAAATCCGGTAATCAAAATGCCGAAGATAACATTGCAGATGTATAGGAAAGAGGGCATTGCTAAATGGGACGCTTAGACGGAAAAACAGCGCTGATTACGGCGGCGGGGCAAGGAATTGGTCGTGCGACGGCTGAGATGTTTGCGGCTGAGGGCGCACGGGTCATTGCGACGGATATCAACGCTGATAGCTTGGCTGAAATTGACAAAGTTGATGGGATCGAGACGCATATTTTGGACGTGCTCGATGGTAAATCGGTGAGTATGTTCATCGCAAAAATCGGCACAATGGATACGTTATTTAATTGTGCAGGTTACGTGGCAAATGGGACGATTTTGGAATGTGATGATAAGGATTGGGATTTTAGTTTCGATCTGAACGTCAAAGCCCAATACCGCCTTATCAAACTGGTTTTGCCGGGGATGATTGCACAAGGTGGCGGGTCGATCATCAACATGTCGTCTGTGGCGTCCTCGATCAAAGGTGTACCGAACCGCTTGGCCTATTGCGCGTCAAAGGCGGCGGTGATTGGGCTGACCAAAGCGGTCGCGGCAGATTATGTGACCCAAAACATACGCTGCAATGCGATCTGCCCCGGCACGGTCGACAGCCCGTCAATGCACCAGCGATTGCGTGACACTGGCGATTATGAGGCCGCCTTGACAGCTTTCATAGGACGTCAGCCCATGGGTCGGATCGGAACAAGTAAAGAAATGGCCTGTTTGGCGTTGTACTTAGCAAGCAACGACAGTGCTTTCACCACAGGTCAATGCCATGTCATCGACGGTGGTTGGGCAATTTAAAATATTCGGAGAGACAGATGAAACTGCTACG
>JBLILC010000155.1:0-3784 GCA_047635635.1 Octadecabacter sp. | reverse complement strand
CATGCGCCTTCATGGGCTGAGTAGGTTGGAAATTCTGGAAAGAGTCGCAAGACGTCACCGTGTTTCATCGTTTCAAGTCGGATTGGAAACCCGTAAGAGCGGCCATTAATGCCTCTCACACTACATTCAGGCAATAAACAGTCACAAGCGTGACGTCTCATCCACCATTGGTGGCAGATATTTAATGCTGACAGGCAGTTAGCCTGGCTCATAGGTCTTGAAGGCGTTGTACTTTGGCTTTGCCCTTTTGACCTTCAGGTCGCGTAGATTAACCACTCCATGACGACGAAGGAATGGATTCCGGCACGAGCGTGAAACGTTCGTTTTAAGAACTCCCGGACCATTGCGAGTAAGTCGTAAATAGACATCAAAAGCGTATTACGCCAAAACCTTCTGGGTGGGGCTCAGTGTCGTTTGCAAGCAATGTGGCGTATGACTGTAGTCTTCGACGCTTTCGCCACTTCAAAACGGTTTTCTCAGAGAGTGCTATAGAATTCATGCACCATCCAGACCGGGTCGTTGCAGACTAAAATGTTAGCTCAGATCTTCGGTATTGTCGTCGAATTTAGTGAACAAATAAATGCATTCTTAATGGAGACCCACAGCTCTGTGTGATCAACTTTCGTTCCTTTAATCTGCAAAGTTGCTCTTAACATTTTACCTTCCATGGCATTCAAGATCAGTTTTGTTGCTTTTCGTGTGTCATGCAAAAAAACGAAAAGATCCTTCAGTTACTCCGTGGTTTAAAAAAATGGTTAATGCATCAAGCAAAGAATTTTGGTTCTTAAGAAATATTTTGGCGATATCCGGTTTTCCAACAGTCTAGCCAACTATCTCAAGGCTAAGAGTTACGTTTTCTAGTGTGGAAAGATGGATGAGATATGTACGTACAAAAACTTCAAGAACTTCCATTGGTGGTTCATCTTTGCCCAGCTGGGCAAAAAAACGGCTGCAATTCTTAATGCCTCAGGATTTTCTAAGGCGAGCGCTGCTGTGCCAGACCGGCTCAACCTTGATGAGGTTCGTTCGTGGCCTGGGAAATCGGGCCGACTGATGAAATAACCAAACTTGGTTGGCCAAAATGGGTGATAAAACAATGATGGGGCTTGGCTACCTGCTGTTGAGCAAGCCCAATAAGCCTTGGCTCAAGAAGTTAGCCTGCCTGCGTGCACAGCTACCGCATTGACAGGGGCCGCAAGGGGTTGATTCCACCATCCAAATGCTAATGAATCGTGGCAGATCGATAAAACTAGAGCAATGATCTGTTGCTCACATGGACCCAAGGGAGACCTCTGCGCTATCATGATTGATGCATAGCCGAACATCTGCGCAAGGTTTAAGAGGCTGGACCCTGCAGTCCGGCCTGCTGTTTAACCTAAGACTGACTTGATTGGTTCTTGTGGTATTTTGCATCTACCTTGCCAATTTCAGCGACGTTCTCAACTGACGATCCTTTTGTGTCAAAACTGCTGTTTAGATAGGCATCGGTAATGGCTTTTGCCAATTCAACGCCGACAACCCGTGCGCCCAAAGTGATGATCTGTGCGTTATTGGATGTGGCGGCTTTGCCAGCGGAATAAGTATCGTGGCATTGGGCCGCACGAATGCCAGGAACCTTGTTGGCGGCAAGACAGACGCCGATGCCTGTGCCGCAAACCAGAATAGCACGGTCGTATTTTCCTTCAATCACATCTGAAGCTACGCGGTCTGACAAATTGGCATAGAACGCATCAACACCAGCCACTGTTCGCGATACGTCTGACACGTCATGTGTCATCGAAAGATATTCTGCGAGAATTTTGGCGAGACCTTCACCGGCGCTATCGCCTGCAACTGCAATTTTCATGGAATTTCCTTTGTTGTGTTATAGGTTTGCGGCACATTTGGCCAAAATGTCTAGGTACCCCGCAACATTCCAAGCTGAGCGCCCGATGAATAAACCATCGATGTTCGGGCACCTAATAAGATCCACGCAGTTTTGTGGGTTAACTGATCCACCATAAAGACAAGGGACTCTGCGCTCTAAGACCTTTGTGGCCACGTCTATAATTTCTGCCTGACGGGCATCGGCATATTCTGACGTTGCTGGAATTCCATTTTCGCCAATGGCCCAAATGGGTTCATAGGCGAGCAGGATTGTGGCTGATTTTTGCGTGTCAGAGAGTTTACTCAAAGCTTTACGAACCTGCGCTTCAAGAACGTCGCGGGCGCAATCTGCCTCGCGCTGCGCCAGGGATTCACCAATGCAAATCAACGGTGTCAGGCCGTGGCGTATGGCGGCTTCGACCTTGAGGCCTATGGTGTCATCAGTTTCGCCAAAATGTACGCGCCGCTCTGAATGGCCTAGCTCAATGATTTCGGCGCCACAATCTTTGACCATTAGGGGGGAAACTTCTCCAGTCCATGCGCCATCGTCAGCCCAATGCATGTTTTGGACACCCACCTTCACGGAGGTATCTGCAAGGATCTGTGCTACTTCTCGCACGTTGGGAAAAGAGGGGATGACAAAACGCTGTATGCGCGGATCGCTCTTAGCGTCTGCTGTGGCCAAATCGCGTGCGAAAACCTGTGCTTCTGCCAGAACCTTGTTCATTTTCCAGCTTGTGCCGATCCAGATGTGCGAGTGCGTCATAGATTTAGCCTTTTATAATAACACGATTTTATGTTGCAATTGTGAGTGAAAGGCCGGCTTGTGTTAGCTCAGTGATGCTTTCGGGTGCCGGGGCCGCGTCAGTAATGACTACGTCAAATTCCGATACATTGGCAAATTTGCGCAGCGCGGTGCGACCAAACCTACTGTGATGGACCATAAGGTATGTCTTTGCGCTGGCTTCTATCATGGCGCGTTTTGCGCGCACAACTGTCTCGTCCATGTGAAAAACCTCGTGTCCCATCAATGCTGGCGCGGAGATAAAGGCGACGTCTGCGCGTAAGGCCATTATCGCTGCTTCAGTGATCATTCCAAAAAAGCCGTTAAACTTGTCGGAGTAGGTGCCGCCAGTTGCGATCACCGTCATGCCTGCTTCATTTTTTAGCGCATCGACGACAGCGGCGTTATTCGTAATCACTGTCAGGGGACGTTTTTCCAGTAACCTAACCCCGAGAAGTGCAGCCATTGATCCATCGTTAATCATCACCGTCATCCCTGGGTCGACCATTGCGATGGCAGCTTTGGACATCTTTTGTTTGGCATTTTGGTCTTGCTGGGCACGAAAGCGGAAATCGCTTTCAAACTGTATTCCAGCGTCAATCGTGCCACCACCACGGATTTTGCGCATGACACCTGCCGCTTCAAGGTAATCAAGATCGCGGTGAATTGTCATTTTGGACACACCAAAACGGTGAACAAGATTATCCAAATCCACGGCCCCATCAGTGACAAGAAGATCCATAATCGCTTGTTTTCGATCTTCCCGCTTCAAGTTGGCCCACCAAATAGGTTGCGCATCCGATGATGCGTGCAAAACATACTTAAAAGTAACAAAAAAAACCTCAAAAGCAATACTATTTATGTGATTATGATAGTAATCATTGTTACTTTTGGTAATGCCAATTACTGAAGTTCATTATTACGAGGCATAACCGCACACGTTACCGCCCTAGAAACTATGTTAGGACACACGATATGATAAGTGTTTTGGATCAACTGCGAACCATGACCAAAGTTGTCGCTGATACGGGCGAGGTTGCGGCGGTGAAAGTTTACAAGCCTGTGGATTGCACGACGAACCCGTCACTGGTTCTAAAGGCTTTGACAGACCGAGCGTCGGAAGACCTTGTCGCG
>JBLILC010000154.1:0-3867 GCA_047635635.1 Octadecabacter sp. | reverse complement strand
TGTGGTTTCTGATTTAAAGTCTGGAACTTGTAAGTGCTGGTAAAAACACTCTTTTAGCTTCATTGGCGTCTTTGCCCGACGCTGAAGCAGCGCACAGGGAGACCTTCCTGTAAGTCCATACGATAAAAGTAAGTGTTCTTATGGCAGATGTATAATTTGGGTCTCATAAAAAATAGCTTTGCAAGTCGCACAAAACCTACTGTTATTTGCTTGTGGTGTTGCTATGGGGTGCAGTTTTAGATTGTGCTGAGCCCAAACGAGAAGTCACACTCGTTGATTTTGACATTGATGACGTATCTAAAGCAAACAGGCGCATTTCCGCGCTGACCCATGACAGACCATACGGTGGCCCATATTCCGATGAATCAGCAGACTGATAGCCTAGCCGTTGCCTTGTTCAGCGAAATTCTAACTGTGGATCAGCTTGCCCGAAACAATGTCGCAAAGGCGCTGCCAAAAGGAATGGAACTATCGCACTTTTCAGTTCTCAATCATTTAGCGCGTGCGCAAACTGAAAAGACACCTGCACAATTGGCACGGACGTTTCATCTGACACGTGGCGCGATGACAAACACACTACGCAAACTAGAAAACTCTGGTTACGTCCATATTCGCCCCGATTGGGAAGACGCGCGGTGCAAGCTGGTTACGATCAGTCCGGCGGGCCTTAGCGCGCGTGATGCTGCCATGGCTGCCATTGCACCTATTATCGCGCGCGCCGTCAACAAGGTTGGATATGAAACTGTCCGTCCGATCCTGTCAGTTATGCGGGAGTTGCGGATTCAATTGAGCGAAGAAGAATAATGCTTCGGTAGCCAAACAATACGAACCAAATTTTCCAGTAATTTTTTAGCTTCTAACATTAGACATAAAATCAACATGGACATGGTTTAATGTGATGATGATCATTTAACTGAGCAAGATTATTGGCTTGGTAACAACTTAATTTTGTCAGGCTTATTGCGCAGCGCTGAATAGATATTTGCGTTGTTTGAACATAATTTTTTAAATAACGACCATTATGCCTCTGTATGAGTTCTTCTAAAAACTGATCTAGCAGATAAAACGACTGATGTTTTTTGTTGTAAGGTGCTTTGAGGATGGCATCTGCCCAACAGAAATCATCATGTGCAATTTTTAGGGTGAGATCTATTGGACCAAAGCCCTCACTCTTCAGATTAAAATTTTACGTAAAGAAGATGCTAATAAAGAAGTTAAAATCTATTTTGCGCGTTGTAACGTTGGGCGTCTATCGGAGATGATCAAGGTGTGTGGTGCATTTAAAAGTTACCGCTTGTGGGCGAGTTGTGCACTTTTAAGGATGATACGATTACACATTACCAAACCGTCGAGATCTTCGTCACGGACCCTAATTGAGGAACAATGTAGCATTGCTTGGATATGCAATATTTTGAGTGTGAGGCGCACTGGATTAGCATGTGGTTTTTGTGGTTGGTTTTGGTGGAAACGCGGGCAGTTTATATTTGGCTTTCAGAAAGCTGACTATTGAACTGGAGATTTTAGCGCTGCAGTGACATAATTTACAGAAAGATCTCCATCTGATATTGACCAGCTCCACCCAAAAAAGTCGAATTTAAAACCCTTTCGATCCACTGGATTAAGGCCTGCTTGTACCAGAAGCGAAAACAATTCGTCTGGGGTGATAAACTTGCTAAATTCATGGGTACCTTTGGGCAACCAGCGCATGACATACTCTGCGCCGACTATAGCCATCGCAAAACTTTTCGGGTTTCGATTGATGGTTGAACAGATGTGCAGCCCTTCGGGTTTCAGCAATCGCTGGCAGGCCGTTAGATAGGATAATGGGTTTGCCACATGTTCAACAACTTCCATGTTCAGGACTATATCGAACTGTTCACCGGCTGCTGCCATATCTTCGGCTGTCGTAAAGCGGTAATCTATGTCCAGCCCAGAGTGTTCAGCGTGAAGTTTGGCGACTGGAATATTGCGTTCAGCTGCATCTGCTCCAACAATATTTGCGCCAAGACGTGCCATTGGCTCACACAATAATCCTCCACCGCAACCGATGTCTAAAATCCGTAAACCTTTAAATGGTTTATCGATCATTAAATCACGACCAAATTCAGCAGCAATTTGGCGTGTGATATAGTCTAATCGCGTTGGGTTGAGCATATGAAGAGGTTTAAACTTACCCTCTAGATCCCACCATTCGGCGGCCATAGCTTCAAATTTGGCGATTTCCGCAGGATCGACTGTTGAATGTGCAGTTTGCATATGACCTCTGATAAATGTTGACCGACAATGGGCATTACTTAAAGTCCATTGTATAGATCTGATATGGATAAAGCCTCAGGACAAAAACGCACGGTATCACATCTTTATGATCCAATAGATCCGTTTGATCAGAAGATGCTGGACGTGGGCGATGGGCACCGCATCTATATTGAACAATGTGGAAACCCTAATGGGATACCTGTTGTTGTATTTCATGGTGGGCCTGGTGGTGGGTCCAGCCCGATGATGCGGCGTTATTTTGATCCAGAAGTTTACCGTATCATCCTTTTTGATCAGCGCGGCTGTGGGCGCTCCCGTCCCCATGCCAGCGTCGAGAACAACACCACATGGCATTTGGTTGCTGACATTGAACTTATTCGCACAACCATGGGGATTGTGGATTGGGTTGTGTTTGGTGGTAGTTGGGGCGCGACCCTGGCGTTGATTTACGCACAGGCACATCCTGAACACGTCACACACTTGGTGCTGCGTGGTATATTCTTGAGCACACAACGAGAACTGGATTGGTTTTACGGTGGTGGCGCGGGGGCGTTTTGGCCTGAGGTATGGCAGAAATTTGAGAACCTGATCCCAGATGAAGAGAGAGGCGACATGATTGCAGCCTATCACCGCCGTCTGTTTTCTGGTGATGCAATGGTGGAAACCCGCTATGCGCGCGCTTGGGCTGGATGGGAAAATGCTCTGGCCTCAATTGATAGTACTGGTGCAGGTGGATTAGCCCAGGCTGAATATGCACGCGCCTTTGCGCGTCTCGAAAATCACTATTTCAGCCATGGTTGTTTTCTAACTGCAGAGCAGCAAATCATGCTCAATATAGATAAAATTGCGCATATTCCTGGGATCATTGTTCAAGGTCGGTTCGACATGATTTGTCCGCCAGTTTCGGCTTACACACTTGCAGGGTTGTGGCCCGCAAGTCGCTTGATAATGGTCCCAAAAGCAGGCCATGCAATGTCTGAACCAAGAATATCAGCTGAACTCATCCAAGCAATGGACTCAATCGCTATAACAAAAATGAACGAAAACTAACGGGTTGTAAGCTGTGGCTATCACGCTACGCTACCGAGGATTATGGAGGACCTACAGTTTGCAATCAATCTTGAAGATCGTTCTTCAACGTTTAGGCCTCGGTATAGTTACTCTTTTTATAGTTTCGGTTGTAATTTTCGTTGCGGTTAATTCGCTACCAGGTGACTTTGCAGAAGCCATTTTGGGTCAAGGAGCTACACCTGAATCAGTTGCAACAATCCGTCGTGATCTTGGGCTCGATCAACCGCTTATCTTGCGATATTTTATTTGGCTGAAAGGAATGTTGACCCTCGACCTTGGTACAAGTTTCGCGCAGTTGAATTTTGCAAATTTTGGCGGTGCTGGCACCACTACTGTCGCCGAACAGATAGCACCACGTCTATCCAATACAATGTTTCTGGCTACAGTTACCGCCTGTTTCGCTGTGCCACTGGCTGTAACTTTAGGCGTTTTGGCGGCTCTCTATCGCAATACTGCGTTCGACAAAGCGGCGAACATGTTTACGCTCAGCTCAATTTCAAGCCCAGAATTTTTTATGGCTTATGTGTTAATTTTATTTTT
>JBLILC010000153.1:0-4320 GCA_047635635.1 Octadecabacter sp. | reverse complement strand
AGGTCTACACGATTGGCGATGATGTCTTCGCACAATTGAACTGCACGGACGGCTTGTTCGTGGGATAGACTTTTGTAGGCTGGCCTAGACAGGTGCGCGAACCAAGGCCCGTCACAAACATTATCAAGAATAATACGCTGAAAACAGTGATCATTGCGGACAGGCCAAATCACCAATTGGTCACGCGCCATTTGAGGCATAACCTCTTTCGTTAGAACCATATAACGACTTACGAGGTCAGCGGTGCGGGTAGGAATAGACGTCATCGCTGGTGAATACCTAATGTATGCTCTAAAATTTGAGGGATTTTTTTTCTTACCTTGAAAAAGCCAGCGGTCGCATTCGGCCATATCGCATCATCCCACGCACGACGCTGTTCACATAGTGTTATGCCGCGCTCCTCAAGTCGCGGTTCAACTAAATTTAGCCAGTCGCGCAAAGGTCCGCGGGTTACAAAAGATGTAAAAATCTGCTTTGCGCCAGCTTCTGCCACCCAGTCTGCCAGAACTGATGGCTCGGTTGCCTTGAGATGCGTTATATCTAGATTCAACCGCAACGCTGTATCAGCTAATGCGCCAGTCTCAAAACCATAAACATGCTCGGACACAGGACGCGGTGAGCGCAAGTGACTGCACGATAATGTAGCAGCTCCCCGAAGGTCAAAGCTAGCAAGATCAAAGCTCTCGTACTGGCAATCTTCGTCTGTGATTAAAAGCACAGTTGGCAGGTCGGGCTGCGCCTCACGGACTTTGCGCAAGGGCTGCACCGACGGAAGGCCATCTGGCTCTGAAGTCTCCAATCCTTGTTCAACCTCCGCAAGTTCGTCATGTTTTGGCGTAAAACGACCGTTGGTGAATGTATCAATATTTTGTGCGCGTGCCGGATAGGGCTTGCCACGCGTATGCAGACCTGCTGCCCAACGCCAGCCCAGCGTGTTCGACGCGGCATCCCCGTCTAACAAATGACGGTAAAAAAAATCAGCCCCAAGTCGCCATGGAAGTCCAAGCGTGAAAATCCAGATCGACGCGAACCACATGCGTGCGTGGTTGTGCAGATATCCCGTTTCAACCAACTCATGCGCCCACGAATCGAAGTAATCCAAACCCGTTTGACCCGTTTCTGCTAATTCTATGTCACGCCGTAAACCACGATCCCGTTTGAGAGACACCAGATCTGTTTTTAGCCCTTGGACATAGCTTTCCCAAACCTGCGGACGCCGTTCCAACCAGCCCTTAAAATAGCCACGCCAGATAACTTCTTCGACAAATTTCCCAGCCTCATCAGGCCCGTGAGCATCCAATGCTGCTGCGACGACCTCTTGCTCAGTGATCAGCCTGCGGCGGATGTACGGCGATAAAATCGATACTGCTTTGTGCTGGCCCACGCCGTGATCATAATTGCGTCCATTCTCGTAACGGCGACCCATTGCAGGAATAAACGCTTGCATCGCGGCAAGACCAGCCGCGCGTGTTGGCACTAATTCAGTCATTGGTCAGTTTCCCGTCAATCAGAAGTATGAATGCACATTGTGCTGCCGTATTCACCACAAGATCTGACTGGCCACGACACTGATAAATTGAAAGCTTACTACCATCAATCGATCCAAGTTGGGCGTTAGTTTCTATCGCCCAGGGCTCATGCGTGACGTCTTTTCCTACCATGTGTTCGTGACTTCGGTAAAGTTGGCTAAGGCGATTAATTTTCGTAAACATACCAAAAATCAGCACTCTCTTAAATTTATCCTAATAGAAATAATACGACGTAGGTGCGAGACTGGATGCATATGAAATTGCTGTCGAACGATAAGTTTTGAGTAATATGCAGTGTAAATTTGGTTGCTATTGAAACACGAAGAAACGTTTAAGGTGACAAAGCATGAGCGAACAGAAACCTATTTTACGATCTCAAGAGCACTTTGAAAATTGGTATCACCTGTTCCTCAGATTATTACTAACGTGTGGTCGCTTTGATTGTGCATTGGATACTCTGAGTTGATAGTTGTTGTTAAATTGTGGATTGGGAATTGAAAAATTTAGGAGTTAGAAAGCTGACAGTGACGCGGACTGCTGCATCAAATCAAAAAAGGCTTATTGCTGCCCTTCTTCTCACTGCGGCAAGTCCAGCATTATCGAGCAATCATATCATCGCTAACGGTGGCGATCTTAACAGTTCGATGCAACACACTCAGGGAACTTCTCTGCGGGCGTTTGATATTGTAAAGTCTTGCGAGGGCGCTGAGTTTTGCTTGAAAATGGACTAAAAGGCCGGTTCCTTTTGGCAAATAATACCTCAAAAGTCGGTTGCTGTTTTCGTTTGATTTTCATTGCCACCTTTCCCAGATCTTAGCACGCTGCTCAGTTGAATAGTAATTTATGCAACAATGTTTCATGATCAATATTCCATCTCTGAATAAAGATTAAAGTATTGTGTCGGCCGGTTGAAATGACAGTCCATATTAGAAATTGATGCTAGGCAATGCCGATGGCAACTTAGCGTCAAACGCCAGCGAAGCACCGCAACCCCTTCTCGCAGATAGGTTGTTCTAGCTGATATCCGCGGATTGTTCTGCTCAAGCGATGTCCCGTCTATCAAAAACCGCCATGTTCCTTATCGAACGCAATTTCGTCATCAGTGCTTTCGCGATCTAGGACAGAGTTTCTATGAGGATACCGACCGAACCGATCGATAATGTCTTTATGTTTTAGCTCAAATTCTAGGAATTTTTTGTTGATCAGTGATGAAAAAAGCTCCACGGCTTTTTCATGATCAGCAAGATCCTCTGAATGCATGAGAGGCATATAGATGAAACAGCGCCGATCTTCAGGGATCACTTTGTCGACTCCATTATCTATACTATGAATCGTCAATTCGATTGCACTTTTGTCTTCAGAAAATGCGCGTGGGTCGTCGCGAAACATGTTTCGTGAGAACTGATCAAGAATGATGATAGCTGCTAGGGAGGTATCTGGTGACGCCTTGTACCGATCATGTCCATTTTCTTGAATATCTTCGTACGCTGCTGCAAAGCGGTCTCGAATTCTTGCATCGAGGTCCAAGTCCTTCGCGAACCATTTTTCTGCTGGTGTCTCAACAAACCAGAAATCTAGGACGTCTTTGGTAACTTCTTCAATATCGAACATGTTTTCTCCAAAAAAATACACAGAACTTTGGCAAGGTAACCAACACAATTTGGCCATTTAGTAAGTGCGCGCGCCTCGTTGGTGCTAACGGTTCGTTTGCGGGAAAGAGGTGCCCGTCGCTTCCTCGCCCAGCGCCCAAAGTTTGGAAGCTACGTCCTGATCCAGATAGACATCATCGATTATGCCAAGTGTGGGAAGCCCACACATCTCAAGGGCCATCAAGGCCAAAATATGCACCCTATTCAACTACTGTCGTCGTGGCGGCCATCAGTGTTGGTAAACAGCCTTGCCAAGTTTCAATTAACGTGAGCCCCTTCAGCATGCTCGTGTCGATGTGGCGTTTCATTTCTGTTGCTGTGAAGCCCGGATGGCAGGCCACAGACTAGACCGATTGGCCTTTGGCCTGCACACTGCGGCCTAGGTCCAAGGTGAACATGATATCGACCAATCTGCTTTGGTAATATTCCCGTTTTAGTCAACGTCTCGTAAAGCAGGCCGGTTAAAGCGAAATGCCCAATGAAGTTCACACCAAATTGGCTTTCGAAGCCGTCTTGCGTCTTGGCGGCGGGTGGCATCATCACACTTGCATTGTTTATCAGCATGTTGATTCTTGAGTAATCCTCAAGAAACTTGGACGAAAAAAAGCGGACAGAGGCCAAGCTGGCCAAGTCGACAATCGCAGGCTCAACACAGCCTTCGATACCTTCCGCGCGAATGTCAGCGACTGCTTTCTCAACCTTTGCCGGATTTCTACCCGCAACCACCACTGTCGCTTCCATCTTTGCCAAGGCAAGCGCGGTATAAAACCCGATCCCGGATTTGGCTCGGGTGACCAAAACAGTATTACTTTTCTGTAGGCTAAGGTTTTCCGAGGTCCAGGTTTCAAGACTTTGCTCCATTGTGGCTTCCTTCCTCAGTCAAGGTGCTAGGTAATCTCGAATTTTGACAAAAAAATCTGGTTTTTTTGGATATGCACAGGGGCATTCGTAAAAGCATCGGAATTTTATTTTAACTTTAGTTCATGGTCTCTAGATCGACAACGCAACCCTAAAACCAAAACAATCCAAAGTTACTTCCATACATGCTGAACACGGCAACAAACCAAGGGTGTTCGAAACGGTCCCGTTTGGTCTATTACTCCTAACTAGGTATGTGCAGCAAACGACTTTCCTGACCTAAG
>JBLILC010000152.1:0-4492 GCA_047635635.1 Octadecabacter sp. | reverse complement strand
CTGAAAGGTTACGACCTGAAAAAGGTACGGTTAAAACCATTTCCCAACAAATTTGGAGCGGCTGAGTAACTGCTAGAGATGATTTGAGCTAGTGTTTATGTGGCGGACTTAAAATGAAACTAGTATCAATTAACATTAGTTTTTTCTTTATTTTCTATTTTTCAGCCAGTGCATTAAGCCGATCAACTCTGCCTTCCCAAGCGCGGCGCTGCCATTCGAACCAACCTTGAAGTTCCATTAAAGGTGCGGCCTCAATATGGCACGTCCGTACGCGGCCCTTCTTGACTGACCGAACAAGGCCGCAGTTTTCGAGTGCTTTAAGGTGACGCATAAAGGTTGGCAGCGCCATCGCATGGTGGGCAGCAAGGCTGGAGACGCTCCCTGGGCCCATTGCCAATCTTTCTACGACTGCGCGGCGGGTCGGGTCGGACAATGCGGAGAAGGCAGCTGAGAGATCATGGGGCATAAACTTACTATTTGCCAAATTGTCGGACGCGTCAAGTTTGTTAGCTAAATTGCTAAGTGTTTTCTGGTATCTAAATTACACCCTATCGTCAGATGTTTAAATATTAAAAGTAGCATTAAAGAGTCATTTTAACCACTGGAGCTTCCGCCCACCGTTACCACAAGTTAGAGTATACCAATGACAGATATCCGATTCATTCATCTTCGTACGCATACTGAATACTCGCTCCTTGAAGGTGCGGTTCCAGTAAAAAAAATCTGTGGGTTGGCTGAGAAGTTTGGCATGCCAGCGGTGGCTGTTACTGACACCAACAATCTTTTTTGCGCGCTGGAATTTTCAGAATATGCAGCGAAAGCTGGTGTGCAGCCAATTATTGGCTGTCAGGTCGATTTAGCATCGCGTGTGAATGAGCCAGGGCGAAATGCTGAGCTACCTGCACCAATTGTCTTGTTGGCACAGAATGAAGCTGGCTACATGAACCTGATGAAGCTCAATTCATGTGCCTACCTGGATGCAAACGGGCAATTGCCGCAGGTCACGGTTGATGATTTGGCAAAGCATAACGTTGGATTGATCTGCTTATCAGGTGGTCCAGATGGGCCTATAGGGCGCCTGTTACGTGCAGGCCAACGTCCTGCAGCAGAGGCTTTGATGGCTCAATTGGCGGTAATTTTTCCGGATCGTTTGTATGTCGAACTTCAACGTCATCCGGTTGATGGCGGCTTGCCTGAGGCTGAGCAGCTCTCTGAACAAGGCCATGTCGAAATGGCTTATGAGTTGGAGCTACCGTTGGTTGCCACCAACGATGTCTATTTTCCAAAGACGTCAATTTATGAGGCGCATGATGCGCTAATTTGCATCGCTGACGGTGCCTACGTCGATCAAAACGAACCGCGCCGTCGCTTAACTCCACAGCACTACTTTAAATCTCAGCAAGAAATGGTAACGCTGTTTGCGGATCTTCCCGAAGCGATTGCCAACACCGTTGAGATTGCAAAACGCTGCGCGTTTAAGGTCTACACCCGTGATCCAATTCTGCCAAAATTCGCCGACAATGAAATTGAAGAATTAAAGCGGCAGGCGCATGCTGGATTAAAAAACCGGCTCAAGGTTATCCCTCATGCGGTTGGGATCGAAGACTACGAAAAACGTCTCGATTTTGAGCTTGGGATTATCGAAGGCATGGGATTTCCTGGTTATTTTTTAATCGTGGCCGACTTCATCAAATTTGCAAAAGATAAAAATATTCCTGTAGGGCCTGGACGTGGATCTGGTGCGGGATCGCTGGTGGCTTATGCCCTGACGATTACTGACCTTGACCCGCTTCGGTATTCGCTGCTGTTTGAACGGTTCTTGAACCCTGAACGTGTGTCGATGCCCGATTTCGACATCGATTTTTGCATGGATCGCCGTGAGGAAGTCATCCGGTATGTCCAGAAGAAATATGGTCGTGATAAAGTTGGCCAGATCATTACATTTGGCGCGTTGCTGTCGAAAGCCGCTATTCGTGATGTTGGGCGCGTGTTGCAATTGCCCTACATGCAGGTCGATAAGTTATCGAAGATGATCCCTGTTGAAGGGGTTAAACCTGTCAGTATAATTAAAGCTTTGGCAGACGAGCCGCGCTTGCGCGATATGGCCAAAAATGACGAGGTCGTTGACCGTTTGCTGACATATGGCCAACAGCTCGAAGGGCTGTTGCGCAACGCATCAACCCATGCGGCGGGGGTGGTGATTGGTGATAGGTCTTTGGATGAACTGGTCCCACTTTACCAAGATCCGCGATCTGACATGCCAGCGACGCAATTTAACATGAAATGGGTGGAACAGGCGGGATTGGTCAAATTTGACTTTCTTGGCTTAAAAACACTGACGGTCATTCAGAACGCGGTGAACCTAATTTTAAAATCAGGTCGCGACCTGCATAAAAGCCCTACAGGGGTTGAGCTTTATATCCCTGCAGATGGCACAATCAACGACATCAATGCGATACCACTTGATGATGAGGCGTCATACAAACTTTATGCCGCCGCCAAAACTGTCGCTGTTTTTCAGGTGGAATCCAGCGGTATGATGGACGCGCTGCGGCGTATGAAGCCGGATTGCATTGAGGATATCATCGCACTTGTGGCATTGTATCGCCCTGGCCCGATGGAAAACATTCCAAAGTTCTGTGAAGTCAAAAATGGGATATCAAATCGCGATCTGTTGCATCCGTCAATCGACCACATCCTCGATGAGACGCAGGGAATTATTGTTTACCAAGAACAGGTTATGCAGATTGCACAAGAAATGGCGGGATATTCACTAGGTGGTGCTGACCTCCTGCGTCGCGCTATGGGAAAAAAGCTGCAAGAGGCGATGGATGTCGAAAAGCCAAAGTTTCTAGCTGGATCGTTGGACAATGGGGTCAATAAAAAAAAGGCCCAGGAGGTTTGGGATCTGCTCGACAAATTCGCGAATTATGGCTTCAACAAATCCCACGCGGCAGCATATGCGGTGGTCAGCTATCAAACTGCATGGTTAAAGGCAAATCATCCGGTTGAATTTATGGCGGGCGTAATGAACTGTGATATACATCTGACTGATAAGCTCGGCGTGTATTTTCAAGAGGTCAAAAAGGGTCTTAATCTCCCATGGCTCGCCCCCTGCGTAAATACGTCCCTCGCTACTTTTGATGTGCAATGTGGTACACTGGTCTATGGATTGGGAGCCCTGAAAAACGTTGGTGTCGATGCCATGGGGCTAATTGTTAATGCACGTTTGGCAGAAGGAAAAAATTCGTTTTCAACTCTGTTTGATTTGGCTCGCCGCGTGGATATTAAACGCGTTGGCAAGCGTCCCTTAGAAATGCTGGCCCGCGCTGGGGCGTTTGATGTTCTCGATTCAAACCGACGTAAGGTTTTCGCAAGTCTGGACGCACTTGTTAGCTATTCTGCCGCGATCCACGATCAGAAAAATTCTAACCAAGTGTCGCTGTTTGGTGAAGCAGGCGATGATTTGCCAGAACCGCGCCTGTCGGGGGCGGAAGATTGGTTGCCCGCTGAACGGCTGTCTGAAGAATTTAAAGCAGTTGGTTTCTATCTTTCTGGCCACCCGCTTGATGACTACATGGCAGCGCTTAAACGAACAGAAAAAGTGCTGACGCTGGACGAGGTAATTGCCAAGGCAGCAGGCGGCGCAATGGTTTGTAAAATGGCAGGTACAGTTGCGGGGCGGCAGGAACGTAAATCTGCGCGAGGCAATCGGTTTGCCTTTGTGCAGTTGTCTGACCCTACAGGCCAATACGAGGTCACAATGTTCTCGGATACGCTTGAGGTTGCACGCGATCATCTGGAAACTGGCAACCAGGTCGTTGTTCAAGTTGAGGCCACGATGGAGTCGGAGCAGCTGAAACTATTGGGCCGTTCTGTTATGCTTGCGGATATGGCCGTGGCGAATGCCGGATCGTCAGGCTTGAGGGTTTTCTTGGGTGATGTGGGTGCAATTTCAACCGTGAGTGATATTTTGCACAATGCAATTCGTGACAACGTTAAAGGTGGGCGTGGTCCGGTGATGTTCACAATTGATGATTTTGAACTGGGAGAAATTGACGTCGAACTTGAGATGCAATTTCCTATAAATCCTCAGATTAAAGGCGCTTTACGCAGCCTTGGCGGGGTCATCGAAGTACAGGAGGTCTAGCTATGATTTTAAGTCAATCGGCGAAACCCTGCCTGTCAAAATGACGTGGTAGACGTAGTGTTGGGGTTGCATTAGGAACTTGTGAAACTTTGGATGAAGGACGCTGAATGCGCCAGATAGTGGTGGGAATGGGGATGGCTTTGTTGCTGTCGGCCTGTGGAGATCCGCTGCAGAGCATTGCTCGCCTAAGTGATGTGACAGTCGCTGATGGTGTTAGAAACCTAGCCCAAACTTCTGATGAGGCCCAAAGTACTAATGTTGGATTGTTTGTCGGTTTATTAGATAATCAGTTAAACTACTCAAACAATTCTGATGTAGCGGCGGCTATTTCCGAAGCTGGCG
>JBLILC010000151.1:0-4567 GCA_047635635.1 Octadecabacter sp. | reverse complement strand
CTTCATACAAAATTTCCCACAAGGTTAGGTATTAAGGCAGGTTTTTTATCCTGCGGTCAACGGCTGTAATCGGCGGTCCTAATCAGATTTACGACATTTGCATGGTCGCAAATTGACTGCAAGACTCAACCTATTGATGCTGCACTGCGGCGTAAAAGTAAGAAGAAACGACTCTTTCAAGCTTGCGCGAGCGGGCCTTTCTGACGAAACTGCGATGGTGTTAGGCTGGTATGCGCCTGAAATGCACGTGCAAAATAAGCAGCAGAGCTGAAGCCTAGATCTGTTGCTATTTTATGCACGGGGATTTTGCTGTTGCGCAGCAGTATTCGCGCTTCAAACAAAATACGATCATTCAGAAGGGACAGCGCAGATTTTCCACAAGTCTTTTTACAACAACGCGCAAGGTGGGTCGGTGTGACACCAAGGTTGGCAGCATAATCAGCTACCCCTGCATGCTGGTGGTAATCACGGTCAATTAGGCTCGTATAGGCTGCAACCAATTTGGCCGCAGCGGTGTTGGCGCGATTATCTGTCAGTGTTTCTGGTCGCATTGCCATTTGACGTTCAAGGTAGATAGATAAAAGACCAACCTGATAGTGGGCCGCGCGATAGTGGCCAGGCTGAGTTGATTTTAATTCACGTTCCAACGATTCCATCTGCCCAGCCAATTCTTTTTGAGCAATTACATCGCGCAGACGTAGATGGACTGAGTTTGAAGGCCATTCGGTAGCCATGGCGGTCGGGACTGTTAGAATGACTCCAAATACGGTGTTACTAACTTCAAATCCATACATAGTTCTAGCAGGAATATACATAAGGTTGTTGGCGCCGTAGCCGCTGGTCAGACCAGACACAGTGATACGTCCCTGACCGCGCGTCACAAAAATAAGACGTGGCGATGTGTGAGAACGCATAGTTTCTGTGCGCCAGCGACCTTGACCGGCGCTTTGACAAATTGACGTCAATGCGAGGTGGTTTTGCGGATTAATTATCATAGTGGTCAAATCCAGAACGTTGTTCGTTTTGGCAAATTTGCCAGAATATTTATTAGTAAATCGTTTTTTTAAAATGATCTGATTTAATCTACTTTTGGTAGCGCAACAATCTGCCATCTCTTCATGCGGGACCGGACCCAAGTGCGTTGACGTTTGGCATATTTCCGTGTGGAATTGATTATCAATTCGCGTGCCGTATCTTGAGTAATGTCACCGCCCAATAATTGGATCATTTCAGCAGCTCCTATGGCTTTTGATGATGGTGATGTGGGGTCCCATTGTTGCAACATTGCTTTGGCCTCAACCATTGCTCCAGCGTTCATCATCATATTGTACCTTTTTTTGATTCTAGAGTTTAGCCAATCCACGTCGGGCATCAAGGCGAGAGCAGTGCAATCATTCAGTGCCAAAAGCGGTGGTGGTGTCTCGTTTTGCCAGTCACGTATAGAACGTCCCGTCGTTTTTTGGACCTCCCAAGCGCGCTGCACGCGAGCACGATTGTTGAGATCGAGAACTGATGCTGTAGCAGTATCAAGTGCCGATACTAGATCGAGCAAAACGATTGAATTGGCTTCGGCCCTGATATGGGCCGGGGTTGGAGGTATTTCTGCCAACCCTTCTGTCAGGGCTGTAAAATAAAGCCCAGTGCCGCCAACAATAATTGGCCGTGTCTTATTTCGGCACGGTCTCGTCAGAAATGGTGCCACATCGCGGAGCCAATCGCCAACCGAATATGGCGCATCATTTGCAAGATGTCCGTAAAGATAATGTGGGATCCGTTCCAAATCCGCGCATGGTGGTTGTGCTGTTAGAATTGGCCAGCCTTGATAAGTTTGCAGCGCATCGGCATTAATAATCACTCCGCCCTGATGCTGCGCAATTGCCAAAGCCAAACCTGATTTTCCCGACGCTGTTGGTCCATATATCAAAATTGGTTTCTCGGGATCGATTTGCGAGAGTTCAATCATTAGTTGTCCCATTGCATTATTCCCCGTTTAACGTTGCGTCCAACCCCCTTTTGCGACATTTTATGCATAACGCAAAGCAGCATTGGAGTCCGTCATGCCTGAACCCGAAAAAGTCGCGTATAAAAGGGTCATGTTGAAGATTTCTGGTGAGGCCCTGATGGGCGATCAAGGTTACGGCCTTCACCCACCTACGGTGGAACGTATTGCACGCGAAGTTCAATCTGTCCAAGAAATGGGGGTTGAAATTTGCATGGTAATAGGGGGTGGGAACATTTTTCGTGGGTTGCAAGGCTCAGCGCAAGGAATGGAACGCACCACCGCAGATTACATGGGTATGTTGGCCACTGTAATGAACGCTTTGGCGATGCAGGCAGCACTCGAAGGATTAAAAATTCACACACGCGTTATTTCTGCCATTACTATGAACGAAGTTGCTGAACCCTACATTCGCCGTCGCGCTGTGCGCCATCTTGAAAAAAAGCGGATTTGCATTTTTGCCGCAGGTACTGGCAACCCTTACTTTACGACTGATACTGCTGCCACGTTGCGCGCGTCTGAAATGGCCTGTGAAGCTATTTTTAAGGGTACCAAAGTTGACGGCGTTTATGACAAAGATCCTAATAAATACGACAATGCCAAACGTTATGAATCTATCACATATGATGAAGTCTTGGTTCAGCACCTTGGCGTAATGGACGCCAGCGCGATTGCTTTGGCTCGTGAAAACAGCTTGCCTATCATTGTTTTTAGCCTCGATGAGCCCGGTGGTTTTAGAGCAATACTTGATGGCACTGGAACATCGACAACCGTACGCGCTTGATTTCATGTCTAGATTAGGTGAGGATTACGCACCTTATAACTGGTGTTAAATACAAATGCCTGACGCTAACTATCTATCAAACAAAATAATTTAAGAAGAGCAGCATATATGTCAGATGACTTTATCCTCGATACCGACGATTTGACCCGACGCATGGACGGGGCGATTTCTAATTTGCGCGTAGAGTTTGCGTCGCTTCGCACAGGGCGTGCATCAGCATCCATTTTGGAACCAATAATGGTCGATGCTTACGGATCGCAGACACCAATCAATCAATTAGGCACTGTAAACGTGCCGGAATCGCGCATGGTTACAGTAAATGTTTGGGACAAGGGTCTTGTTGGCAAAGTTGAAAAAGCAATCCGTGAAAGTGGTCTTGGAATCAACCCGCAACTAAACGGCACGATTATTATGCTACCAATTCCAGAATTAAACGAAGAACGACGTACCCAGCTAACAAAAGTTGCGGGCTCATATGGTGAAAACGGTCGAGTTTCTATCAGAAATGTACGCCGCGACGGAATGGATCAAATCAAAAAAGCCAAGAATGACGGAATGTCCGAAGACGATCAGAAATTCTGGGAGGGCGCAGTTCAAGAAATGACCAACGAATATATCAAGCGTATTGATGACCAGCTTGAGATCAAACAGGCAGAAATTATGCAGGTCTGACCTGTAATTGTGGGATCGGAGAAACTCCTCTATTTTTTGAGGAGTGGGCAAGTAAAACGGAGAGGGACGCATATGTCCAAAGACACCAGTGTTGGACCAAAACATGTGGCAATTATCATGGATGGCAATGGTCGCTGGGCACAGATGCGTGGGCGCCCTCGATTGATGGGTCATCACGCAGGAGCACGCCGTGTCCGTGAAATAGTTGAGGCATGCCCTGATCAGGGTGTTAAGTATTTAACAATATTTGCGTTTTCCACAGAAAACTGGAAACGAACACAAACTGAAGTTGCCGGTCTGATGAAACTGTTTCGTCGCTATATTCAACGTGAGGCGCGTAATTTGCTAGCTAATGGTGTTCGTGTTCGATTCATTGGAGACCGTGTGCGGTTGGATGATAAACTGGTCCGCCTGATGGACGAATTAGAACTGCTTACATCTCAAAACGAACTAGTGCATCTGACTGTTGCACTTAACTATGGTGGTCGCGATGAAGTCACGCGCGCAACGCAACGATTAGCTCATGATGTTGGGACTGGCAAACTTTCTCCAGCTGATGTTGGTGATGAAACCCTTCCAAAATACCTCGATACTTATTTTTTGCCTGACCCTGACTTAGTGATACGCACCAGTGGCGAAGCGCGGATATCAAATTTTTTGCTTTGGCAGTCGGCATACGCAGAATACGAATTTATTGATACGCTCTGGCCAGATTTTACGCCGTTTGTTTTTGCTAAAGTACTGAGTGGCTTTAAGGCGCGGGACCGCCGCTTTGGCGCGGTAAAAGCCTGATATGGCTGCTGATTGGAATGATCTGAAATTGCGTTTACTATCAGGTGCTTGGATGGCATTAATCGGAATTGGTGCGATTGTTGTCGGTGGAGTCTGGTTTCAGATACTCGCAGTTTTTGTGACGACATTGATGGTTTGGGAATGTTGGGTCATGATAAGAGGGGCGTCGCCCACATCAGGTATTTTATTAGCTGCCGCTGTCGCGACAATCTTATCAGCCCAGGTCTTTGGAGGTTTGCAGAGCTACGAATTTTTAGGACTTTTTCTTTTAGTTCCCTTTATTGGTGCGGCTTTGCTAAAAAGTGAACGCATAACATTTT
>JBLILC010000150.1:0-4622 GCA_047635635.1 Octadecabacter sp. | reverse complement strand
TGCTGTATAAAAACGCTTTGGCGTTAGTGATCCCTAGCTATATGGAAGGTTTTGGTTTGCCTTCCGGTGAAGCGCTGTGGCTAGGCACACCGGTCTTGTCGTCGACCGCGCCTGCGCTAAGCGAAGTGGGTGGTGATTTGGCACAATATTTTGATCCTGATGACTATGTAGCTCTGGCTAAGTTGATTAACCAGTTGCAAATCGATCCCACCGCGTACGCGGCTTTGAAAGACAGGATCGCAGACAGCCACAGTGGTCTGCGAACGTGGAAAAATATGGCTGCAGATATCATTACGTTGGTTTCAGCCACCCCCGCCGCAATGCTTAGGTCAAATCCATGAGCTACAGCCCCAAAGTTCAAGGTTACAAGCCACATTGAAGGGCGACAAGGCGGTAATCTGACAATAAAAATGAGCATTTTAGCGGCAAACCACGCATCATCGTCACTACAATAGAATTGTAATAACCAATCCCGATTAGCAGGCGTAAAGAATAGCTTAATTTACCCCAGATCCTGTCCAACAAATGAGAAGTATCTCACACTCCAAACAGCGAAGACTGGATATGAATACTTAATCCTTATCCTCTAAAAGGGCGGCGATGTAGTCGGTCACAACATCATCCCAACCGCGCAGTTCAGTGTTTGCAATCTTGTCTTCCAACGCGCGGCGATGATCTGGGTCTACAATCAGCTTGCGACAAGCATTCGTAATCGAGGTGATGGACTGCGCATCGCAATATTCAACCAAATCGCCCCCAACTTCGGGCATGGCTGAATTGTCGGCGACCACAGCTGTTTTGCCAAAACCTAGACTTTCGCCAATAGGCAAACCCCATCCTTCATATAAGCTAACTGTCGCAGTAAACAGACAATTTTGGTAGAGATAGGCTAGCTCTTCATCCGAAGGGCTATCTACGAAGTGGACCCAACCGCGTAAGTTACCCGAGGCCCGCATCCACACCATCATATCGTCGTTGAACCAACCCTGTCTGCCAGCAAACATCAGCTTGGGCATTTCCAATGCGGTATCGCATGTAAGTCGGTCCCAAGCCTGCACCAGACGCCACAGGTTTTTGCGGCTTTCCATAGTCCCTACCACAAGTACGTAAGGTACTTTTGTTTTGTTAAGAATATCTTGACGGATATGTTGAAGTGCTTGGGTCAGCGCCTTGAGAGTGGTCGGGGCAGGAGCTATTTTCTTAGTCCCTAGCTTACGTGCAAAAGGGATCACAGTCACGGGGCGACGGGCGTCAACCTCTTCCATAAAGCGTTCCAGATCACAGCGGGTGTTCTGTGCGGCAACGAAATAGCGGCTACAGTATCGAGTTGATGCTTCTAGCCAACGGTGGAATTCTAACGAAAATTCGCTGGCTAGATGATGTGGCATCACAAGGGGGATCAAGTCATGGACCTGCATCGTGATCCGCACATTTTGCGTTTCTTTGAGGTGTTGCAGGTACTGATCAAACCCGTTTAGACCCCAAGTTGCCCCAAGAACGACAAGCTGGTCCCCGATCTGGATGGTGTCTGCAACATCACATGTCTTGAACGAGGGTGGGGCAATGTTTTGTACCGAGACGCGGTTTTGGCGCCACTCAGCAATCGAGCTACCCCGCTTTGCAAAATGGCTTTCCTTGCCGCGTAACGCCTGAAAATTAGCGATGGCACGGTATACTTGATATTTCACAGGCCTATTACGATATCGTGCGAGCACGGGAGAAACCGTCGCTGTTGATTGTACTGCGCGACCCTGCAAGGCCGCGTTCAGAACATCAACATCAATACCATTCATCTCACTGAAAAAACTAGAACTAAGCGCGGTGTACGTTTTGTGTTGACCGTCCCAGATGCACAAAAAAACCTGATCTGAACCAACCCTGTGCACACATTCCCAGATCACCGTAATCAAGACACGTTGAATGCCTGATACGGTGGTGTGTAATTTAAGATACTGTTTGATGTCGGTGACATCGAAAAAATAGCGGACTGACACGGTGGCCTTTCACAAGCATGCGATCTGGTGCATCTGACTTGTCGTTACTAGCTGCGTATTTGAATGGGTTAGATATCGCCCAAACCAGAACATTACGCTGTGTGCCGATAATTAACTAATTTCTCAACCCCTGTTGTGGTGCAGAGATGCCGCTGCGGGGGCAAAATCCATCAACCCTATGATCCTAACCAGACTGGGCAGTGTGCGACTTATTCAAAGAGCTATGACTGAATTTGGTGTTTGAGGGATTTGAAGGTTGGCGGCGTATCTGGTTGATTTGTTGTTGTGAGACAGCAGTCCAACCAAAGGAGATACACCACCATGGAGACGACTAACATTGTTGATTTTGCGCGTCGAGACGGGATGACGGACGCGCTGACGGATTTGTTAAGAACGGGAGCCCAGCAATTGATCGCGACAGCAGTCTGCTCAGAACTGCCATAGCGTTCACTCAGCATCTAGGCCGGATCTTCGCAGGCTTGAATGGCCGCTCTAATCTTTGGTGTTGTCGTCGCTTGGCTATGCAGTCGAACGAGCATCACGTTTCTCCTTCCGAATGCCCTCTAAAACCGACCTTGCCATGAAAAAGGCCGAACGCCGAGGGTCAATGTGATCATCAAGGATGGAACACTTAGCGTTACTCAGCGAACAAACCTTGCGATGACGCCTTATCACCTGATACAGTCCACGACGGATGCTAGATCAGTGCCGAAGTTTTATTGCCATTTAAGGCAGAATTATGATAACCGTTACTGTACGCCAGTGATGGGCTTTTAGGGCCGCAACTCTGGTATTTATTATGCTGCGTTATCAGTGAATTGAACACATTCGTTGGGCCGAAAAACAGCCGTCTAAAGGTACCTTTTACCCATGCAGAACCAAAATTCGCTTCAACAAGCGTATCGTAAATATCGTATGGCTTTCGCTGCCACATTGGTCTTTTCAATGTTCACAAACCTCTTGATGTTTGTTGGTCCAATTTACATGCTTCAAATTTATGACCGCGTACTTTCCAGTCGGAACAGCACCACGCTGATCGCACTGACTGTAATCGCAATTTGTTTACTTTTGGCATACGGTCTGCTGGAATTCACCCGCTCTAAGTTGCTTGTGCGTGCCGGTCTTCAATTTGACGAAGTACTGGCGCACCCGACATTTCACTTGGTTGTGAAGCAGCAAACTGCAATGCCTGGAGGCGGCGCACAGGTTGCATTGAATGACATCGACAAAGTCCGAGAATTTCTGACGGGTCAGGGTATTTTAGCATTCTTTGATGCACCTTGGGTGCCATTATTCTTGGGGCTTTGCTTTGCCTTTCATCCTTGGCTTGGCATGGTAGCCACAGGCGGTGCATTGATTATCTTTATTCTGGCGTTGGCTAATGAATTTTCCACCCGTGGCACGCTGGCAGAAGCGGGTAGGGCGGGTAATGGTGCGAACCATTTCGTTTCAACGACGATGCAGAATGCTGAAGTTATTCGCGCATTGGGTATGGAAAAACCACTATCCAAACGCTGGGAAGCCCAGCACAATGAGATGCTTGATCATCAGGCCACTGCGAGCGGTCGTGGTGGTCTTGTCATAGCATCTTCCAAGTTCGTCCGGATGAGTCTTCAGGTCGCAATTCTAGGGGTTGGTGCCTACCTCGCGATGCTACAAGAAATTTCTCCAGGCATCATGATCGCAGCATCTATTGTAATGGGCCGCGCATTGGCACCGGTCGAACAAGCCGTACAGCAGTGGAAGCAATTTGTGGGCGCACGCCAATCACACGCCCGTCTTAAGAAGTTATTTGGATCTATCAAGCCTGACGAAGATCAGATTCAGATGCCAGAGCCTAAGGGCGCGTTGCGCGTTGAACAACTGTTCGGCACGGTTCCAGGGGGTCGCGAACCAGTCTTGCGCAACATTAATTTCAACATTGAGGCAGGCGAAGTTCTGGCACTCATTGGTCCAAGTGGATCTGGCAAATCCACGCTGGTGCGCCATATCGTTGGCGCAACAGTGCCCGCCAGCGGTGCTGTACGTTTGGACGGTACAGAAATTCAACACTGGGATCCTGAGCAACTGGGCAAACACCTGGGATATCTCCCTCAAGACGTAAAACTTTTTCGGGGGTCAGTAGGTGAAAACGTCTCGCGTTTTCAAGAAGACGCGACAGATGAAGAAACGGTTGCAGCAGCGTCTTTGGCCGGTGCACATGAAATGGTGCAGCAACTAGGCGATGGGTACGGGACAGATGTTGGTGATAACGGCAACCACTTGTCTGGAGGCCAACGCCAACGCGTTGGCCTTGCGCGGGCTGTCTATCGTGAGCCTTGCCTGATTGTTTTAGACGAACCGAACTCTAACCTTGATAGCCATGGGGAACAGGCTCTGGCGAAATGTATCCAGACGCTGAAAGCCAACGGTAAAACTGTTGTTCTGGTAACGCATAAGACCAATTTGCTGGCCTTATGTGATAAGGTATTAATGTTAGTCAACGGATCAGTCGAAAAGTTCGGGCCAACCAACGAAATCTTTCAGCCCAAAGCCGAGCCCAAGGCACTACCGCAACCCGCGGTTCTGAAAATGAATCCTAACGCATCATCTTAGTATTTTACCTGTTCCCGAACGGAACAGGTCCAC
>JBLILC010000149.1:0-5104 GCA_047635635.1 Octadecabacter sp. | reverse complement strand
CGCCAGGTTCAGCATGACTATAAGTAGACTGCATAATCGAATCCCACAGATCTCGAGCTTGCACCGTACGAACAGTCTCACCCGCCCAAACTAGGTTCCACTGGTTATCTGCCTTCACAGCCTCCATGAAAGGGTCCGTGATTAACACGGACATGTTGAACATCCGCAAACGGGCAGCATCAGATTTGGCGGTAATGAAGTCCTCAACATCCGGGTGATCGCAGCGCATCGTCGCCATCATTGCGCCGCGCCGTGATCCAGCCGACATTATCGTGCGACACATGGCGTCCCACACATCCATAAACGACAACGGGCCAGATGCATCAGCGGCGACACCTTTAACCACAGCACCTTTAGGCCGGATCGTTGAGAAATCATATCCGATGCCACCCCCTTGCTGCATAGTTAACGCCGCCTCGCGAAGGCTGTCAAAAATGCCGCCCATCGTGTCAGGTATTGTACCCATAACAAAGCAATTAAATAGCGTTACGGAACGATCTGTTCCAGCGCCAGCAGTGATACGACCAGCCGGAAGATAACGGAAATCATTCAAGGCCTTGTAAAACTTCGGTTCCCATTCTTTCGGGTCTTTTTCAACGGATGCAAGTGATTTGGCAATTCTAGCCCAAGTATCTTCAACGGATGTATCAATCGGGGTCCCATCACCCTCCTTAAGGCGATATTTCATGTCCCAGATTTGTTCGGCGATTGGGGCAGCAAAGCGGGTCATAGGCGGTCCTTTGGTATATGTTAAGTAGAATCATTGAACGCTTGTGGATCTATATATAGTATTGAGAAAATTATATTATAGCAGATATAGGAATTGGAGTATATCACTTTGGCAACCAAACTGCACCTTCAAAAACTATCTGTTGGGACTGAAACTGTCGCAGATCTCGCCGAGTGGCAAGCGACCAAGCGCGCACAAGCACAGGACGGATTGCCGCGGCATGTGACGCGGATGTGGCCTAAACGCGAGGCCGAATTAGTTGCTGGCGGCAGTATTTACTGGATCGTCAAGGGTGCAATATTATGCCGCCAGAAGATTGTCCGGCTTGATGAATACATCGGCGCTGACAGCATTCGGCGCTGTGCAATAGTGATAGACCCTGAACTGATCCGAGTCGTACCGTCTTTAAAACGTCCATTTCAAGGATGGCGGTACCTAAAACCCGAAGACGCCCCAAAAGATTTGCCTGTTGGACGCGAAAACGAAGAGCCTCTCCCCCCTTCGCTAAGTGCTGCCTTAGCAGAAATTGGAATACTATGATCTGGTGATGTTTGCTCGACACCATACACAGAGGGTGCTCCGCCACCAGCCAACGCCAGAAATTGCCTCGAACAAATGGCTTTTATATAATTACTTCAGGTTTTTAAACCAATTATGGGTTAAAAGTTCAGCTTGGCTTCTAGCGCTTTAAATGTGTCGCGTTGGGCTTGGGTCCAATTGCGACGACGTGCGCGGAAAAGAGTGGCTTGGCTGGCGTGGATCATCCCATCAGGAAGGATTTTTAATCCGTTGGCGCGCAATGTTTCGCCTGTGGACGTAATGTCAGCTACGGCCTCTGCCGTTTGGTTGCGAATCGTGCCCTCTGTCGCGCCTTGACTATCGACAAGTTGGTAGTCAGCCACGCCGTACTCACGCAGAAATTCACGCACGAGGCGATGGTACTTTGTGGCAATGCGCAGCCTAAAACCGTGATGCGCGCGGAATGCGGCGGCAACAGCATCGAGATCATCTAAACTGTCCACATCAATCCATGATTGCGGCACAGCAATGATCAGATCAGCCCCACCAAAACCCATTTTTGCCACTTCAACAACCCTCTGGTCCCATAGTGACAACTTTTCGCGCACTAGATCAGACCCGGTCACCCCAAGCTGGATGCGTCCAGAATCAAGTTCTCGTGGCACTTCACCTGCTGACAGCAGCACCAATTCAATGCCGTTTATACCGTCTACGGCTCCCGCATATTCACGTTCTGATCCAGATTTGCGCAATGTCACGCCACGCGCTGCAAACCAATCAAACGTCTTTTCCATCAACCGTCCTTTTGACGGAATACCAAGCTTCAAGGTCATTTGGCAGCCTCCACTAAAGCCACAAGATCTGGGCGGATCACACCGCCCACGGCTGGCACACCAATACCACCACCAAGAATTACTGTTAAAGCGTCATAGCGACCACCAGTTGCTACCGGTGGAATATTTTGGCCTGCGTTGGATGAAAAGCCAAACACAAAGCCATCGTAGTATTCCATTGATGTGCGTCCGTATGCCGCTTCGAAAGGTAGTGCATCAACGTCGATGCCACGGGTCGCCATTGCGTCCAGACGCATGTTTAACCCATCAATCGCAGCACTGATTGATGGTAAATCAACAGCAATATCCCGCAGCGATGCCAATGCATTCGGTGCAGTTTCACGGACCTTCAGAAGCGATGCAACAAGGTCGCGCTCAAAACTTGAAATAGGACCAACAGCGGCATCAGCCTGCAGCGCCTCAATGCGCAAGGCGATTTCGGATTCTGATCTTAGCCCAAGGACTACTGGCAAGTTCGCCATCGCGTCTGCATTACCCAATAAAGCCGCCCGTGCAGCAGGCATAGGTGTGACACTACCAAAACGATCCAAAAGTGACCTAAATCGGCGGGGCCTCCACAAGTGGCGCAGCAGGGCTGCACGCCGACGTTCCGATGTTTTTAGTCCAATGACAGCCGCTCGTAAAATACCAATGTCGCCTGTCACGGGCGCCACTGGGACGTCGGCCAGTATATCTGCGAAAGTAGCAAAAACCTCAGCATCAGCAGCTGCGACGTCTTTACCATCAAAGATTTCAAATCCAACTTGGACGAATTCGGTGGGGCGGGTTTCATCAGCTTCCTGTTTGCGAAACACTTTGCCTAAATAAGTGTAACGGGCAGGTTCTGAACCAAATTCCATGTGTTGTTGCACAATGGGAACGGTAAAATCAGGGCGCAGCATTTGTTCACCACGCAACGGATCTTGCGTAGTAAACGTTCGCGCACGAATGTCTTCACCGTAAAGATCCAGCAGCGTATCTGCTGGTTGCAGCACGTCCGCGTCAGTGATTACTGCCCCATGTCCAACCAGTACAGATTGGTAGCGACGTGCGCGGTCCCAAATGGCCTGTGATGTATCAGCGCTCACTTGGATTGCTCGTCCAACAGAGCCAAGATCCGCGCGACCAGATCAGCGCGGGGAATTTCGAACTGGCTGGGCCGATCTTTCCATTGCTCAAGGGTCGCTGTTTCAGCAATTTTCGCACCTAGGATCAGGTCTTTTATTTGTAATGTTCCTGTCGACAGTTCATCACCGCCCTGAATAATAGCAATAGGTGAATTACGTTGGTCAGCGTATTTTAACTGGTTACCAAAATTTTTCGGATTACCAAGATAAACTTCAGACCGGATGCCAGCCTGTCGTAATTCAGATACGATTCCCTGATAATCCGCCATACGGTCACGATCCATTACGGTTACCACAACAGGTCCTGAAGTGTCAGACGTCAAACGGCCCTTCATGTGCAATGCTGCGAGAAGGCGATCAACGCCAATAGAAACACCCGTCGCAGGCACTTCTTGTCCAGTAAAACGTTTCACAAGGTCGTCATAACGGCCACCACCAGCGACAGACCCAAAAGATCGCAGACGGCCTTTTTCATCTTTGATCTCAAATGTTAATTCAGCTTCGAATACTGGGCCAGTATAATAGCCAAGGCCACGCACAACGGAGGGGTCGATGACAATGCGCTGCGCGTCGTAACCACCAGCTGCGAGAAGATCAGCCATGGTTTCAAGTTCATCAACGCCAGCAGTACCGATGATGCTTTCACCAATTGCGGCGCGTAGATTTTCCAGTGTTCCTGCCGTGTCTGCCGCCTTGGATGTCAGAAACGCAACGACAGGTTCCACCTGTTCGTCTAACAAGCCAACGCCGTTAATATAAGCACCCGACGCATCCAGACGCCCCTTACCAAGCAGTTCGCGTACACCGCTTTCACCAATTTTATCAAATTTATCGATGGTGCGCAAAACATTGGTGCGCTGGTCATCGTCAGACAGCCCCATAACTTCCAGCACTCCATTTAAAACTTTGCGGTTGTTGATCCGCACCACATAGTCCCCACGCTCGATCCCAACAGCCTCAAGCGTATCAGCCAGCATCGCGCAAATTTCAGCATCAGCAGCAACAGAACTTGCGCCTACTGTATCTGCATCGCATTGATAAAACTGACGGAACCGACCCGGGCCAGGCTTTTCGTTACGCCAAACTGGGCCCATTGCGAAGCGACGGTAAGGTATCGGTAAATCGTTCCGATGTTGTGCAAACACTCGCGCCAAAGGTGCAGTCAAATCGTAGCGCAAGGCGAGCCAGTCTCCACCACCACTTTCGTCTTCTTCTTGCCACGCAAACACGCCCTCATTGGGGCGATCCACGTCGGGCAGAAACTTGCCCAACGCATCAACAGTTTCAACAGCAGCCGATTCAAGCGCCTCAAAACCGTAACGATGATAAACACCTGCGATAGTGCGCAGCATATCCGTGCGTTGTGCCACTTCTGCACCAAAATAGTCACGAAACCCTTTGGGGGTTTGCGCTTTAGGTCGTTGGACTTTTTGCTTTTTGGCCATGGAGTGGCTCCGCTTATGGTCAATTTAACTGCGGCTTACCGTGCAGGGCGCTTTCGCGCAACAGTGGGGGTTGGCAAAGCACACACCAGCACAGTAATGAGCTTTATGAATGATCAAACAAGCCTTGAAGAGCAGCTGGCGCATTTTATTCGCACAGTTGATGATCTGTCCGATATCGTTGCACGTCAGGAAGGCGAAATTAGCCGACTCACGTACCGGGTACAAATGTTAATGGAACGCGAAGCAGGTCGCGAAACTGATGCTGGAGGGTCAGCGACAATTGTCGATCAGCGGCCACCACATTACTAACAGTGAACTTTAATATTCACCGTCTTTAATTGAAATCGCCAGCACTTCGCCGTCGTGCACTAAAATCTGGGCCCATTTTGACGGCACAGCGCTATATGTGCCGCCAAAGAAACTGTAGACGGTGATAAAATACGTGTTACT
>JBLILC010000148.1:0-5154 GCA_047635635.1 Octadecabacter sp. | reverse complement strand
TTTTCTGGATGGAAACTTTAAGTGTCTAAGTTAAGGTGGTTTACGATAACATTTCGCTGTATTAATTTTACTCTTTGAAGCGTGAACGCGCCTACGTACACCGTTTAGAACTCTGGGTTTTTCAGTGATCACTTCTGGCTTGAGCTGTCACGCCAGTTGGGTGAATACTTTAACTACGATCGCACTCAATAATAGAATGTGTTAGCTACATACAGCTTTTCCAACGGACAAACGGCTAGCTGACAGAGCGTTTGGGCAAGTCGTAAAATGGACTGAAGAGTGCGTTTTGATGGATATTAGCAACGTGAAGCTACACGGAACAACCAATCTACTGACGGGGTTTTATGATCATTGCTATTTTGTAGATGTAATTTGGCCTGAGACGGTTTTGTATTACTGTGGTAATTTAATAAGTTGTCTAAAGACAATCTTGGCTATGAGGTGAGTGATTTGCAGTTGTGCGCATTTCTGGCGAGGATTTTGCAAATCTTTTTTTGAAAACAGATTTGAGGGAAATGCTTGCGGGAGTTGAATGTCTAAGTAGTGATATTGCGTTTATTATATTTTTAGTCGTTGTTTGTTATATTCTCGAGTTGAATCGAGAAAAATGGTACGGTGGTTTACCATTGATTTTTTTATTTTATCACGCATTTTATACTGCTCGCGAGTGAAGGGCTTTTATTTTGCTTTAGCTGACGAATGCAACCTCAAGTAGGTGGCACCGCCTTATCAAGCTGAGCTGTGTTGTCTGTGCATAGCTGAATTGACGCTGGGTCACTGGCTCTGATCTCAAATATAGTTTAATGCTAAACTAAATTTGAATGAGGAGGATTCCAGCTTGGCCCAAGATGAAACAAAACACTTTGATATGATAGTGATTGGTGCAGGACCCGGTGGGTATGTAGCGGCTATTCGTGGTGCTCAATTGGGGCTTAAAGTCTGCGTTATAGAGCGTGAAAATTTAGGTGGAATTTGCCTGAACTGGGGTTGTATACCCACCAAAACAATGTTGCGCAGCGCTGAAGTATTTCACTTGATGCAGCGCGCCAAGGAATTTGGTCTATCTGCTGAAAGTATTAATTTTGATCTTAATGCAGTCGTCAAGCGGTCTCGCGGAGTTGCGGGACAATTGTCCGGTGGAATTGGTCATCTTCTGAAAAAGAATAAATGCACTGTAGTCATGGGTGATGCGACGATCACTTCGAGGGGCAAAGTTTCGGTTAAAACAGGTGAGGTCTTAGAAAAATTCACCTCCAATAATATCGTTGTAGCAACCGGCGCGCGAGCCCGTGAATTACCGGGCCTTGAGGCAGACGGTGATCTTGTTTGGACGTACCGAGCGGCGCTTGAACCAGTGCGCATGCCAAAAAAGTTGCTGGTAATTGGATCAGGTGCTATTGGTATTGAATTTGCGAGCTTTTATAACACCTTAGGATCTGATACAACAGTAGTAGAAGTTATGGATCGGGTTCTGCCTGTTGAGGACGCTGAAATTTCTGCCTTTGCAAAAAAATCTTTTGTTAAGCAAGGCATGAAGATTATGGAAAATGCGACGGTCAAGAAACTTGATCGTGGCAAAGGCAAAGTTACCGCGCATATTGAGATCAGTGGCAAGATTGAGAAGATGGAATTTGATACGGTCATTTCCGCAGTTGGTATTGTTGGCAATGTTGAGGGTCTTGGGCTTGAAGAGGTGGGCGTCAAACTTGATCGCACCCATGTTGTGACAGACGAATTCTGCCGTACGGGTGTAAACGGCATTTATGCCATCGGTGATATTGCGGGTGCCCCGTGGCTGGCTCACAAAGCATCGCACGAAGGCACCATGGTCGCTGACTTAATTGCGGGTAAATCTGTACACCCAGTGAAGCCTGAATCAATTGCTGGTTGTACCTATTGTCATCCACAGGTTGCGTCTGTTGGCTATACAGAAGCTAAGGCGAAAGAGTTGGGATATAACATCAAAGTTGGTCGTTTCCCATTCATCGGCAACGGCAAGGCAATTGCTTTGGGTGAAGTCGAGGGCATGGTAAAGACAATTTTTGATTCTAAAACTGGAGAGCTTTTAGGCGCACACATGATTGGTGCTGAAGTTACCGAACTGATCCAAGGCTACGTTATTGGTCGAAAGCTTGAGACGACAGAAGAAGACTTGATGGAAACTGTTTTCCCGCACCCGACTTTGTCGGAAATGATGCATGAAAGCGTTCTAGATGCCTATGATCGGGTTATTCATATGTAATGTGTTGTGCGTTTTAGTCACACGGAAGAAGGCACCTTAAATGGTGCCTTTTTCATGTCTTGCCCTGTCCAGTGCGCGAGCGTAGCCACAGTCCATGATAAATCAAAAAACAATGTGGCCATTGATTGCTTTATTGTGGAGTACAGGCCTGTTGGCTGCTTCGCAATTTGGTAAACTTACACTTACGTTTGAAGCTTTTCAGACACTTTATCCTCATGCATCGGCTCCCTTGGCTGTTTCAGCAGTATCGATTGTTGGCATTTTGGGTGGCGCCATGGCTGGTTATTTAGTGTCCAATATAGGCGTGCGAAAAGCGGTTTTGTGGGCGGTAGTAATGTCGTCGTTACTTTCATTATTGCAAGGCTTCGAGATGTCATTTGCAGCGTTTATGGCGACACGGGTACTGGAAGGATTTGGGCATTTACTGTTGGTTGTAGCTCTACCAACAATGATGGTGGCTTTGGCGAAACCATCCGACAAAAGTGTTGTCATGGGGATATGGGCTACATTTTTTGGTGTCGGATATACACTTTTGGCGCTGATCGTGCCGTATGTTCATGCATGGGGAGGCGTGCAGGCTGTCTACATGGGGCATGGCTTATTGTTAGCGATTTTGTTCCCAATCTTATGGTGGATATTGCCGCGGGTCATGGCGGGTGGCAACGCAATGCCCAATTTCCTTGAGGTTCACCGTGGGATTTACTCTAGTCCGCGTTATTTTGCAGCGGGATTGGGACATGGGATTTATACATCTATCTTCATTGCTTTGGTGGCCTTCCTACCAGCAGTACTGGGTGCGCTGTGGCTGACGGCAGTCTTGCCGCTGGCAAATTTGTCTGGGACGTTTTTAAGTGGCTTTGTTGCGAGAAAGATTGCAGCATCTAAATTATCTGTAGTTGGATTTGCATTTGCCGCCATTTTGTTTGCGATTATGGCGTTGACGGGATCCATCGCAGTGGCATTGTGCGGGATGTTCGCAATGGGTCTTACAGCGGGTGCAAATTTTGCTGCTGTACCGGAATTGAACCACGCGCCACGTGATCAGGCACGCGCAAACGGAGCAATGGCGCAATTAGGAAATATTGGTACTTTTAGTGGGACACCTATCTATGCATTGTTTGCTGGTAGTCTTAGTGGAATTGCCGGGGTTACCATCGTGATTTGCGTTGTAGGTGCCCTATTTTCGATGATTGCTTATCGAGCGGCACGCAATACGGCGCTCTAAGCCGTCCAAATGCTGGTAGACACAGCTTAATTCTTCCTTTTGTTCTTGTTGTGTTCTAAATAAGGGCTGGTCACAGCGCATTGTGTCACTATGTGGTAGGAAGAAATATGGGATTATGACATGGCTGAGCTTAAATACATTGAAGTACGCGGTGCACGCGAACATAACTTAAAAAACATTGACGTTGATATCCCACGTGACAAACTTGTTGTTATTACAGGGCTTTCAGGATCTGGTAAGTCATCTCTGGCCTTCGATACGATTTATGCAGAAGGACAGCGCCGATACGTAGAATCTTTGTCAGCTTATGCGCGCCAATTTCTTGATATGATGGGCAAGCCGGATGTTGACCACATTTCTGGCTTATCACCTGCAATTTCAATTGAACAAAAAACCACATCCAAAAATCCGCGATCTACCGTTGGCACTGTGACTGAAATTTACGACTATATGCGCCTGCTGTTTGCCCGAGTTGGCACGCCATTTTCGCCTACCACTGGTTTGCCTATTGAGGCACAACAAGTGCAGGATATGGTAGACCGCGTCATGGCAATGGAGGAGGGGACCCGTGGGTTCCTTCTGGCCCCGATTGTACGAGACCGCAAAGGCGAGTACCGTAAAGAATTTCTTGAACTTCGAAAGCAAGGCTTCACGCGGGTGAAAGTTGATGGTGAATTTTACGAACTAGATGAGCCGCCAACACTGGACAAAAAGTTCCGCCACGATATTGATGTGGTTGTGGATCGCATTGTTGTTCGCGAAGGGCTTGAAACACGATTGGCAGACTCGTTTCGCACTGCACTTGATCTGGCTGATGGTATTACGATTCTTGAAACTGCTCCGAAGGAAGGTGAGGCCGAACGTTTCACATTCTCAGAAAAATTTGCCTGCCCTGTGTCCGGGTTCACCATCCCTGAAATAGAACCGCGTTTGTTTTCGTTTAACGCGCCATTTGGGGCCTGCCAACCATGCGATGGTTTAGGCGTTGAGTTGTTTTTTGACGACCAGTTGGTGGTTCCAGACCAAACATTAAAAATTTACGACGGGGCTTTGGCTCCTTGGCGTAAAGGCAAGAGTCCCTATTTTCTTCAAACTATCGAGTCGATCGCCAAGCATTATGAGTTCGACAAGAACGAACGTTGGAAGGATTTACCTGGGTTTATACAGCAAGTTTTTCTGCATGGATCGGGTGATGAAGAGATTAAATTTCGTTACGATGAGGGGGGGCGCGTTTATGAAGTGTCCCGTGCATTTGAGGGCGTAATTCCTAACATGGAACGGCGTTACCGTGAGACGGATAGCACTTGGATCCGTGAAGAGTTCGAACGTTATCAGAATAATAGGTCCTGCGGTACTTGCGGTGGATATCGCCTGCGCGAAGAAGCTTTGGCGGTTAAAATCGGTGGTCTGCATATTGGACAGATTGTTCAGATGTCTATCAAAGAAGCGTATGAGTGGTGCAAAACGGTACCCGACTCTCTGACCAAGCAGAAGAATGAGATCGCGGTGGCGATTCTGAAAGAAATCCGAGAACGGCTTGGGTTTTTGAATAACGTCGGTCTTGATTATCTTTCACTTTCGCGTAATTCTGGCACCCTGTCAGGTGGAGAAAGCCAGCGCATCAGGCTTGCCAGTCAAATTGGCTCTGGCCTTCAGGGTGTATTGTATGTGCTTGATGAACCGTCGA
>JBLILC010000147.1:0-5292 GCA_047635635.1 Octadecabacter sp. | reverse complement strand
GTAGTCTCGACTAAATCCGCAGGCGCTATCAACGGACCCAAATCCGAAGCAAAAGCGTTTGTAGCTGTGATTGCGGCGAAGCCGGACAAAAATGTCAGTGTCGTACGTTTCATTAAATAGCCTTTTCAGTAAAAGTGTTACAAAAGGCCATTTAGCAGGTTCAGCGTTAACGCAATGCTTGGCACCTCGCATGCCCCCGATTACGAAAGAAAAAGATTTTACTCTAGTACACTTCAGCCGAACAAATGTTTTGGCAGCAATGACCCCCTCACTAGTTCTACCTGCTTGGGTATCTTTTAATGGAACACAAAACCTTTTTGGTTAGTAAGGTATATGACGGTGGTTCCCTCAAATAAATTTTCTTTGACAGTCGCCAGCTAAACCACTCCACTTTTACACTGGTTTTTGGTCACATCCCTGCTTCGGGGCCTTTCAGATGTTGAAAAATAATATGAACCAAGGCAAATTTATCATTTTTTCAAAAGCTCGGTGACACACGGTAGTTGAACCTAAGAGATTAAAATAAATAAAAATATCCGTTTAATGTAAAATCCTTCCTGAGCCTTTGCTTAAAAAATTAACCACCGGCTTTAGGCCAAAGCTTTGCCCTTTCACCATGATGAAAGTACCTCATCTAATGAGCTTAAAATTGACCAAAGCAAAATTAAATTTAAACCTACCATTGGTATTCATACAAATGCTGCATCACAACATTGTCAAAAGGGACATTGAGCGGCTGCAACATAACCAAAGATACGATTTAGTATTAAAATATAAAAATCTTAAAATCTAATGATGAGAACGAAATACGACATGACAGCATAAACTGAACCATTTTTTTCGTCACTTTCCTCAAAACTTACTTTGATAAGTTCTATGCTCAGTTGTCCCAAAATGCTTCTAAGAGTGAAATATTTTTCATAATCCTATCTAAACTTGATCAGACATCTCCACGTGACCTGCGATACCTTGGAATTGCGCCCTCATCAATCTGCCAGGCTTCTCACGAGACAGCTTATGGCGCAGATACAAAACACAGTTGTATTCACTCTCTCTTAAGTAAAATCTTTTTTTAGTTCAGGAAATCAACGGGGTTCTTTGTTGATCAAAGCCCTTTTCCGTTATTTTGCAAGACATAAGGCTCTTCTTTGTTCATAACCTATTGTCCATCTGATCCGTCAAAGTTCAAAACACACAGAGAATGTTTTTCATAATCTACAGCTATATCACAAACATAAGCTTATACGTCGATGCATCCAAGCCTCTGCCAGTTTACTCGTATAATTTAACAACTTACATAAAATAACATAAAGTCCGATAAGGCATTTGGTAATTAAAATGTCGTCTAGAACATGGGCCTTTCTCATCAGTATCTTGTTGCTCCTGAACTGCTACTCCACACTTTGATTAGCTTTCATTCGATCGAGGTGACTTGCAAATATTTTTTCATTCATGCCTTCAACAATTGCCCGCGCGAACAGAGCCTGCTGGGTTTCTGGAGCAAGACCGCCTTGGGGTGGATCACGGTCCAGGTTTGTAGGAAAAGAATAACCCTCTGCTACTGCTGCAATTGACGCAGACAATTCACCAACACTTAAAGTGGATCCATTATGAGATGCCATGGCAAACGGATAAAGAAGTTTGCACATTTTTCGACGATCTACCGTCTCCATTGCTCGACCAAAAGCTGAAGACACTTGCAACAAATTAGCCATTCGATGAATGTCATCACTCGTGTTTGCTCCAGCAGCATGAAATAGGGCAGGATTAAAAAACAGGGCATCACCTTTTGCCAATGGCAGTTGGATATGTTGTTCTTCAAATAACGCACGAAAGTCTGACCGTCGCCAAGCCGCATAGCCCGCTTTGAAAAGCTGCGAAAATGGCAACAGTTTGGTGGGCCCACTTTCGATTGGCATATCACAGTGGGCGAGCGCACCTTGCAAAGTTAGAGTGGGAGAAAGGTCATGCACATGGACAGGATACTCAACACTTGCTTCAGCGGTTTGAAAACCCAGATGGTAATCCCTGTGTGCTTGTTGCGCAGCTCCGCCAGGGTGCACCAGATTAATTTGCGCAGTCATTTGATAGTTTGGCCCTAACCACGCCTCGCATACTGCAGCGATGGATGTATTGGCGAAGTATCGCAGAAAAACATCAGGCGCTTCTTCGCAGAGTTTTTGTAAGGAATTCCAAATACGGTCGTTTGAACCTGATGCGGCAAAATGGTCCCCACCACCATCATTTGCCAGATTTTCATTCGCAATGATGGCTTCATAAACCGCAGTTGCTTCGTCAATTACACCTGTATCGGCATAGACCCCACGCAGAACAAGAACGCCTGAACCGTTCATAAGTACCTGTGCCCATTCTGTCATAAGCTGCCGACGCGTCACAATGTCGTCAAGAGTTGTTCTAAGCAACGACATATCATAAATCGGAGTTTTGTTTTGGATATCACTCGCATGCGGGACTGATGCAGGATTGAGCTCTTGCGTAATCAACGCTTCAAATACGTTTAGGTCGCAGGCGTCAGTATCAAAATATCCAATTTTGTTTTCGGTGTGATCTTTCATGATTCATCTCCTATTGTTAAAAATATACAACAAAACAACCTTGATTAGATAATCAAAATACATCAATAATACATCAATGACCCATCGTTTTCCATTGAAAGAAATAGCCCGACAATCAGGGCTTAGCACAGCGACGATCGACCGTGCGATTAACAGTCGTTCACACGTTAGCCCACAAACAAAAGCAAGGGTCACAGCGGCGATTTCTGAACTTAAGGGACAGGAGGCCCAACTTGCTGCCCGCGGGCGACGTATGTTTTTTGATTTTGTTATTGAAGCACCAAACCGTTTCAGTCGAGAGATCAAACAAGCAGTTGAAGACGTGTTGCCGCGGATCGGCAGTGCCGTTTGCCGCCCACGCTTTGTGGTGCAAGAAATCATGGATGAGGTTGACATCTTGCAGGTCCTTGCCCTCATCGCCAAGCGTGGAAGCCAAGGTGCATGTCTCAAGGTGCGCGATGTCCCCACAGTGCGCACAGCGGTCGATAAATTGATCGCATTGGGCATCCCTGTCGTCACGCTTGTCACCGACCTTACCGCAACGCAGCGCATCGCATATGTCGGGCTTGATAATAAAAGTGCCGGCCAGACAGCTGCTTATCTGATCGCTAAAACTGTTGGCGATATCTCTGGCACAGTCCTGACCTCACGTAGCAATGATCGTTTCCTCGGTGAAGAGGAACGGGAAGCAGCTTTCAAGTTCACCTTAAAACAACTGTGTCCAAAATTGCATATCGTAGATGTAAGTGGAGGACGCGGCATTCTTTATGAGACATCACGCATCCTGCATCGCGCTGTAGAAGATTTGGATCATTTATGTGCTGTTTATTCAATGGGCGGAGGAAACCATGTTATATTAAATACTCTTGAACAAAATAATTTGCTGCCTGATATTTTCGTAGCCCACGACCTCGATAAAGATAACAGAGCATTAATTGAAGCTGGTCGCCTTAGCTTTGTTTTGTATCATGACCTGAGCGTAGATTTGGAAAATGTATTTCATACCTTTCTACATTATCACAAGCTGACAAAAGATCTTTTAATTACAGAGATTTCCAACGTTCAGGTTGTAACGCCAGAGAATATACCCGCTAAAAGAGGTCTCAAATAAAAGTTTCTACTGATCGGAACTCAAGAGAACAGTTAGTCCGCACAGCTGACAACTTCGGTACCAACAATGATCAATAGGAGACCATACCGCATGGCACAGCACTAGCGAACCTTGGCGAACAGCAGTGCTAAGCTACGCTATGTCATAGACAGTGTTCGTAACAGCGGCATGCGCTACAATGTACTGCTGCGCATGCCTAAACTTTGAAACTTTAGAACTGTTTATTGGAACACAGCTTCTGGATAATCAAGGCTATCAGACCCCACAATAGCAATGGCATCCACATCTAGAACCGCAACCACACGTACGATAGATCTCGTCTGGTCGATAAAGGCCTTTACACCTCCCATGATCAAATCTTCACCGGCGGCATTGCCCGCTTGGAGCATCAAATCGTATGCAAAACCCGCCTCAGCAGCATGCTTGATATCGCCAAGTTCGCGGATCGTGGCAGAAAGTTTGGTGCGCATCTCAGCATCCAGATCACTGTCAGATCCTGCAACCAAATCAGCAAGGGATGCGCCGGATACAACCGTGCCATCAATACGTGTGTAACTGCCAAGATAGACGCTCTGTACGCCAACACCGTTATAGTAATGATTGTTATGGGTGTTGTCCGCAAAACAGGAATGTTCTTCTTCAGGATCATTTAACATGACGCCAAGGCGCATGCGCTCACCCGCCGTTTCACCGTAGGAAAGCGACCCCATACCAGTCAGGATCGTGGCAATCCCCGCGTCTTCATCCGCCATTACGGACGCGAGTGCGTCGCCGCCCTCTGCCCACTGCGCAGTCATCCACTCAAGGTCAGCCACTAACAAATCTGTCACCGCTTGCAGGTATTCACCACGGCGGTCACAATTGCCATTCGTGCAATCGCTCCCCATGGCATAATCCGTCGCCGGGCGCATGCCTGCACCCCTACCGTGGCCATTCATGTCTTGGCCCCACAAAAGAAACTCAACAGCGTGGTAACCAGTCACAACGTTAGCTTCGACGCCGTCAGCCTCATGCAACTAACCTTCAAGGAAATCTTGTGTGATCGCAGACGCATCAATATCAACACCTGACAACGTGAATGTCGGGTTTGCGATGACATTCAGCGCTGCAAATTCATTTTCATCAGATGGGCCACCAGAGGACGCATCTATATAATCAATCAGCCCCTCGTCTAGCGGCCAAGCGTTCACTTTACCTTCCCAGTCATCAACAATTGCATTGCCAAAACGGTACACTTCCGTCTGTTGGTACGGTACGCGCGCAGCAAACCATGCAGGCTTAGCCACTTGTAAGTTAATTTTGGACGGGTCTGTGATCAGCGAACTAACAGCCACCTGCAACGTCTAAGCTGTCGTCAGACTATCGTGATACTTCGCCTCAGCAATGTTGGAATACGTCGTCAAAACATCCTGCGCTTGGCCAGCAGCAAACGCTATTGGTGCAACAAATGTAAGCGCCGTTGAAAGTAGTATCTTTTTCATATTAATTTCTTAATGGATGGTTTTTGAAGTGGAATTAATTCCGTTCGAAGTAAAGTTCAGATCGGCAGGTAACGGCGCGAGCGTCATGCGGCGCAATGCCAATCCAAACGTCTGCGCTAAGTCC
>JBLILC010000146.1:0-5305 GCA_047635635.1 Octadecabacter sp. | reverse complement strand
TTTTTGTAGGATCAAAAATTAGTTTTTTTTACAAGTGGGAAAGCTTATAAATTAGTATTGGTAGCCTGAGATTATCACTTTGCCTTCGTTCAAAGTTCAAACGCGTTGGCCCTGCTTCTAAATTTCTGTTCCAACTCAAATAGTACGAAGTAAGGCGATTTTCTAAAACCGTTTTTAAACAAACATTAGCCGAAAGACAGGCACGTTAATCAGGAAGTGATGCTTTTTTGGCGTGATTTGAACAAGTCTTTAAAAGATTTAAATTATTATAAATATAAATATTGAAAATAACTTTGGTTAAAGCCAATCTCTAAGAATTGGAATTAATGGAATATCTGCAGCTGGCATTGGGTAGTTGCGCAGTTGATTTGCCCGCACCCACTTAAGGTTTTGGCCTTCTTGCGGGCTCGGGGTGCCTTTCCATTTACGGCAGGCGAACAAAGGCATTAGAAGATGGAAATCTTCATAGCTGTGGCTAGCGAACGTCAGTGGCGCGAGGCAAGACTGCCATGTATCGATCCCAAGTTCTTCTTGTAGTTCGCGGATCAACGCGACCTCAGGTGTTTCGCCACTCTCCACCTTTCCCCCAGGAAACTCCCAAAGGCCTGCCATGGATTTTCCTTCTGGTCGTTGGGCGAGAAGAACGCGGCCATCAACATCGATGAGTGCAACGGCACTAACCAAAACAGTTTTCATGAGCGGTAGTCGGCATTAATCGTGATGTATCCATGATTTAAATCACAGGTCCAGATGGTACCAAGTCCGCCTGCAATTCCAAGATCGACAGCGATAACCAAATCCTGTTGTTTCATATAAACAGCCCCTGCGTCTTCGGTGTAGTATTGAGACACCCAACCGTTTTCGGCGACAAGGATATCACCAAACCGAATTGTAAGCCTATCACGATCAGCTTGCGCACCAGACTTTCCAATCGCCATTACAATCCGGCCCCAGTTTGGATCTTCGCCTGCAATGGCAGTTTTCACTAGTGGAGAATTGGCAATGGACAGGCCCACTTTGTGGGCGTCAGCGTCGCTGGCGGCACCTGACACGCGGACCTCGACAAACTTCGTTGCACCTTCGCCGTCGCGAACCACTTGATGAGCTAGATTAAGCATGACCCGATGAAGTGCTTGAGTAAAGCCAGCGCTGTTTGTGACATCAACGCCAGATGCACCGGTGGCGGCGCACAAAAGACTGTCAGAGGTGGATGTATCACTATCTACAGTGATGCAGTTGAAGGTTTTATTGGTTAGCGTTGTAAGCAATGTCTGTAGATCAGCTTGTGAGATCTTAGCGTCCGTAAAGATGTAGACGAGCATCGTAGCCATATCTGGCGCAATCATCCCTGATCCTTTTGCGATGCCTGCAATACGAACAGTTTCTCCGTCGATGACAACCTCTGCAGATGCCCCTTTTGCAAATGTGTCAGTAGTCATAATAGCTTGAGCAGCGTGTGCGATGCCATTTGGGCTCAGGTCTGCCACAAGGTCATTGACCTTGGCTATGATACGACAATGGGGCAGGCGTTCACCGATGACACCTGTAGAGGCTGTAAAGATTCGTTCTGTTGGGATATTTGTAGCTTTAGACACTGCATCGCAAATTTCCGTAACGGATTGTTCGCCTGCGGCTCCCGTGAAAGCATTAGAGTTGCCTGAATTTACAAGGATCGCAGATCGGCCAACAAGTGTGCCGCCCATTTTGGACTGACAGTCCAAAACAGGCGCAGAGCGTGTAGCTGAGCGCGTGAAAACTCCAGCAATGGTAGTGCCAGCTGTAAGTTCAACCAGCATTACGTCTTTACGGTCTTTGTATTTCACCCCTGCCGCATGAGATGCGAACTTTACACCTTCAATGACTGGTAAGTCAGGAAAGCGATCGGGTGCGAGGGGTGAAATAGTCATAATTAGTCCTCAAGCAATTGAAGGTTTTGGATTAGAGAGAAATCGAACTGGCCTTCTTCAGGAAGCGTGATGTTGGCGCTTTCTGTCAAAGTCATAATAAGCGCATCAAGACCCTGCTGTTGGATGCTGGCTGTCAGTTCAGCTCGTAGATCGTCAAGTGTTGGCCGCGGTGTTACGCGGACCTCATTGAGTTTTACGATGTGCCAGCCAAATTGAGTTTGCACGGGCGCAGAAACAGCGTTGGCTTCAAGCAAAAGAACGGCCTCTTCGAACGCAGGAACCATCATGCCAGGGCCAAACCAACCTAGATCGCCACCAGCTGGTCCTGATGGACCTGTGGACTTTTCAATGGCGGTTTCGGCAAAATCAGCGCCGTCGTCGATCATCGCTTTGATTTCGACAGCTTCTTCTTCTGTTTCAACTAGAATGTGAGAGGCGTTGTATTCTGCTTCAGCTTCAATATCGCTAAACTGTGTGTCAAAGGCTGCTTGCAGGTCTGTATCGCTAACTGGAGCGCTGGTGAATGTGTTCACTACTTCACTCGCCCGCATGGAGCGCACTTCGTTGGAAATGGCGATACTGATTCGTTTTGGTTCAACGTCGAGTGAGTTTCCGAGAAGTTGCTGATTCACAAGTTGTTCGACCAAACCATTAAAAATCACGTCATCAGGTAACTGTTGATATTGCTCGGGTAGTTGTGAGCGCAACATGACGATCTGTCCCAAGGTGATGTTAGACCCGTCAACGGAGGCTACGATAGTTTCAGAGGTCATGTTTGCGTGAGAGTCAGCAAGTGCGAAGTTGGCAGAGATAGAAAGAAGTGCGGCAGATGCCAAAAATTTTGGGCGAAATAGCATAATAAAAGTCCCTTGATGAGCCGCGGTTGGCCGTAGCGTTGACACCTATGTGGTGGCCCCTTACATCCTCTAGAGGTCCCGAGGGGGCTAGTCTTGGCGCTGTTTCTATTGGGCGCGTTCGACAGGCACAACCAACCTCCTCACACATTGATGTCAGAGACGCCTAAACAGGCGCGTGCGGAGAGAATATGCTCGGTCTTGGAACAATTGCGAAGAAGATTTTTGGTACGCCAAACGACCGCTTGGTTAAGGCAACGCTGCCGCTGATTCAACAGATCAACGCGCTCGAACCTGGCTGCGAAGCGCTTAGCGATGAAGGCATCAAAGCCAAGACGGAAGAACTGGCTAAGCGTGCGACGGATGGCGAAAGTCTTGATGTGTTGTTGCCTGAGGCTTTTGCAAACTGTCGTGAGGCTGCGAAACGTGCATTAGGCCTTCGGGCATTTGATGTGCAGTTAATGGGTGGAATTTTTCTTCATCAAGGAAATATTTCGGAAATGAAGACTGGTGAGGGTAAAACCCTTGTCGCCACGCTGCCTGCGTATCTCAATGCCCTGACGGGTAAGGGCGTACACGTGGTAACGGTAAATGATTACTTGGCCAAGCGTGACTCCGAATGGATGAGCCAAGTGTTTGGTGCATTGGGTCTAACAACAGGTGTTATTTACCCGCAGCAGCCGGAAGCTGAGAAAAATGCAGCATATCGGTGTGACGTAACATATGCGACCAACAACGAGCTTGGGTTTGACTATCTACGTGACAACATGAAATCTGAGCTGGTGCAGATGAACCAGCGCGGTCACAATTTTGCGATAGTTGATGAGGTTGATTCTATTTTAGTTGACGAGGCGCGCACACCGTTGATTATATCTGGTCCCGCTGAAGATCGATCTGCGATGTATACAACTATCGACAAACTGATCCCAGAGATTCAGGAAGATCATTTCACGCTCGACGAAAAGACCCGTAACGTGAATTACACTGATGAAGGCAACGAGTTTCTCGAAGAGCGGTTGGTGACAGCTGGAATTTTGCCTGCAGATCAATCTCTTTATGCGCCTGAAAGCACATCAATTGTGCATCACGTCAATCAAGGTCTACGCGCTCACAAACTGTTCACTAAAGATAAAGATTATATAGTGCGCGACAATGAGGTTGTGCTGATTGATGAATTTACTGGCCGGATGATGTCGGGCCGCCGTCTATCTGATGGCTTGCACCAAGCGATTGAGGCGAAAGAAGGCTGCAAGATTATGCCGGAAAATGTCACTCTCGCCTCTGTCACGTTCCAAAACTATTTCCGTTTGTACGACAAACTGGGTGGAATGACCGGTACCGCGTTGACTGAAGCGGACGAGTTTGCTGAGATTTATGGGCTTGGTGTGGTTGAGGTTCCAACAAACCGCCCCATCGCGCGTGTTGATGAACACGATCAAGTATATCGTACGGCGTCTGAGAAGTTTAATGGTGTCGTTAAAGCAATCAAAGAAGCTAATGAAAAAGGCCAGCCGACGCTTGTGGGAACGACTTCGATTGAAAAGTCTGAATTCCTAAGTCAGCTTTTGACGACCGAAGGAATAGTGCACAACGTCTTGAACGCGCGCCAGCACGAGCAAGAAGCTCAGATTGTCGCTGATGCGGGTAAGTTTGGTGCTGTTACTATTGCGACCAACATGGCGGGTCGTGGTACGGATATTAAGCTAGGTGGGAACGTCGAGTTCAAGATCATGGAAGCAATTGCGGCATCCCCTGAAGACGATAAAGAAATCGTCCGCGCAAGAATTGGGGAAGCTCATACAGCTGATGAACAGGCTGTAAAAGATGCGGGTGGTTTGTATGTTTTAGCAACCGAACGCCATGAAAGTCGCCGTATCGATAACCAGCTGCGTGGGCGGTCGGGTCGTCAGGGTGATCCAGGAAAATCATCATTTTTCTTGTCCCTCGAAGATGACTTGATGCGTATATTTGGATCTGAACGGCTGGACAAAGTTTTGTCATCGCTTGGTATGAAAGACGGTGAAGCGATTGTGCATCCTTGGGTCAATAAATCGTTGGAACGGGCTCAAGCTAAGGTGGAAGGCCGTAATTTTGATATCCGGAAACAACTGCTGAAATTTGACGATGTGATGAATGATCAGCGGAAAGTTATTTTCAGCCAACGCCGCGAAATCATGGAAGCTGAAGATTTGTCTGAAATCGTGTCGGACATGCGCAGTCAAGTGATTGATGACTTGGTAGACGTTCATATCCCAAGCAAAAGTTACGCGGATCAATGGGATACTGAAGGGCTTTACGCTCAATCAAGCGTCCAGTTGGGCATCGATGTTCCAGTGATCGAATGGGCCAATGAAGAAGGCGTGGATGACAGTGATTTGCGGGAACGACTCGAAGAAGCATCACAATCATATATGACTGAAAAGGCCGTAGCGTTTGGGCCTGAGGTTATGCGCAATATCGAAAAGCAAATCTTGTTGCAAACAATTGATGCCAAGTGGCGCGAACACTTGCTAACATTGGAACATCTACGCTCCGTTGTGGGCT
>JBLILC010000145.1:0-5357 GCA_047635635.1 Octadecabacter sp. | reverse complement strand
GTGGCATTTAAAACCATTGTTGCAACATCAGGCGCAGCCACCACTATGGCCGACATAATTCTTGGCATGTCCGAAAACCCCCTAATCTTGTTGTTCCTTATCAACATCCTGTTGTTTATAGTTGGAATGTTCTTGGACGCAGGTCCCGCAATCATCATCCTTGGCCCTATCTTAGGTCCTATATTTACTGACATTGGTGTGCATCCGGTACATTTTGCCATCATAATGTCGGTTAACCTCACAGTCGGCCTTGCGACACCACCGATGGGTCTTGTACTTTTTGTAGCTTCGACAGTTAGTCGTGAAAAGGTCGAAACCATAGCATGGGCAATTCTGCCATTTCTTGCTGTCGAAATCGTTGTGATTTTCTTGCTCACGTATTTCCCACAAATTTCAATGACTGTTCCCTATCTCGCGGACTTCCTCGGATGCCCGCCTGAAATTGGTTACATGGCATGTATTAGCCCTGGGCCACCCGCAATCTAACTCAAACTAACTTCATAATATCTGGGAGGATAACTACTATGATGAAGTATCTCGCTACAGCGGCAACAATCACCGCCTACGCACTAACAAGCATGCCAGTCTTTGCAGATGGCCACGTCATCACCTTGCGCGCTACGGCAAACAGCAATGAAAACGACGAAGATTATGACGGTCTAATCGTTTTCAAAAACTACGTTGAAGCCGCTTCAAATGGCGCCATCGAAGTGGAACTGTTCATTGGCACGCAGCTATGTTCGACTGGTGCAGAGTGCCTTGAAGGTGTTTCAGAAGGTTCTATTGACATATATATTTCCACTTCTGGTGGTGCTGCTGGTATCTTCCCGTATGTGCAAGTTCTCGATCTGCCATACCTGATGTCGGATGACCGCGTGGCTGAAGGCGTTCTTCAAGGCGACTTCGTGCGCACTTTACGCGATATGGCACTAGAAACATCTGAGAACACCATTCGTTTGATGACAGTCGGTAATACAGGGGGCTGGCGCAACTTTGCGAACACTGTTCGCCCAGTCATGAACCCTACTGACATGGAAGGACTAAAAATCCGTACGGTTGTGGCTGACCTACCACAAGAACTCGTGCGCGCACTTGGTGCGTCTCCGACTCCGATACCATGGCCTGAATTGTTCACATCATTCCAAACAGGCGTTGTTGAGGGTTCGAAAAACGGTATCACTGACATCATGGGGATGAAATTTCCAGATGCGGGACTTCAATACGTCACGCTTGACGGTCATGCCTACATGGGCGCGCTCTGGTGGATGAACAACGAACGCTTCACTGGCATGGACGAAGCACAGCGCCGAGTCATAGTTGATGGCTTTTACGCGTTGCAACAGGCGACGTTTGCATCACCAAAGCGCAAATCGATCCAAGCCTACGCAGACTTTGTTGAAGGCGGCGGAAATCTATATGTGCCAACACCAGAAGAAAAAGCCATGTTCGCCGAAGCAGCTACACCAGTACAGGCATGGTTTCGTGACAACGTAGATGGCGGTAACGAAATCCTCGACTCATTGATCTCGGCAGTTGCTGAAGTCGAGTCAGATCTGGCTGCAGACTACGAAGTTGACTTGAACTAAAGTTTCAAATCATAGATTATTGAGAGGGCTGCTCCAAATCGTGGTGGCCCTTTTTATTAAAATTGTAGTTTTAAACTTTAAACACAATATATGCTTCGTTACGCACTGCGGGAGTATCTTACCAATGTCATTAATGTGCCCCTATGCTATGCCTCACAACAGAACTCAGTTTTACTTGACTATGTGTCAAAAAATTGGTGCATTTCGGAAAGAACTGTCACAATACGCAATTGAAGGTTTCGTTTGTACCTTGCTGGCAAGTGCGAATGCGGCTTGCAAAGATAGACGTCAATGCGAGTATCAAAGGTAAGTTTATTCTTCACTTTATTTCCAACAAATAACCCGCGTTAATAAACGATACAGTTTGTAGGGTAACTTGGACTTATTATTTTTTTAAATTCATTTTTTCAAGAAGTGTGTTCTATAGATTGGAGAGAAACCTATCTTTCAGAAATTTAAGTGTTGCATCAACTTTTTAAAACCGCAGGATAAAACTAACATTTCTAACACTTTATCGAAACGGGTACATCCACACGCGGTAGTCGTCGATTAAAACCTCCGCCCGCGCCCACTGCTTGGAGCTCATTCTTGGTCTTAACTGCTCCAAGCTATCCGGTGCATCTATGTCGCCGCCAATTGCGCTCAATGCGTACCACAAATATGCCCGCACTAGATCGGGTGCAGGCAATCCACGGCCCAGTTCGTAATACCAGCCAATACCAGATTGTGCTCCTGGATGCCCTTTCATCGAAGCGCGCAAATACCATTCAAAGGCGCGTTCATCGTCACGTATCACGCCAAGTCCCAACGCATACATAACGCCAATCAACTCTTCTGCGTCAGCATTACCAGATCGTGCCAGAATCTCAAACTGCTCTCGCGCCGCTACAAATTCTCCCGCTTCCATCAGGTCGCGGGCGTCTTCCAAATCTACGGCAAAAACAGGGCTTGAGGCCACCATCAAACCTGCCAAAATAAAACCATGAAAAATAAAGCGCATAGACATAAGAATAGTATACGAGTTGTGCATGCAATGTGTCTCCTGATTTTGGGGACCGGTGCGGCTAAGGCCAATCCGATATCATTAGATGATTTCGTGGGCGCCGACCAAGCACAAGCCCGTATTGGACAATTATTGTTTTATGATAAAATATTAAGTGGAAACAGGAATATTTCCTGCGGGACCTGCCACCACCATGACCAAGCAGGGGGCGACGGGCTGTCCCTGGGCATTGGCGAAGGCGGCATTGGCGTTGGGCCAGACCGCACCGCCGAAGACATTCGTAAACGCGTCCCTAGAAACGCACCTAGCCTATGGAACATTGGGCATAGGTCTATCGACGTGCTATTTTGGGATGGCCGGCTTGAGACGTCAGATCAATTTGACAACAGCTTTGATTCTCCCGCAGAAGAATGGCTTCCAGAAGGCCTCGACAACATTGTTGCTGCGCAATCCCTTTTTCCCCTCACAGCACAATTTGAAATGGCCGGAAACCCCGGTGAAAACGCCATCGCCGGTGCCACTCATGCTAGAATTGATGCTGCATGGCCAATCATAGAAGCGCGCCTTCACGCAGAACCAGAATACGTGAGCTTGTTCATAGAAGCTTTTGATAATGTGAATGAAAAATCTGATATTACAATAGTTGAGATTGGTAATGCCATAGGATCATTCATTACCACGGAATGGCGCAGCTTTGACAGCCCTTATGACAAATGGCTGACCGGAACACCCCTGCAAAACAACGCTGAACGTGGCCGTCAGTTGTTTTTTGGCACAGCCGGTTGTGTCAGCTGTCACAGTGGGCCTCTATTCACTGACCAGGACTTTTACGCCCTCGGCCTGCCAGCTTTTGGGCCGGGACGCACACGTTCGTTTGATAAGATGCCGCGGGATGTGGGTAGAATGGGTGAAACGGACCTGTTATCCGATGCGTACAGATTTAGAACACCGTCTTTACGCAACGTTGGACTAACAGCGCCCTATGGACATAATGGGGCATATCCAAAATTGGGTGGCATAATACGCCACCACGCGGACCCGGTAGCCGCTCGCGCCGAATGGACAACCAATATGGCAGCTTTGCCCTTTGCCCCTTGGATGGCTGGCGTTGATTTTGTGATCCAGCAAGACCACCGTGAAATGGCGCGTCAGACTGCAACCTTGGATATTGATCCTATATCCCTGAATGCAATGCAAGTCGCTGATATAGAGGCGTTTCTGCATGCCCTAACAGGAAACACCGCACTTGAACGGCCCCTAGGTAGACCATCTATAGTGCCCAGCGGATTGTCAGTCGACTGACTTTGGTATCAAATAGCGCAAAACCTCAGCCAAGGGACGTCTCGATTAGGACAGTTTGTCCACTAAAAGAGCGCCAATGCTGATCATCCTAACAAAGCAGTTTTTAAAAGTTCAGGCGAAGGAGCAGAAATTTACTCGAATTTGGCCCATGACGATACTGCAGAATTGATCAAGATATCGACAGAAGAATGTCTATTCGAGATACATACCACAAAATCAGCAGGACTGTTCAGTTGTGGCTTTGACATTTTGTGCACCAGTTATGGCTCAAAAGTTATGAAAATTAAATTATTTCTTTAAATGGACGTTGCTGGATGATAATTCCAGCAACCTTAGTAATTACTAAGTTCTGTGCAACAAAGGCTTAAGGCAAAGGTTGATTTAGTAATCAGGCAGCACATCTGTAGACTTCTTTAATACTGAAGCAGCTAAACAATTTAAAAATAAACTATCTTAGGGCCTAAAAAGAATATTTCTACCCAACTAAATAGCGAAGCAGGCTATGAACAAAAGTCTTCAACTAAAAATGCCATAAGCTAAATTGGTTATTCAATTAAACAAAAGGTATTAAATCTTAATATTGGCCAAGTGATCTGCGCAAATTAATATTAATGCGCAAACATCCTCACTGCAAACAACCTTAATTGATGATAATTTAATTAAACATTATAAGCTATTAGTACGATTTCAAGTGCAAACCACAGATCGCCTAGAAATCAAAATTATCTATGCACCAATTTACAATGTCTGCCATATCAAGATATTTGCGGTATGCCAAAAGAACGCGTTGTGATCCGCACAACTTTTCAGCTTGAGGAGTGCAAATTGTCAATAACTGTATCTTTGACAAACTAAGCCAGTATCATATTCGTAATGGTCATTGGGCAAAACGACATTAAATGCAAAGTATCGCCATTCACACGCACAAAACAAAATTAACATGTTTACCAACGAACAACGCCAACCAAAAAAACTTCCAAAAAAGGACGCCTATTAATGCCAACTCGCCAACCATTCACAATTGGCGACGTCACGATTGCTGCCGGAACCAAACAAATTATTGATCTTTCTATCAGCGTTTTGGCGGATCACACGCCAGTCACTATGTCGGTCCATGTCACTCATGGTAGAACCAATGGGCCAATCATCTTTGTCAGCGCTGGCGTTCACGGTGATGAGATTATTGGCGTTGAGATAGTGCGCCGCCTACTGCGCGCACCCAATCTTCTGACACTGCGTGGGACATTGGTTGTGGTTCCAATTGTGAATACTTTCGGCTTCATTAATCGATCACGCTATTTGCCAGATCGTCGTGATTTAAACAGATCCTTCCCAGGAAGCACAGTAGGATCGCTTGCCAGTAGATTAGCTCACATCTTCTTGACCGAAATTGTAGCGCGGTGTGATCTTGGGATTGATCTGCATTCGGCGGCGATTCATCGTACAAACTTGCCCCAAATTCGAAT
>JBLILC010000144.1:0-5381 GCA_047635635.1 Octadecabacter sp. | reverse complement strand
CGCATCCATCAAGGCAAGCAGCCCACAAATCACGTCAGGTCCTAGCTCAGACATGGGTCGTTTGGACTGCAAAGAGCCGTCTTTAATAGCACTCAAAGGCCTTACGAAAGACGCCGACGGCTTCATGCTGATCACCGAAGCCGAAGGCGCCACAGGCAGTGAAATTTGCGCAGCAGCGGGCTTTGCTTCAACACCTTCAGGTGCTGCAGGTGTGGCTGGCTTAATAGCAGCAAAGACTGATCAGATTGCGTTAGGACTTACAAAAGAATCCCGTGTGCTTGTGATTTTGAGCGAGGAAGCCGGCTGATGTTGGCTCCTATTCGTGGGTTTGCCAGGGCTGAATTTTTTATGCGGACACAGCTTGCACAAATTAAAATGGCTGAAAAGGGACTGGCAGCGTTGCTGCTGACGACTGAACCAGAAGTACGTTATTATACTGGCTTCCTAACACGGTTTTGGGAAAGCCCGACGCGTCCTTGGTTCGTCGTTGTGCCAGCCATTGGCGATCCGATTGCGGTCATTCCATCAATCGGGGCGCACCTGATGGGACAAACGTGGATCAAGGATATACGCACATGGCAGGCCCCTAATTATGATAATGACGGGATCACTTTACTGGGCCAAACCCTTCGCGAGGTCACACCTGCAAATGGAAAAATTGGCCTTGCTGATGAAATGGAGAGTCACGTTCATATGCCACTCGCTAGCCTGAAGGCTATTGAGGCATTGTTGGATGGGCGTATGCTAATCGGCGACGGCGGCATAACACGTGATCTACGGTTGGTGAAATCTGAAGCTGAAATCGCCAAGATTCGCATCGCTGCGCAGATTGCAGATCGCGCTTTTAATCGTGTGTCTGAAATCGCCTGTGAAGGCGCACCATTATCTAAGATATTTCGCGATTTTCAGGCGCTGTGTTTAAATGAGGGGGCAGATTGGGTTCCCTACCTTGCAGGTGCAGCGGACCGTGGTGGGTATAACGATGTCATTTCACCAGCGACTGATGCCCCTCTGCAGCAAGGTGATGTTTTGATGCTGGATACCGGTTTAGTCTGGGATGGATATTTTTGTGATTTTGATCGCAATTTTAGCGTCAGTAAACCCGACGAGGCCACCCAAACGGCTCACTCCAAACTAATTGAAGCGACCCATTCCGCGTTTGAATTAGCGAAACCAGGGGCCGTGATATCGGACTTGTTTCACACTATGAACAACGTCATTAATCCGAGTGGAGACACCATGGAGGCAGGGCGGCTGGGTCATGGGTTGGGTATGCAGCTTACCGAATGGCCGTCAATCATTGCGCGTGACCACACAATACTTGTTGAAGGAATAGTTTTGACATTAGAACCGTCAGTAAATCTGCTGAATGGAAAGATTTTGGTGCATGAAGAAAATATTGTAATCCGTGAAAATGGTGCTGAATATTTGTCAAATCCACAGAATGGCCAGATGAGGATCGTCGGATGAGCCTAGCCTATAACCTGACATTGACACGCCCCAAACAGATCGGCCTTATCGTCCTACAAACGGATGAAACCCTTGAACGCGACTTGCGTGTCTTGCTGCCAGACGACCTAGAGTTTCTTGTCAGCCGGGTCCCGTCCGCCACAAGCGTTTCTCGCGAAAGCCTACAGGCGATGGCTAATGATCTAACACAAACTGCATCACTTTTGCCAGTTGGCGCAACTCTGTCCGCGATTGGTTATGGCTGTACGTCTGGTACAGCACAGATTGGTGCAGACCGGATCGCAACCCTTATTAAAGCCGGCATTCAGACCCCCAAAGTGACGGAACCCGTATCTGCATTGATCGCGGCCTGCGCCCACCTAGGCGTATCACGTATTGGTCTAATCAGCCCCTATGTTGCCAGCGTGTCAAATCAATTGCGCATTGTCTTGGCAGACGCTGGGATTGAGGTTACGCAATTTGCTACATTCAATGAACCAACAGAGGAGCGGGTTGTTCGGATCGCGCCAAATTCAATCGTGGACGCCGCAATCACCATGGGAGCTGCAGAAGACTGTGAGGCTGTGTTTTTATCTTGCACAAACCTGCGCACTTTGAACGTGATAGAACAGATCGAAACGCAGATTGGAAAGCCAATCTTATCAAGCAATCAGGTGCTGGCATGGCATCTTTGCCATCTCTTGGATATTTCACAAGAACGGCCACAGTTTGGCCGTCTGTTCAATCCGATCAGCGACAATTAACCTGCTTTATTCGGCATATACCACATGGGCAGTACCCATCATTCTACTGCGTTCCCTCAATATCAACATTGCCGATGTTACAATTAAAGTAAGAACCATTGCGAAAAACAAAACTGCCTTAAAATTGCCCAAGAGAGTTCTACCCACTATCGCCTCAATAGGGCAGCCTAAACAATATCACGTTTAAAAAGTTGAGATACACACACCGATGATCAAGGGGGATTTATCCCAGCACCATCGTTACAGACACAATGATCACTGGGCGCAAAATTCCTAGTTTATTTAGCTCTTATGTGTCATTTATTTAATTTTTTCGTAAACTCAACCTCTAGATGCGTCCAGCGAACCGCGACTTCAGTAGTGCTTCATCGTACTCGTCTTTAGCAGTACTATCGTAAACTATGCCACCGCCAACGTTCAATTGTATCGAATGATCTGGACGATACATCAAAGTGCGAATCGCCACGTTAAATTCCATTGCACCATTCGGTGCGATCCACCCGATTGACCCACAATAGATTTCGCGCGGCTGAGTTTCGATTTCACGAATGACCTCCATCGCGCGTATCTTTGGCGCACCAGTGATGGACCCACAGGGAAACAGCGCCATAAACAACTCTTTCAGTGTTGTATTAGGTAAGATCTGAGATGTAATGCATGACGTCATTTGATGTAACGTCGCAAAGCTTTCGACGACAAATAGCTCAGGTACTTTGACACTTCCAATTTTTGATACACGCGACATGTCGTTGCGCAAAAGGTCAACAATCATCAAATTTTCAGCTCGGTTTTTTTCGGACGATTGCAGCGCGTCCCTAATAAAGTCGTCTTCCGCCGAAGTAGCCCCACGCGGCGCGGTGCCTTTCATCGGGCGGGTGGTCAGTTTGCCAGTGACCGTTAGCGAAAAGAACAATTCAGGCGAACGTGACAGCAAGGCTGTTTCATCAAAACGGACAAAAGCACCATGGGGAACTGCCTGTCTGATGCACAACTTGGCGTAAAGGGCATCGGGCGACACATCGGAACACGTCACAATTGGAAACGTAAGGTTTACCTGATAAATGTCACCAGCACCGATATAGTCGTGGACCGTTTCAAACGCCTGCGCATAGCGGTCAGCATCCCATTGCGGCTCTAAGGTTCCAAGTTCAACAAGCGTTTCGACGGGCAATGGTGTGGATGGCTGCGGCCCATCAAACACGCCAAAATGAATCAACGGCAGTGCGCGATCCGTTGGCAGCAGATGATTGAGCTTTGGCGATGTCAGATAGCCGAATTCATACGACACATAGCCCGCAAGCCATTTGCCTTCCGATTGCGCGAGTTGCATGGCCACAAACGCTGCGTCGACTTCGTCAGGTGTGTCAGCGCGGATTATAGCTGATGGGGCGGCAAATGCGTCCCCTGCCCCAGAAGGCCCACGGTCAAAGATTACTTTTACGTCGTTCTCATCCATTAGAAATCCGCAGCGATCCGCAAGTCGCGTAATGGTCGCACAACTGCAATAGCATCTTGGTATATCTGGTGGGTCTTATAGGCTTGCAATGCAGCATCATTAACAAATTCAGCATAAACCACTACGTCAATTTCATCAGATAATGCATCAACTTGATTGTTTTGAACCACCTCGAGTATTGACGCATGTGGGATATTTTTGAGCATCGATAACCCATCAACGATCCGCGCCACATCTTCTTGGTCTTTGGCGCTAAAAAGAACAATGTGGCGAATGAACGTTCTGTCTGACATGATGGAATCCGTTTTTGAATTTTATGAACAGTTAGATAACCTGTGTCGCAGATGGATTGCGGATACAAGTGTGGACGGTGCTTCTACCAGCGCCCTTTTGACGCTATGCAAGTCCCAACACAGTGGCTTTGGTATGTGTCCACGCAAGTGTTAACTTAGCTTTTTTAGTGACGCGCCCAGCGCCATTCATTTGACGTTGTTACCAAGCCAAGCACAACTTTTCACTCAGGGCTAATCCAATACCGAGCTGTGGCATTTTGAACACCAGAAATCACAGCAGTATCTTGAATTTTTGACAAAGGGGCCCCTTGAAACGCAAACGGCTTGCATCGCTAGATTAACACCAGCTCGGTCTCAGCACGTAAGTGTCAGCTCTCATTGATCACAAAGAGTTAAGCCGAAGCTTCGATTGGGTGCACACAAAATGTGTTTCAGTCACTAAATTAAATATTTTAAACTAGTTTTTCAGAAGCGAGTTTGAAGCTCTGGGCCAGCTTAGTATTGCTTTAAACGATATCTTAACCTCTGTGTCAGCCTTCCTGGCGCCGTCTGCGTGATCGCCACGCCAAATACAAAAGTGGCAGCCCCGTAATACAACCCAACGCCAATGATGCCCAAAGTATGCCTACCCCATCGCCAGAGGCCAACGCACCACCAAAATGTGTAAGAAACAGGCTTGCAGGAATGATTCCTGCAAACGTCGCGATTGCGAACCGCCAAAATTTCAGTGTACTTAATCCAGCTGCATAGCTCATCAGGTCGAACGATATAAATGGCATCAGTCTGCTGGCGAAGATGGCAAACATTAGCGCGTTTTGTGACCCCAAAAGACCGCGATCCAGACCTGATCCAAACCATTGCCGCACAACATCACGACCTAAAGTCCGCGCAATCAGAAATGCAATAATCGCACCAAGTTCTGCGCCGATAATGATATAAACTGCGCCCACAAATTGGCCAAACACCGCACCCGCTGCCATGGCAATAGGTGCACTTGGAATGGGGCTCATCACAACGGCCAACACCATAAGTGCAATCACTGCCAACGGACCAAAGACACCAAAGTCAGCGACTATTTGTTTGACGACATCAGGTTTTGCCAAATGACCAAAATCCAACGCTCCCTGCCAGCCCAGATAAGCTACAGTTACCAATCCAACTGCCACCACTGCGGCTATTGCACGTTTCTTGTTCATCGGGTGGGGCACAACTTTCGATCTGTTCGAGATTTGGTGACGAGAACTGGACTACCTCAAACAAAAGCTGATGAGATAGGTTTTCACATACATCGAAAGAGCGCGCTGTCACAGGACAGTAACAAGAACTTTTGAGTTAGGTCAAATTGACGCGTCAAAGAATGAGGCCATACAATGCCACCAAACGTATAGTAGTAGTAATTTTACCTCTTTCCAGAGGTTG
>JBLILC010000143.1:0-5487 GCA_047635635.1 Octadecabacter sp. | reverse complement strand
GGCCTGATCAAGCGGTTGTTCGGCTGAGAATATCCAAGTGAAACGCTTCCGCGGCTCAATCGGAATTTTAATTCCAGCCATTTTTGCAGTTTTTGCCCCGTGTGGACCCGTAGCATTGACAACTTTGCCACAGCTGATCACATCGCCGTTTGCAAGGATCACACTGTGAACATGCGTCTCCGTAACGTGCATGGAAGAAACCTCACCTGCGATGTATTCAACGCCACGTTCGCGCGCCGATCTGCGCCACCAATCAAACACTGTTCCTCCGTCCCAGTAGCCTTCGTCCACTAGGTTAATGCTGCCCAACACGATGTCATCGACATTGTAAAACGGGTAGGTGGCCTTGATCTGGTCGGGTGTCATCAGTTGCGTCGCTGCGCCCGCATCAAGCTGCACTTTTTGTGCAGTTCGCAGTTGATTGGCAAATGTGTCCGTATCGGCAAGGTACATGTAGCCAAAGCTTTTAATCGATAGATCTGGCACTCGGGGATCATCGCCCATGAAGCCCTTGAAGCCCTTGATAAACGTAGCACCAAATTGAGAAATTTTGACATTTAAGGGGTTACTGAACTGTTGACGGATACAGGAATTAGTATGCGCCGTAGCGCAATTTGTGTAGGTTGGGTCTCGTTCGATGACCAAAACTGTGCCATCAAAATCTGGATTGTCCGTTAAATACCATGCCACGGCGGATCCGTACATCGCACCGCCAATGATCACCACATCATAACTTTTGCGCAATGCGGTTGTTTCGAATTTCCCAACTGCCACTTATTATCTCCATTTATACCACTTGGGGTTCAAAAGTGGTGACGGTCAAGCTTTGTAGATGGCAAGTTAAATACGATTAAGTTAATCAAAATATTTTCAGACACTCAGCTGATCCATATTTAATAAGTATAAAAGACTAAATCCCAATTAAAACTGCTAAACTTGCCGATTTGCACAACTGCGGTTGACTGGAAATAATCTTAGGGAATCTATGAAAATGGGAGAAGCTAAGACTGTAAAACTTTTTACGGCTTGTGTGTGGCGACCTGACGGCAAAGCAGGATCACCGGTAACAATCCAATTGCCCCAATCAAAAGGCTGGGAACAGCCGCGCCGTTTAATCGTTCGTCGGATGCCAGCCGAAACGCTTGAACTGCCAAAGTATCATAGTTGAACGGACGCATGATTAGCGTGGCGGGCAATTCTTTCATTACATCGACAAAGACGATCAACGCAGCTGTTAAAAGGCTTGGCGTCAGGATTGGCACATGCACACGGCGCACAGTGCCGATAGAATTTTGTCCCAGCACGCGGCTGGCCGCGTCAATGTTGCGGCTAACCACAGCGATACCGCCTTCATACGCGCCTAGGGCGGCTGCAAGAAACCGGATCATATAGGCGCCAATCAGCAGCCAAATTGACCCTGTGAACAACAACCCAGTGGAGACATCAAACGTCGTGCGCATCCATGCATCCAATGCATTGTCAAAAGTTGCGAAGGGTACGATCAACCCAACCGCAATCACGCCCCCAGGTACAGCGTACCCGATCCGGGCTATGTACAGTACCGCCGATGCCGAACGCGAGTCGCGCAATCGGTTCAGACTGCCTAAAAGAACTGCGGCTGCCACAGTGATTACGGCTGCGACAGCTGCCAAAGTCAGTGAGTTTGTGATGAAATGTATGTAGCGTGGGCTAAAGAGATTTTGTTCTGACCCAACGGCCATAACTGACAATGCCAGCACAGGGATTATAACGCCAAGCATGACAGGTAAGCCGCACAGGATCAAAGCACCCCATTTTGCAATTCCCACCAATGGGATGCGCGCAATGACGTCTTGGCGTTTGCCATTACTGAAACGCGCACGCCCCCGATTTGCACGTTCTAACATTGCCAAAAGCAAAGCGAATGCCAAAAGACCAAGCGACAATTGTGCTGCAGCCCCACGATCTGCCATAGAAAACCAGCTGTTGTAGATACCAGTCGCAAACGTTTGAACGCCAAAGTAGGATACCGTGCCAAAATCAGCAACCGTCTCCATCATCGTGAGAAGAACACCTGCTGCTATTGCTGGGCGTGCAAGAGGTAAAGAAATGGACAGGAATGCGCCCAAAGGCGATTTCCCCAACGATCTCGCAGCAAGGAATGTCGTCGCGCTTTGCCCCATAAATGCAGCGCGTGCGAGTAAGTAGACATAAGGGTAGAGTACTAAGATCAGCATGAGTGCTGCGCCGCCCAAGCTGCGAATCTCGGGAAACCAATACTCCCGTGGGCCCCAGCCAGTGACATCGCGCAATGTCGTTTGAACGATTCCCGGATGATCGAGTAAATGGGTATATGCGTAAGCTAAAACATATGCGGGAAACGCTAGTGGAATAACCAGTGCTACTTCAATCCAGCGACGCCCAGGAAAGTCTGTCATCGTCACCAACCATGCCGCCCCGGTGCCGATCATGAAGGTGCCAAATCCCACGATAAAGACTAAGGCGCCTGTGTTACGAATGTAATTATCAAGCACTGTATCAGCGAGGTGGCGAAGCGTGTCAGTGTCGCTTGAAAATGACGCGAACGCGACCGCAAGGAACGGTAAAAGGCAGAAGAGTGCGATACCAAACGCGAGCGTCGCTATGGCCTTGTCGGCAATGAACCACGACGATTTTGCGGCAGGGAGGGGATGTTGTTTGCTATCGAACATGCTGGCTTCCTACCCTATCGACAACGTGCCGTCTATCTAAGACCGATTGTTTTAGTCAGGATTAAGGTATTACTCGACATGGTAGTTATTAAAACCGTCACGCAAGATGCGAGCGAACCAAACGTCAGGGTTTTCAGAATGGAGCATGCAAAAATATTAACATTAACGTAAACTCATCACGTTAATAAATACTATAATCGAATTGCTCGACGTGGCAATTTTTGCGATTAATCGACTTAAAAATTTAAGAAAGCAAATGGAGTTGTAAACATGTTGTCCATGCTTCAACATTGATCGGGCAGTTTAATTTCTTTTGAGAAACTTTCAACATTTACTGCGTTATCGCTGGAAAGCAGTGTCACAGACAAACAACGTCTATTCAGGCGTTCTCGAAACGGGCCTACACACATCCACAATGTAACTTAAAATTAAAAAGACGCATAAATTTATTATAAATTTTTAAAATCTGGCCTTTCATTTCATTGATTAGCCCGCCAACGCTACCGTTTAAACAGCCTTGACCGTGCGGTAACGCCTAATGTTTTTCAGCATTTTAATTTATCGCCGCCGAATCGTGCAAAAACGGCACACTGGCTGATCGAACAATCAGCATATTGGATGTCCAATTTAGAAAAGTTGGTTGCCAAGATAACACCTCCATAAGCTGGTGCCGTTTGCCATTTAAGCCATAAATCCAATAATAAGATTTAAAAATTCTAGTGTTGAAGTGCAGTGGAATGGCTCATTTTGTCGTTCGAATGCAGAAGGATGAGTGTTTCTCGTGCTTGTGCCTTGCGTGACGCTGTGCGATTTCGTGTAGCAATAGGGGGGCTATTGTATGCGTATAGGTTTGATCGTTTTGGTGTTAGGCTACGTTCTCAGCCAATTTTATCGTGCGTTTCTAGCGGTACTTACCCCAGCACTTGAGGCGGATCTTGGCGCAACAGCTGCCGATCTATCGTATGCGTCAGGTCTTTGGTTTATCGTCTTTGCTGTCATGCAGATTCCAGTCGGTGAGGCACTGGATCGCATCGGTCCACGGATAACTGCCGTGGTTTTGTTTAGTTTTGGTGGTGCAGGCGGGGCATTGATCTTTGCGATGGCACAGACGCCAGTCCACATCGCGTGGGCCATGGCGCTTATTGGCATTGGCTGTTCACCTGTTTTGATGGCCGCCTATTACATTTTTGCAAAAATGTATCCAGCAGTACTGTTTTCAACTCTTGCAGGGGCGACGATTGGTTTTGGTAGTTTGGGAAACTTGGCCAGTTCTGCACCAATGGCGTGGGCAGCAGACGTTTTTGGATGGCGTGAAACCATGGTGGCACTGGCGGTGCTGACGCTGTTAGTATCAATTGCACTTTGGTTGGTTGTAAAAGACCCACCAAAAGTTGCGTCAACAAGTCCACGCGGGTCTGTGTTGGATATCCTTAAGATAAAAGCACTGTGGTTAATCTTTCCGATGATGTTTGTGAATTACGCCCCCGCAGCGGGTCTTCGAGGACTTTGGGTCGGGCCATATGGCACGAATGTATTTGGGGCTGACACGTCGATGATTGGCACCATGACGTTGGTGATGGGCCTTGCGATGATTGTTGGGAACTTTGCTTATGCACCAATGGATCGCGTATTTGGTACCCGCAAGTGGGTGGTGTTTGTCGGCAATGCGCTGGGTGCGGCGGGCTGTTTTACATTGTTTGCAGTACAAGGGGCTGCGTCTGTCTGGGTTGCGACCGCGTTGCTCGCTCTTGTAGGTCTTGCTGGGGCATCGTTTCCTATGATTATCGCTCACGCCCGTCCTTTCTTTCCCGAACACCTTACGGGTCGTGGCGTTACGTTGTTGAACCTTTTTGGAATTGGCGGTGTTGGGGTCATGCAAATTGCCACTGGACGTTTGATGATGTTCTGGCAGGATACCAAAAGTGATGGCGAAGCCTACGCGCTTCTGTTTGGGTTTTATGGCATTCTGCTTTGTTGCGGACTTGCGATCTACGCTTTTAGCAAGGATCGCACAGACTAAGGCCCCTTTCGTTTGAGCTGTATTGGGTCTAAGACGCGCGTGTCCCATAGGGGGCATGTATATACAAAGGATCCAATCGCATGGGCTATAGAATCGTCATTGCGGGCGCCACAGGTAACGTGGGCCATGAAATGCTCAACATTCTGGCAGAACGTCAGTTTCCGGCGGATGAGGTTGTTGCACTGGCATCCCGCAGATCGCTGGGTACTGAAGTGAGCTTTGGCGACAAAACGTTAAAAACTCTAGACTTGGATACCTTCGATTTTACGGGTTATGACATCGCGTTCTTTGCGGTTGGGGCCGACGCGACTAAGAAATATGCACCCATCGCTGCAAAGCAGGGTTGCGTTGTTATTGATAACTCATCGCTTTATCGATATGATATTGACGTGCCGCTGGTTGTGCCTGAAGTGAACCCTGAGGCTGTTGATGGTTATACTAAGAAAAATATTATCGCGAATCCTAACTGTTCGACTGCACAGATGGTTGTGGCGCTGAAGCCTTTGCATGACCGCGCTAAGATAAAGCGCGTGGTCGTGTCCACATATCAGTCTGTTTCCGGTTCGGGCAAAGACGCGATTGATGAACTTTGGGACCAGACCAAATCAATTTATAACCCAACTGATTCCAAGCCACCTAAGGTCTTTACGAAACAGATTGCGTTTAACGTTATCCCGCATATCGACGTGTTTATGGATAGCGGTGACACCAAAGAAGAATGGAAAATGGTCGCTGAAACTAAAAAGATCATTGATAAGTCCATTAAGGTAACAGCGA
>JBLILC010000142.1:0-5546 GCA_047635635.1 Octadecabacter sp. | reverse complement strand
CCCCGGCGGTTTTGCGATATTCAATCGAGTCTGAAGACCAGCTAAAGTATTTGGAATGACACGGGGAGTGAATGGACTAAATACCATTTCAACAAAACCCGCGGCGCAGGATTTCATCAACACCTCTGGATCCAAGCGCGAATGCTCTGCCTGTAACCTCGATGCCAGTATACCACCGATATAGAACACCCCGATGCTATTTGCTGGTGTGGGGACCTTGACGATGGTATCGATGAACTTAGACACATCTGTCCAAAGAGCCGCTTGGTTGTCTTTGGGTGAGCCAATTGCCTGCGCGACAATTTTGGCATCAGTAAGGATTGTCCTCGAAATCTCGCTGACAGCGTTTTCAATCACCAACAAATCCAGAGCAGCCCGCTTTTCTGCAGGAGTTACGAAGGCGGCGTCCAATTTCACCCACATCGAAGCAACCTTGGCATCTGCAAACAGTTGGCCTGCTTGGGCTGAAATGTAGGTATCCAATGCTGCGATCCACTTTAGCCGCGCAATCGTGGCTGGTACGGACCCCATCATTGCGTCAAGCAGCCAGATTTTCAGACGCCCGTCCGGAGTCGTTTCGTCATTGCCTATTGCGGTAAATGTTTTCGGTAACAATGGCGTAACGCGCTGTTGGCGCAATGCGACTGCAGTAATCAAATCAGCGCCATTGCTTGCTAGCACGCGGTGCAACCGGCGCAGACGTTTTGCGAGCTTGCGTCCGACAGTGTCGGTGGCAATTGCTTCCCGGATCATTGTGGTGAAATCATCGATGAAATACGCGGCCGTCGGAACAGGAATGGATGCACCACTGAGCCCCGTTTTTTTGATGATCGTCATATCGGCCCAATGTTCACGTAACTCAACCGAACTTCGGGTGGCGATGCCAATATCGATTAGTTCGCCGTTCACGCCTGATGGACGGCTTTCACTAATTGTACCGATCAATGAGGCCCTGTTTCCTGGATCTCCGACAACACAATTTCCAGCACCGTTTCGCAACGTTGCTTCGCAGTGCTCGGCCAACAACCCCTCTTTTGTGAAATCGGACATGTCATAAGGATCGTAAGCGGTTTCTGTGGCCAACAAAGGGGCCGTTCGGAGATCAGCGGCATGTTCGTTCAATAGTTCGGTGTAGGTGAAGCGCGCGCTATCGAGGTATGTCACAACCAGATCATTAACGGCTGCAAATATTTGATACCACTGCGTTGGTGGTAAACTGGGATCGATCAAAATACCGGTATCCCAATCATTGCTGCCATCTGCAGGTGTGCCCAGATATGTATTCATCGCGCGCCCCCCTTTCAGGTGAAACCGCAATGGGTCGGAGGTAATGTTCAGTTTGCGTTGCAACATGGTACTCAGCGCAGCAATCCCAATATCAAGTTGGACGATTTGTGCCTCATGCCAATCAAACATCCACGCCCAAGCCTGCGGGTGCATTAAGCCAGTGGCCTCACCGCTGGCAATGCCTTTTTGTTCAAGGGACATCGCAACAGTGCTGTCGCCACCAACAAACCTGTGCATAAGCCGAAACAAATAGAACGGTTCGATATTGTACAAACTGCGAGGTGATCCAGCTGCGTTGGTTGAATCCAAAAGAGGTTTAGTAAGCTTTGCTTCAACCTCGGCCACCCATCGACCTAGATCAGCAGGTTGGTTTGGATGGCTCGATATCCATTGTGCACTTGCCACTAAGGCCGTCGCGGGGAACAAACCAATATACGTTAACGCATCTTGAATGCCCGGCTCTGCATATTGTTTTGACTGAGCAGTGGTGATTTCGGACAAAATGATAAGCGCATTCTTGATGGTCTCAACCAAACCTGCGTAAACATCACCACTTCCAGCTTTTTGTAATTCCTTAACAGCACGCATCTGGTTTGAAAGGTGGCGCAGCCTATCGTCAATGAGTGGTCTGGAATCTGGCTTCAGCAGCGATGGCTCAGCCGAGGATAAAGCATAGAATCCAGACATGGCTTCAAATTCATACTCGCGGGCAAGGTCCAGATTGCCGCCAGCCGCTTGAACCGCTTTTTGAACCACGCTGACATATGACGTTTCTAGAACTTGCAGTGGGTGTACGCTTCTTGATGCCCAAGATGTCGATTTCGCACCTTGAGGGGCGTCAACAATGGGAGGTGTTGCAACTGTGGGACTGGCAAGGTGCACGGCTTGCTCTGCGCGCGCCGCAATTCGTCCAAAATACTGATCAATAATATCGGTCATAATATGCTCCAAAAATTAGGCGTAGGAAAATCCTACGCCCAAGCCATGTTTTCAACCTGGTAGGTCAGTGATAGTTGCGCCCCAGATGGCGATTTGACCGTCATTCTGTTTGTAACGCACAATTAACTCACCGTTAGCACCCTGCGAAAATTTTGTCGTGTGTGTTGTAGACACATTAACCGAGAAAAATGGCCAGATACCGACGCTGGCATCCGTTGTGATCTTTTTGTACTGCGATGCACTGTAGGAGGCTTCGCTGGTCACGGTAATGTCGTAACCAGACACCAAAAGCAGCTGTGACACGCGCCTTGGCATAGAGCCGTCTGGGCCAAAGAATGAGTCCCAGTTGCCTTGATTGGCAAGTGGATCCCAAATGTTGTCGTCGTTCTTACCAGTGTAGGCGCGGGTCAGTTCACCGGACGTATACCAGCCACCCCGAGTGACAGCCAATGTGCCGTAATTCGAAATAGTACCAGTGATCTTGAAGCCGCTACTGGCCGCCATCTTGTCCAATGAATCGTATGACCCGCTCGCACCTGCACTGAATATGTCAAACATGCCTGACGCAGACCCTTTGACCGTTGTCCCATCAGAACTTGTGTCCATGGTGGTGCTGTCAAACGCGATATTCGCAGGACCGCCTACTAGAACTGCGGAATGTGCTTGCGAGATTGTGCAAGAGTAGGATGGTAATGTGTACGAGTCACTCGCATCATCCACAAAGGTGGTTAGGTTTGCTTTATCAACATAAGCGTCATACGCAAGGTTCAGCGGATCGGATGCAGCGGCTTTGAAGGTCGTGATCGCTGCGGCAGCTTTACCTGGATCCAGATTTCGGTTCGCCCAAAATGTGAACAATTCTAATTGGGTTTTGTCGCTTGTGTCTGCGGAACGGTAGATAACCCATTTCGCATACATTGGGCCAAGCGCTACTTTCAGGCCGCCCGAAGAACTTGGCTTCAGAGCGTGCAACAAGTTGTTGTAAGTCGACGAGAAATGCGACGCACTGGAGGGGGTGTAGTACTGCGTCGTGCTCTTTGAGGGCACCGCGTCTGCCATCCGGAACAAACCGCTTGAGTCAGACGTCTGTAAACCCAATACACCCTGTGCTGCTTGGAAGGTTTTTTTATCCATCCCCAGTTGCGAGGCAACTTCATTGCGCCAGCCTGCGTTCAGCGCATTAACAATTGTCTTAACATCATCAGCAGTTTGGGCCGTGGTTATTTCCTTCATAAATACATCTTGTTGGCTAATCAACTCTTCTTGTGAAATTGGTTTGTTCATAATTTTTCTCCAAAAAAATATTCCCTCCGAGGTGACCTCATCGGGGACCGTAATGGTCGTTTAAAGACATAATTTAGTGTTTTTATTTTTACTACACAGCGACTATATAACGCTGAAAATTAATAAACCTTTGCCTCATCCCCGGATACCTTTGTTCGGTGCCCGAATGCTCCTAAGATAACGATTGTCTGTAATGTCTGGGAGATAATTTATACTCACGCTTGAATGCGGTTGAGAAATTATTAGAATCTGGATAGCCCACTTGGTCACCCACCTGTAAAATACTCAAAGTGGTTGTTTTTAATAACGTTTGAGCCAATGACATGCGTTTTTCATGCAGCCAGGCGAACACGGTTTTTCCATAACTGGTTTTAAAAGCATCATTGAGCTTATTGCGATTAGTACCCATTTTAACAATCAGCTGACTGAATTTGATATTTTCACCAAGCTGGGTTTGCAGATATGCAGCTGTATTTTCAGCCAAGGCCATCATTTTTTGCTTAATTAATGGTGTGGCCACTTTTTGGCGAGCTTTGCTGGGTAAGTTAAGGGCGTGCAAAGGTGCTTGCGCAGCTTCAAAATAATTGATGGCATGAGTTATCCTGAGGGTTAATTCCTGAATAATTATCGGACAACTGACATAGTCAAATGCCCCAAGAGCATACAGCTCATACTTATTGCTTTTGTTGGCATCAACAAGGGATAACACAGGGCGGTGTAACCCAGGTTGAGAAAACATCGCATTTTGCGCATTTTTGACTGACTTGATCGCCCTTTGGCCATGGCTTTTGGCATCAACAATGATCAGGCAACTTTTACTGATTTTTTCATATTCAATTTTTAAGACGCTGCTTTTATTGTTGTCGGCATTGCTGATTTCAATCGGGATATAACCCAGCTTTTTGAGAACTAAACGGAGTTGTTGTGAACCTGCCGAACGAATTTCAACCAACAAAACATGTTTCTTTTCTTGACTAGTCTGCTTGTTATTAATGTGTTTATTAAAAAGTGCGGAAATATTGTCAAGGTGATATGAAGATTCATCCATGCTTTTTTCTATCCAATTTGCTCATAGCACTGGCAAATTAACAAGGCACTCATATTAACTAGCAGCCAAAAAAATAGGCTTGTTTTTTTGACAATGGGTGCCATTCACACATCAATAAATATTTAATGTGTACTTGCCATTAACTTTATGTCAAACACTTTAAGTAAAAAATCACCTGATTACCTTCTGGTAATCTTCTAGTTTTAAATTATTGATTTTATTGTCTTTATTTTGTTTTTTAGATTTTATTAGCTATGAAAAGATTGGATTTCAAAGTATTAACGTTGAGTGCCAATATTAATGCCTCGTATCGAGGCGAGCTTGTAAAGGAATCGCCAGCTATTGTGAGCAAGTTCAACGAAGATAGGCGCAATAATAGCTGTACTGGACGGTATGGCTTATCCCTAGTTCAGGTTATCTATATTCCGTTTCCTTAATGTTACGTCTTTTGCACCTGACAGTAATAATTTCTGCAGGGTTTGACTTGCCTCAGGTAGAATGCCACCACTTAGGTTATTCATTTTTTTGGACGTGTTTTAGATGCAAATTAATCGTGTATTGCTGACTGCCGTGGGCAGCGTTTTACTAGCTATGGTGACAATTCAAACCGGCGCGTCTATAGCAAAACAACTTTTTCCTTTGGTTGGGCCGGAAGGCACCACTGCATTGCGTTTAGGTTTTGCCGCTGCCGTACTTTGGTTAGTGTTTCGCCCATGGCGAGCATTACCTCAGGGGCGAGATTGGCAGAGTATTATTATTTACGGCCTGTGTTTAGGCGGGATGAATATCCTGTTTTACCTAGCTATTGAGCGCATTCCTTTAGGGATAGCCGTGGCCCTTGAGTTTACTGGTCCTCTAGCCGTGGCTTTATTTGGGTCGAAGCGAAAAAGCGATCTCCTCTGGGTTGCTTTAGCCATAGCGGGGATTTTTCTGCTGCTGCCTGATTTAGCTAGCGCACAAGGGCTTGATCTTACTGGTGTATTAATGG
>JBLILC010000141.1:0-5560 GCA_047635635.1 Octadecabacter sp. | reverse complement strand
GGTGTCATGGGCCTCAGCGAGGGCGGCCACGATCCCCTCAAGTTCGTCTCTGGACCAGTTAGCAGTTTGCAGCTGCGGCGTCAATTCTGCCAGTATACCTTTGTGTACATCGTCAAGTGATTTAGCGGGTTTTTCATCAATTGTAATCGGCCGAGATGTTAAGATGAAATGTGCTTTGTAAAAAAGTTCTGGAAATGTTTTAGCACGCTCTTTCAAGCTTAGCATGGCGTTCAACATGCCGTCGTGTTGAGCGCTAGTCAGTGCATTTGTGTCTGTTGCTTGTAGATACGACTCAAGTTCATGTAGCAGTGCAGCATTTTCCATCACAGCAATATGCCGACCGCAAAGGCTTTCGAGCTTTTTTATATCAAATTGTGCAGGGCTTTTTCCGATGCCGCCAAGATCAAACCAGTCGCGCGCCTGCGCATCGCTAAAAAATTCATCGTCGCCGTGGGACCAGCCCAGTCGTGTCAAATAGTTGCGCATACCTGCTGCCGGATATCCCAAGGTCTGATATTCGGACGCACCCGTTGCACCGTGGCGTTTAGACAGTTTTTTGCCATCAGGTCCAAAGATTAATGGTATGTGTGCGAGGGTGGGTTTGGCCCAACCCATGGCGTTGTAAATTAAATTTTGACGAAACGCATTTGCAAGGTGGTCGTCCCCACGAATCACATGTGTCACTCCCATATCGTGATCATCGACCACCACAGCGAGCATATATACGGGTGATCCATCAGAGCGCAGCAAGATCATATCGTCGAGCTGTTCGTTTTGCCATGTGACGTCGCCTTGGACTTCATCATGCAAGGTTGTTGTACCTGAGCGTGGGGCTTTGACGCGTACCACGAATGGAAGTTTAGGATGGTCAGTGTTTGTCACGTCACGCCAAGGGGAACGATAGAGTGTTGATGTCTTGTTGGCTCGTGCATCTTCGCGAAATTCTTCAATTTCATCCAGAGTGGCGTAACATTTGTATGCATTCCCGTCGGCAAGCATTTGGTGCGCGACGTCAACATGACGATCCGCTTGCGCGGCCTGAGATGTTGGCTCACCATCCCATTCCAATCCTAGCCATGTTAGACCGTCTAAGATAGCTTTGGTATCCTCATCTGTTGATCGAGCCTTGTCTGTGTCTTCAATGCGCAGTAAAAATTTTCCGCCACGCCCACGTGCGTAAAGCCAGTTAAACAGTGCTGTCCGCGCACCTCCGATATGTAGTGAACCTGTCGGTGACGGGGCGAAACGGGTAATGACGGGCGTATCGGGCATGGTAAATTAACCTTTTGCTAACCACCGTATTGTTTGTTTGGCGGACTTGATCGGGCAATACTAATAACTCTAAGAAATAACCAGTGCGGACGCAGCATGAATTTTGAACTCAATTTGCCACCTCGTGGAACTATTTATTTGTTTGGGCAATAGTTCTACTGGGCTTCGGATTTGTAGCAACTTTGTGGCGCAAAACGAACTGACTGCGATAATCTGAATCAGGTTTCTTGGACTTTGGCTGTTGTTTATCACAGTGCAGCGGTCTTAGTTAAATGGTTGGCGCATTGTTGTGGTTGTTGTGTTGTAGTTTTATGATGAAACTAATTTTTTTAAAGCACTTGTGTAACATACTAATCATGCACACGGGCAAACGATCCTTGATGATCCTGCTAGCGCATGTGCATGGGATTAATTAGTAGGTACGGATTAAGCCAACCAAACGACCTTGAACTTTCACCTGATTATCTCGGTACAAGCGTGTCTCGTAGGCAGGGTTTGACGCTTCAAGTGCTATTGAGTTACCGTCGCGACGGTAACGTTTTAGCGTCGCTTCTGTATCCTCTACTAAGGCTACTACAATGTCACCATTATCCGCCGTAGATGTCTCACAGATTATCACTACATCCCCATCATTTATCCCTGCGTCAATCATGGAATCTCCTCTGACTTCAAGAGCGTAGTGTTCACCTTTGCTAAGCATGGACGCTGGTACAGACACATTGTGGCTAATTTCAGAAATTGCAGCAATGGGCACACCAGCCGCAATGCGCCCCATTACGGGCAATTCAATAGCACCTCCGGTTTCGAGGGTATTAGCTGCGTGAGGACTGCTATCGGGGCGATCCCCATCGATAATGTGAGGTTTAAATACAGATGCTGTATCAATTTTATTTTGCAATGCTTCAGGCAATTTGACAATTTCGAGGGCGCGGGCGCGGTGCGCGAGGCGGCGGATAAAACCACGTTCCTCAAGCGCTGTTATCAGGCGATGGATACCAGACTTCGAACGTAAATTAAGAGCTTCTTTCATTTCATCAAAACTCGGTGGGACACCATCACGAGCTACGCTTTTTTGGATAAATTCTAATAGATTAAGTTGCTTCTTTGTGAGCATATTAAATTTCCAATAACACTATTAACTTAGCTAAGTTCTACTCTTGTTCCCGTTTTGTGTCAATATGTTCTATTTAAATGGGGTATATGATTGCAAGATCGCCCGCAACTTTAGGCGTATCATCAATTGGACTTAGCAATAAGCAATTAGCTTCAGCTAAAACAGTAAGCATGGAACTGTCCTGTTTAGCGAACGGGGTTACAGTGCGGCTGCTTTCATTTTCTGTAAAGTGCGCTCGCATATAGTGCGCACGTGGCCCACCTGCGGGTATGGGTGCCTCAAGACGGGCGGTGATGCCGCGTGGTAAAACGTCTGATAGACCGAGTGCGCTACGCACCATCGGTAAAAGGAATAAGTGGCTACAAACCACCGCAGACACCGGATTTCCTGGAAGGCCAAGGAAGGCTGTTACACCCTTTGCCCCCGCCATCAATGGTTTTCCAGGGCGCATAGCAATTTTGTGAAAGCTGCGGTTCACACCAAAACGATTTAATGCAGGTGCTACAAGATCATGGTCGCCGACAGATGCGCCGCCGATGGTGACTATAATGTCTGCTCCCCAATCTTCAGCCTGTTGTAGGATGTCGTCAAGGCCCTCTGGCGTGTCTGGGGCGATTGGCAGAACGTTTGCAACTGCGCCAGTATTGGACAACATTGCTTTAAGCGCAAAGACGTTTGATGCTATGATTTGATCAGGTGCAGGATCGCCTCCTGGCATCAACAGTTCATCTCCTGTGGATATTAATGCAACCTTTGGACGGCGTATAACACGCACTGTGGCGTGGTTCATCGCCGCGATTAGCGCAAGATCGGAAGGTCTCAGCTTTCGGGGCGATTTAAGAATAAATTCTTTTTTGAAATCAGCACCTTGTTGTCGAATATTAATGTTGAACATAGCGTCGGCACCAAGTGTAATCGTATATTTTTCGCGGGTTACATTTTCCTGAATAACGACTTGGTCTGCGCCGCTTGGAACAGGTGCGCCAGTGAAGATACGCACGGCTTGACCTGCTTTTAAAGTGCCATTCCAACCGTGCCCCGCTGCAGATTCTGCAATGACTGTCAAAGTGGCGCCGTTTTTAGCGTCGCTGCTGTGGATCGCATATCCATCCATCGCCGACGCAGGGAACGGTGGTTGATCTCGCTTGGCCATTAATGGATCTGCCAAAGTGCGGCCATCAGCATCGGCAAGTGCGATGGTTTCAGTTTCAGCAGTTTGGACAAGCGCAAGACACAACGCCTGTGCCTGTTCAACAGTTATCACTCTTCGAACCGGCCGGATTTACCACCGTCTTTCAGCGTCACTCTCAGCCCACCAATTTCCATATTTTTTTGCACAGCCTTCAGCATATCGTATACTGTAAGCGCAGCGATTGAGGCAGCGGTTAAGGCTTCCATTTCGACACCAGTCTGTCCGCTAGTTTTAACAGTCGCTTCAATGCGCACACCCGGAAGTGTGGCGTCTGGGGCCAGATTAACTGCGACCTTTGTGATTGCCAGTGAATGGCATAACGGGATTAAGTCTGAGGTTTTTTTGGCAGCTTGTATACCCGCAATGCGAGCAATGCCAAGTACGTCACCCTTTTTGGCGGTGCCACTAGTGATATGGGCTAGTGTTTTGGGGGACATTTTGATCCAAGCAGCTGCAGTAGCAATGCGTGAAGTAATATCTTTTGCGGATATATCGACCATGTGCGCTTGCCCATGATCATCAAAATGGCTTAATTTACCAGACGTTTTTTTGTTCAATTATTTGCCCCTCATGTTGTCAGGGCTGGCCAACAAATTGAGGGTAGCAGTCGCTACGTCAGCTTGGCGCATCAGGCTTTCACCGATGAGAAAACTGCGTGCACCGTATTGTGCCATATCCGCAAGATCGGCCGCAGTGTTAAGCCCGCTTTCGCACACGATCGTGCGGTCGTCTGGGACTAAGCGCGAAAGGTTGCGTGTAGTATCCAACGTGGTTTCGAAAGTGTTGAGATTACGATTATTGATGCCCATTAGAGGAGATTTTAAGAGGCTTGCGCGTTCCAATTCATTTTGGTCGTGGACTTCTAGCAGGACATCCATGCCCCATTCCAGCGCAGCGGCTTCAAGCTCAGCAGCCTGTGTATCGCTGACGCTGGCGAGGATAATTAAAATGGCGTCGGCTCCAAGGGCGCGGGCTTCTATAACTTGGTAGGTATCGTACATGAAATCTTTACGAAGAGTGGGTAGGTCAACAACATTGCGTGCTGAGGTCAGAAATTCGTCTGCTCCTTGAAATGACGGGCCGTCGGTAAGAACGCTCAGACAGGTGGCGCCACCGAGTTCGTAGGCTGCCGCTAAGTCTACAGGGTTAAAATTGGCGCGGATTAAGCCCTTTGAGGGGCTGGCCTTTTTGATCTCAGCGATCAGACCAAACCCATTGAGACTGGCTTCGATCAGGCGTTCTGCAAAGCCGCGTGTCGGGGAGGCGGCACTGGCCGCGATTTCGAGATCGGTCAGTGGGTGCGCCTGTTTACAAGCTGCGATATGATCGAGTTTGTATGCTTTGATTTTGTCTAAGATATCCATGATGTAGTGTTAACGTTGCCAGCTGGCAGGTGCAATTGCGAGTGCAGTCAGTGGTAATAAAGTTTTAACAAATTTTGTACTAGATATCGACATTAGGAGCCTCTCAGGAAATTTAGGATGGTACACGGGCACCAGTTTGCTCTATGAGATATTTTCAGAAAAAATAAGTGAGTTAATGGTGCTTAATCCTTAGCCTTGGGTGATTTTGGCCAAGGTTTGCACGGCTTTTTTGGCAGCACCGCTGTCAATACTGACTTTGGCCATTTCCACGCCAGCTTTAAGGTCTTCGACTTTATCTGCCACCAGAAAAGCAGCAGAGGCATTGAGTAAAACAGCATCGCGGTAAGCGGATTGTTTACCATCCAGTAAGGCGTGGAAGGCCTTGGCGTTGTCAGCGGGGCAGCCACCTAAGATTGTATGAAACGGATGAATGGGTAGACCGGCTTCTTCGGGATGGACTTCTCGCGCAGAGATTTTACCATGTGACAGAACGGCTACAGACGTTGTGCCACATATTGTGATTTCATCTGTGCCGTCTGACCCATGAACCAACCATGCAGCTTCGGACCCGAGTTCCTTGAGGGTTTCGGCCATGGGGAAGATCAAATCAATTGCAAA
>JBLILC010000140.1:0-5585 GCA_047635635.1 Octadecabacter sp. | reverse complement strand
GTTGATCGGCTTAATACACTGGCTGAAAAATAGAGAATAAAGAAAAAACTAATGTTAATTGATACTAGTTTCATTTTAAGTCCGCCACATAAACACTAGCTCAAATCATCTCTAGCAGTTACTCAGCCGCTCCAAATTTGTTGGGAAATGGTCTTAACCGTATTTTTTCAGGTCGTAACCTTTCAGATTGATCCAAAGCATACCAGATCATTAAACTTAATAATTCGGATTCCGAGACACGATCCAATGATGGCCCCTACGCCCTGCGTTCTTGTTGCCAATAAAGGCCCGCGACTTGTATGAACCACAGAACGGGGCCAGGTTTTGCGCCTAACCCACCGCACGAAACAGCAAACGATTTTGACCTAATTGCAAATTTAACCATGACAGCTGAGGAGGGAAGCTACCGCTATACAATCAAGGCAATGCACACAACGCTAACTTCAATAGAAGCAAACTAAATAATGGGCTTTTTTAAGGCTACGCAACACCAACCGACCTCGGCCAACCGCAATACTTAGAGGGGCTTGCCAAATGGCCCATCATTCGCTTTGATCTAAAACAGCGCATTGGTCTACGTCGCATCGACTTGGCGCATGAACTATACCTTGGTACCGCGGCAGAGCAAATAAATGAATATCACGTTTCTTCTAAACGGAGAGGCCGTGGAAGTGGACACCCACCCCACACAAACTCTGCTGGATTGGCTGCGAGAAACGCAAAGCCTTACCGGAACCAAAGAAGGCTGCAACGAAGGCGACTGTGGTGCTTGTTCGGTAATGATCACCGATGGCAAAGGTGCGCGGACGCTTAATGCTTGCATACTTTTTATGCCGCAACTTCACGGCAAAGCTGTACGCACTGTCGAAGGCCTAGCGGCACCTGATGGCACGTTGCACCCAGTACAACAGTCAATGATCGACAACCACGGCAGCCAATGCGGATTTTGCACGCCAGGGTTCGTCGTTTCCATGGCGGCAGGCCATCTAAACGGGCGCACCGACCATGACGAGGTGCTAGCTGGAAATTTGTGTCGCTGCACCGGATATGCGCCAATTGTCCGCGCGGCTCAGTCCGCTGTAAGCATAGAAATTCCTGATCATATGCGCGATCCTTCCCCCATTTATATTAGTAAAAAAACGGATATCCTTGCGCCAGAAACCAGTGACGAACTCGCAGCTTGGTACATGGCCAACCCCGACGGGACGCTGATAGCAGGTGCAACAGATGTAGGGCTTTGGGTCACAAAAGATTTCTGCGACCAGACCGGTAAAATGGGTGAGATAGCGTTTTTGAATCGTTGTACCGACCTGCAACAAATCGACGATCAGGGAAATGCATTGCGCATCGGTGCAGCTGTGACGATGACGGATGTATTGGCTACTGTGCGAACACTGCATCCATCCTACGCCAACATGATACGTCGTTATGGGTCCGAACAAGTACGAAATGCGGCAACCATCGGAGGTAACATCGCCAACGGGTCACCCATTGGCGATAATCCACCTGCGCTTATTGCCTTGGGTGCAACGCTTCATCTTCGCCACGGCGACACACGGCGCGATATGCCGATTGAGGACTTCTTTATTGATTACGGCAAACAGGACCGCAAGGCGGGAGAGTTTGTTGAAGCTGTAACGATCCCTAAATCCGCTCCAACGTTGCGCTGCTACAAACTCTCCAAACGTTTTGACCAGGACATTTCAGCAGTGTGCGGCTGCTTTAATATTACCATAGAGAACGATACAATTATCTCAGCGTGTATCGCGTTCGGCGGAATGTCAGGCACCCCAAAACACGCAAAATTGACAGAGGTCGCACTAGTCGGGCAACCTTGGTCGCGCGTTACCATCGAAGCTGCTGCCATCGCCCTTTTAGATGATTTCCAGCCCTTGTCTGATGTGCGGGCCTCAGCCGCGTACAGAATGGAAGCCGCCCAAGGACAATTACGGCGCTATTTTGACGACCTGAATGGTATTAATACCAATATTTTAGAGGTCCATGCATGAGTGTTTCCAAGCCCCTCCCGCATGACGCTGCAAAGCTGCACGTCATGGGCACAGCACGTTATGTCGACGATGTCCCAATGCCCAAAGGCACCTTGCATCTGGCCTTTGGGACCAGCGCCGTTGCGCGTGGTACCATCCAATCAATGGACTTAGATCCCGTTAAAAATGCCCCTGGTGTGGTGGCAGTTTTAACAGCGGATAATCTGCCCTTTGCAAACGACGTATCACCGTCGATCCATGATGAGCCGATGCTTTCGAACGGTTCGGTACACTATCTCGGTCAGCCAATTTTTCTAGTTGTGGCGCGCACGCATTTACAAGCCCGATTTGCAGCACGGCAAGGCAATATCAACTACACAAAAGAATCTCCAATACTAAGCATCAAAGACGCACTTGCAGCTGATGCACGGTTCGAAGACTGCCCGCGTATTTACACCAAAGGCGACGTAGACCAAGCACTTTCTTCGGCCCCTAATCGTCTGAATGGTTGTCTTGAAATGGGTGGTCAGGAGCATTTTTACCTTGAAGGGCAAGCCGCCCTCGCATTGCCGCAAGAAGGTGGCGACATGGTGGTACATTCATCAACCCAGCATCCCACGGAAATTCAACATAAAGTAGCTGAAGGCCTTGGCGTACCAATGCATGCGGTAAGAGTCGAAATCCGTCGCATGGGTGGTGGCTTTGGCGGCAAAGAAAGCCAAGGCAATGCACTTGCTGTAAGTTGTGCAGTAGCCGCCAGACTGACAGGCAAACCGTGCAAAATGCGCTATGACCGCGACGATGACATGACGATTACTGGAAAACGCCATGATTTCCGCATCGAGTATGATGTAGGTTTTGGAGATGATGGACGCCTGACAGGCGTGGATTTCACACATTATACCCGTTGTGGCTGGGCACAGGATCTATCGCTGCCCGTCGCGGACCGCGCCATGCTACACGCCGACAACGCCTATTTGCTGCCCACCGCAAGGATCACGTCACACCGCCTCAAAACAAATATGCAAAGTGCAACTGCCTTTCGTGGCTTTGGCGGACCGCAAGGCATGTTTGGCATTGAGCGCGTGATGGATCACGTCGCGCATGTATTGGGCAAAGACCCTGTTGATATACGGCGCATCAATTATTATGAAGCTGCGCTTGCTTTGAGTGGGCCCTCAAACGTGAAACAGGGGGGGGGCCTAACTGCCCAGTTAAAGCCTGCCGTACAGATTAAAACTGGAGCACTCGCGTGTCGCGGAACGGTCAAGTCATCATCTGATTTTGGCACCGCACATTCGCCAGTAATATCAAAGGCCGACAATACGACCCCGTATGATATGGAAGTCACTGATTTCATCCTACACGAAATGACCGACAAAGTGTTGGGCGATGCTGACTATGATGCGCGTCGTCGGGCGGTTGCGGTATGGAACAACACGCATGCAATCCTCAAGAAAGGGATCGCGTTCAGCCCAGTGAAATTTGGGATTTCATTTACTCTGACCCACCTCAATCAAGCCGGTGCTTTGGTGCATGTATATCAAGACGGGTCGATTCAACTAAACCACGGTGGCACCGAAATGGGACAAGGATTATTCCAGAAGGTAGCGCAGGTGGCGGCTTCAAGGTTTGGCGTCGATATAGCAGCGGTTAAAATTACTGCTACAGATACAGGCAAAATACCTAACACATCTGCCACCGCAGCCTCAAGTGGGACAGATTTAAACGGCATGGCGGTGCAGAACGCCTGCGATATTATTCGAGACAGGATTGCAGCCTGCCTTGCGGAATTGCACCAAGTTAAGACGGACGAAGTGACATTTCGCGATGGGCAGGTCTTGGTTGCAGACCGAGAAATGTCCTTTGCCAATGCCGCCAAGGTCGCCTACGAAAATCGCGTCAGCCTAAGCGCAACAGGGTTTTATAAAACCCCCGACGTTGCTTGGGACCGTATAGCGGGCAAAGGCCGACCATTCTTTTATTTCGCCTATGGCGCGGCGGTTTCAGAAGTCGTGATCGACACACTTACGGGCGAAAATCGACTATTGCGGGTTGATGTCTTGCACGACGCGGGTGCGTCATTGAACCCTGCGTTGGACATCGGCCAAATTGAAGGCGGCTACGTGCAAGGTGCAGGCTGGCTAACAACCGAAGAACTGGTTTGGGATCACGCAGGCCGCCTTCAGACCCATGCGCCGTCTACCTACAAAATTCCTTCATGTTCAGACCGTCCAGAGGTTTTTAACGTTATGCTTTGGGACGGCGAAAACCGTGCTGAGACAATTTATCAGTCTAAGGCAGTTGGCGAGCCACCGTTTATGTTGGGCATTTCGGCACATCTAGCCTTGGCGGACGCCTGCGCTGCCTGCGGACCAATGTATCCTAATTTGCAAGCCCCCGCGACGGCGCAAGAAGTGTTGCAAGCCGTAAAGCGATCGCGCGGATGAGCGGTTTCGTGACCGTATCAGTAGTGGCCACTAAAGGGTCTGCCCCACGCGATGCGGGTGCGAAGATGCGGGTGTGGGCGGATCATCAGGACGGGACGATTGGCGGTGGCGCATTAGAATTTGAGGCCACACGAATTGCGCAGCAATTGTTAGCTACTGGTGAAGGAAAGATAAAGCGGACGTTTCCTTTGGGTCCAGATCTTGGGCAATGTTGTGGAGGTGCTGTTACACTGAACTTCAGTCATGGTGCATCTGAAAGTGAATTATCTGAGCCGCCGCTATGGATTTGGGGCGCCGGCCACGTGGGGCGTGCCATTGCAGCTGTTTTGGCGCCGTTTAATGACCGTCATATTACATTGATTGATACTTCAGTAGACAGGATGCCAGATAGCTTGCCCGCCAGTGTTTCACCACTTGTGGCAAGCGATCCAGTACGAGCAGTGGCGCACGCACCGCAACATGCAGACCACCTGATCCTGACCTATTCACACGAAATTGATCTGGCACTTTGTGATTCCCTGCTGCGGCACAAATTTGGCAGTGTCGGATTGATAGGATCAGCGACCAAGTGGGCGCGATTTCGCTCAAGGCTAGTCTCGATGGGACACCGCACCGAACATGTTAGCCGTATTGCGTGCCCGATTGGTGATCCTTTCCTTGGAAAGCACCCACAGGCCATTGCGATAAGCGTCGCGACTACGCTAATCTCCAAGTCAGATGATATCACAACAGTCTAAAAGCAGGGGAACACGCTGGATGACCGAACCGCTTATGAAGCTTGAGGGACTGACCAAGGCCTATCCTGGAGTTATAGCCAATTCGGACGTGTCGTTTAATATTAAAAAAGGCGAAGTGCATGCCTTGTTGGGTGAAAACGGCGCGGGTAAGTCCACCCTAGTTAAAACAATTTATGGATTGGTTAAGCCCGACAGTGGAACAATGACGTTAGATGGCGTTCCATTCACCCCTGCTGAACCACGTGCAGCGCGTACATCTGGTATCGCCATGGTTTTTCAGCACTTTTCATTGTTTGAGGCATTAGATGTTGCAGAAAACGTTGCCCTTGGGATGGAGAATCCACCGCCTATGCGCGATCTCGCCCAGCGCATCACAGACGTTTCAAAGACCTACGGTTTGCCATTGGATC
>JBLILC010000139.1:0-5619 GCA_047635635.1 Octadecabacter sp. | reverse complement strand
CAGCAGCATCGCCTGCAAGCATCTTGAGTGCTGCCAAACGGCGACCACCTGCCAGCACACCCCATTGTGTGTCAGATCCTTTTGGCAGTGGCGCAACCAACATTGGCTGTAACAAGCCACACGCGCCTATATTTGCTGCCAGTGGTGCGATCTGTTCGTCGCTATATCCTGCACCAGACCCAGCCCGAACATTGTCTGGGTGTAGGCTGAGTGATTTTAGGCTGATATCTTGTGTTTTGAAGATGTGTTTCATGTTGAATTCCAATTCTGTTTTTCCAATCCCCAATCGGGATCAAAAAGACAAAAAGAACTCTTTAACTTTAGGCAGAACTGAAGGTCATACACCACATATAGTATGCTCAATAACATCAGACACAATATGCTTGATCAAACACACCCGAAATGGTACATATTGGGTAGATAAAAGAGAAGGACACTGCCATGTCTTATGCCCAAGACGACACCACACCAACCACCCTGCCCGTCACCCAAAAACAAATGATATTTGCCCGCAACCTAGCGATGAAAAATCATGTTGTTTTACCTTTGGAAGCTCGACAAGATCGCCGCAGCCTAAGCCAGTGGATCGATGAACAGGTGAAGTCACCTGCTGTTTCCGACAATAGACCCACTTCTAAACAGGCGGCATTTGCTGAACGCATCGCGCGCATCAAACGCCGGAGTGTCCCCGACGAATGCTACCGTGATCGCGAACTGATGTCGCGCTGGATAAATTCAAACAAGCTTTGATGGCGGTGGTAATCACCCGCTATCAATCTTAAACTGGTATCGTCAAGTTGACGGACGGCTTTCTCAATCGTACGTAACCATATGACAAAAGCTAATCAATCCGGGGCCTTCTCAGAACCCTCGAACGCCACATCAATCAACTGGTGGCATAGTATAACCAAATAACTAGCTGCAAAAATGAGGACCCCGAATGTTAATGCGTTGATTAAAGAAATCCTGCGCTGTAACCATCGTTTGGGGTCGCGGAATAGGTGGCATAAAACTGGTTTTAGACCATGCATCCAGTGCTTCACTGGCCTCAGCCTTCGACCATCCAGCTTCGTTCAAGGCAATATTAATTTCGCCGCGATTACGCCCTGCACTCAGTGCTTTACGAACAAATCGAGACAAATCTTTATTGGCAGCCATATCTTTATTTCCTATTCAAGATTACCTAAAATCTTTGCGATAAGCATGTCGACAGAACCCAACCAGCACAAATTTCAATATTTCCGAGTGCTGCAAACAAGGTGTACTTTCGACACTGTTGGCATAGCGTTACCGATGTGAGTGTTGTTTTTGCATTATTTATTTCGAGTTTGTTGAATGGGAACACAATTCAAACTAAAATAAACCACAGTTTTTTACATATATCTATGCGCGCAACTACCTAGAGAGGGGTGCGGGCTGTAGCACGACAATCACGGTGAGAATCCAGCGTCACAACCGTAAGCAGTGTCAGGTCTGCTTGTCAAAGTTCTACGGCATGAGTTCGTCGCTGCGGGCGCTTAGATGCCCGGTCGCGATGGCCTCCAACGTAGCCTTGAGATAGACGTATGGCTCAACGCCGTTAAGCTGGTTCTGTCGCAAAGTTTTATGGGCGGTTTGCATACTGTCCCGATCATGGGATAGCTTTTGCAGTGAGCTGCAGGCGAGGAACCCTTCATGACCATTGATTTCAAAGGTGCGCATTATCCAAAAGCCGTGATCGTCATAGAAGCGGTACTGGCAAAAGACTTGCGCGATGATCGCACCCTGCCCTTCGACCTACGTGGCTAGCGGGATCGCGCAATTCTTCTGGTCAGCTACGCGGGTGGCCTGCGCCGGTCCGAGTTTATCAGCCTTGACCACGGCAAGGACGATACCCCCGACAGCGGCCGCTGGGTGCAGATAGAAGACGATGGCGCGGTGGTGTTCCTGCGTAGCAAAACTGGTTGGCGCAAGGTCGAGATTGGCCGCGGGTCTAGCGATCAAACCTGCCCTCTTGATGCACGCCTGTCCGATAAACACGTTGCTCGCCTCATAAAGCAAACTGTATTGGTCGCTGGTATACGCAGCGAGTTGTCCGAGAAAGATCGCTTTGCGTTGTTCTCTGGGCATAGTTTGCGGGCTGGCTTGGCTTCGAGCGCTGACGTTGACGAACCCTACATCCAGAAGCAACTTAGTTATGAATCGGCAGAGATGACGCGCCGGTATCAACGGCGTCGAAATCGGTTCCGCGTCAACCTGACGAAGGCTGCCGGACTTTGACGTTGTCAGCAAGACGCCCCGCCGGAGCATTCTCCAGAGATTTTATTAACTAGCTGAAATCATTCAAATTATGGGATTGTCAGCTGACAATATCTCCCCTCGTTCCGAGTGCAGCCAACAAGGGCGCAACATCCAAGCCCTCGACTCGCGAGGTTTTGGTCAAATGACGTAAATACCCACCAGGATTGTAGATCGTGTCTAGATTTTCCAGAATATAAAGAACAACTACGGCGGCTCTGCGATATCCCATTACCTGCCCCGCATGTTGCCAGACGGGTCCATCAATTCCAATCAATCTGCCCGTCACCCAAAAACAAAGGTATCGTCAAGTTGACGATACCCATGAAAGACCGTCACAGCCGCAAAAATTGCCATGACCACAATCAAAGTGGCTTCCCGTTCAAATGGCAGAATCCGGTCAATAATGACTTGAAGAATAAATGGTTCGACCAGGCCTAAAAGCCGTGAACAAATGGCAAGAAAGACCAGCTCCACATAAAGCGGTGTAAATTTCCACAAAGTCTTCCCAAACCACGAGAAAGGCACTTGCTTCGTTTCTTCTGAGCCCTGATGTATCATTAATCAATTGATAAACGCAGGTGCGCGTTCAACAAACTCAAAGCCACCGGATCGACCGCCCAATTGCTTGGCCAAGAAATCTTCGAGCAAACGCGCGCGACGCAACCTATCACGCCAATTGTTCACACCGTGGCCTGCATCTGGGAAATAATGCGCTTCGATATCCTTACCCGCAGAAACTGCTGCGGCCTCAAAGTCCTTGGCCTGTTGTACGCCCGTGATTTGGTCACGCATACCGCCAATAAGTAAAATTGGCCCATGCAATTTTTCCACTAAGTTTGAAGGTGAAAATTCCTGCATGATTTCAAGGTCGGCTGGTACATCAGGCTTGCCGAAATAGCGCCACCACCCATTAAGTCCGCTGTCCCAAAAGCCGGGGTGGTATTTGGATTGGTATTCGACATCCAGCATTGGGAATTCCACAATTGCTGCATCAAATAGATCTGGATCACGCGTCATGGCCAATGCCGCAGAATAGCCGCCATAACTGGTCCCCATTGCGACCAGCGCGTCCTTGTCCGCCATACCTTCGGCCACCAACCATTTGGCGGCATCCGCAATGTCATCTTGCATCGCGCGGCCAAATTCTTTGAACCCTTTGGCTTGGAATTCTTTGCCGAAACCTACAGAGCCACGGAAATTGACTGACAGCACCCCATAACCACGGTTTACAAGAAATTGTGTCCCATGTCCGTATCCCAACTCGGTGTTTCCAGCGGGTCCACCGTGAATGTAAACAACAAATGGAATTGGTCCAGTGGTGCCTTTGGGCAGCGTGAGGACACCTGGAATATCCAGTCCGTCTCGTGCCTGAAACGTCACCGGTTGTTCTTGAACAAGATGTTCTTTGAAGCGGCGGAAATGATATTCGCCTAAAGTGACATAGGATTTTTCTTGAAGATCAATCAGAAGGTAAATGTAGGACTTGCTTTGGCTGGACAGCGCTTGGGTTACGTAGCGGCCTGAAGCCGTCGGGGATGTGGCCCCCAAACTAATTGGTTGTGGAAACTCGTCTAGGATATCTAAAAATATTTGGCCTCGTTCCGTTAGCGCTTCACGCTCTAATGTGTTAGTGCCCAATCGAACAAAATCCGGTTCACCTGACATCGTTAGAAACGTTGTATATCCTATGTCAGCATCTGGGTTTTCGATCAGTAAAGTCTCCTCAGCGGTTTCCATATTAAAGCTTACCAAAGCGACCTTGTCTCTTCCACGAGCCGAACGTGCAAGCAAAGTTCCGTCCGATTTTACAAACAACGGATAGAAATTGTCTGCCAAATCGATGTCGATCAATTTGACCCAATCCTCGCCAACCTTACGAAAGACCCGTGTCGTCGCGGGATCAAGGCTGTCTATCCGTAGATGTGGTGTGTGGTCCTTGAACACCCAATAGAGGGTGGTATTGTTGCCCTCAGCGATCTTTTCAGCAGTCAATCCATCTTGCGAAACAAGCCACATATGCCCATTTTTACGAGAATCCGATTTACCCCAAGTCAAAAGCCTCTGCTGATTGTCAACGGCCCTTTGAACTTTAATCCAGCCCCCCGATAATTTCACCGGGCTGATACGTGTCCAATTCTCACGTTCTGGGGCAAACGGATCTGCTTCCCAATCGTTTCCCTCAAAAACAAAACGCAACAACGGTTTTGTTGGGTGCCACCGAATATGACCCAGCCCTACTGGGAATTCGGCGAACTCCTTGTTTGTTTCAAAGCTTTTCACAACAACACTTCGACCTGTTAGGCTGGCTTTTTCGAACGAAATGTATTTTCCATCACTAGAAGCCACATAAGCAGATTTTGAACGAGGGTCGGCATAAAATGCTCGCGTAGGTATTAGGGGCGGCAAATCACTAATTTTTAAGTTTGAATGCGACGCTGGTGTGTTGCGTGTAATAAAAATTGCAGCAGCACCCAGAACAAAAATTATGGCTATAAAACCAAAAAGTATCTTTTTCACCAACAGGCACCTATTTGTTTTATAATGCACTCCGCGATGAAACCTACTCAAACAGCTACCGATGTGAGTGTTTTTTTAGCATTATGTATTTTGATTTTGTTAAGTAGCTACTCTAATGAATCCAAGATAAACCACAGTTTTTTGCATATATCTATGCGCGCAACTACCTAAAGAGGGGTGCGGGCTGTAGTGCGACAATCACGGTGAGAATTCAACGTCACAAAGGTAAGCGATATTAGGCTCACTTTTCAAAGTGCCACGGCACGAGTTAACCGATGCTCGCGGCTGGATGGCCTACGGCAATGGCCCCCAAGGTGGCTTTGGGATAGGCGTAGGGCTCGACGCCGTTGAACTTACAGGTTTGAATGAGCATTGCGATGCGGGCCCAGATTCTGCCGCCTTCGTCGTGGCTCACTAAGAGCGCATTTTTGCGATTGAGGGCGATGGGGCGATTAGCGCGCCCGACAACGTAGTTGTCCATCTCGACGGAACGGTCATCAAGAAACAGCTTCAGGTCGTCCATGTATTTGCAATGTAACTGAGCTACTCGCCAAGGCGTGATTTTGCAGAGATACCGGATCTCTGGGTTTTGAGCCAGACCTCGAAGTCCTCAATCAATGGTTTGCTTTGCTCTTGGCATGGTATCTGAAGCAGCATTGAAAACGTTTTGCGCATGGTTTCTGAAGGTGGCTCTAGATGGCGTTGTTGCATGGATCGGCTTACATCTGATACGGAAAATTTCTGTTTCATTCAGGATTCTGTAATTGCCGCACAAGTTCAATGCCGCCCATCGTGATAAGATCCTGAAGCAAAAATATTGCG
>JBLILC010000138.1:0-5785 GCA_047635635.1 Octadecabacter sp. | reverse complement strand
ATTTAAAATTTAAAAATTGGAACGGGCGTTACAGTTACTAACAACGCCCGTCTTCAAAGCCTTAGCTAAATTAATTTTTTTAGATCGCCGCAATTACATCAGTGCCTGCGAAATTGTTTTTTCTATAAACTAGAAATAGCACAACTTAAGTTTCGCAATTATTTATTTTGACATCATTTTAATTTTGTTCGGCTTTACATCTCCTAATGGCGGTAAAGTCAAATCTTCACCACTATTCAGCTCGTGCCCTTAAATCATCAGTATTACTTTCTCAACAGATTAAACTTCTTAATTATTTCAACTCTGTCTTAGCAATCAAACTTTAAATCAATACACGCATTAAGATTAGCTAAATGCTGACTGCTACCTGACATGTTCGAAAGAAGACAGACTTTGACATTACCACCACTGATGTATCTATGCTTGCCTTCCCTAAAGAAGTAAGCACAAAATGTGCTATACGAAAAGCTGTGCTCATCGATATTTGTAACACAGTAATATAGATTGTTGATCCAATATTAATCTTGGCTAAGATATGTTGATTACAGTTTTTTTAACTTTTGTTGCCGTAATCAAATAATCTGGAAGCTATCTTTGAATACTATTAAATAAACATAAGAATGAAATAACCTAAAAAAGTTATAGAGATTTCAAAGGATTTCTACGAGCAATATTTTTAAACTGATATTAAATATTGTGGCTCATGATGAAATCTTCAGCGTTTCGGGCGACAAAATAATGCCTGAAAAATCTAAATTTTCAATATTATTTACCTGGCACTTTTCATGACTAGCATTTAAGCTTTTATCAAAGAACTACACTAATGTTAGCTTTTGTGTAGAATGTAATAATCATGATACAGTCGATAGACTATTTCAACTGTTCATAAAATTATAATAATCATACTAATTCTGCAATAGTTGGCAAAATCGAAGCTAATCTTAAAGATAAAATGCTAGCGCCAGAGAACCGGCCGGGTGAAATTTGCAATTTAACACAATTAACCTGAAGATCTAAATGTATAGTAGCAGCTAAATTATTTTAAATTGCGCCGTGGTTTACCACGGCGCAATACTCAATAGTCTCTACATTAATCCTAGTGAGCGACAGGCTGAGTCCCCGCATCACGCGCACGCAATGCTGCATCAGCGGCGGCAGCATCTTCTGCTTCCTGATCCCACTCAACCGGATTGGGAGTACGGGTTAGCGCATGCTTAAGTACTTCTGACACATGGGTCACAGGAATGATCTCAAGCCCATCTTTAACGTTGTCAGGAATATCAGCCAAATCTTTTACGTTCTCGGAAGGTATCAAAACAGTGGTAATTCCGCCCCGCAGTGCCGCTAGCAATTTTTCTTTAAGACCACCAATTGGCATCGCATTGCCACGCAATGATACTTCACCCGTCATCGCAATATCTTTACGCACTGGAATTTTTGTTAACACCGATACAATTGACGTCACCATCGCAAGACCTGCACTTGGGCCATCTTTTGGCGTCGCACCGTCTGGTACATGAACGTGGATGTCCAGTTTATCAAACTCAGGAGGTTTCACCCCGATCTGTGGCGAAATCGAGCGAACATAGGACGCTGCCGCATCAATGCTTTCCTTCATCACATCACCAAGCTTACCAGTCGTCTTCATACGACCTTTACCGGGAAGACGAAGCGCTTCGATATTCAATAATTCGCCTCCAACCGATGTATAAGCAAGACCTGTAACAACTCCTACCTGATCTTGATCTTCGGCCAATCCAAAACTATGCTTTTTAACACCAAGGTAGTCGTCAATGTTGTTTTCGTTCACTACAACGCTTTCGACTTCTTTCTTAACAATTTTGGTAACTGCTTTGCGTGCAATCTTAGCGATCTCACGCTCAAGGCTACGCACACCAGCTTCGCGGGTATAATAGCGGATAATCGACGTCAAAGCTGAGTCTTCAAGCTTAAATTCTTTTGCCTTCAAACCATGATTTTTCATCACTTTTTCAAGTAAATGTTGCTTTGCAATTTCACGCTTTTCGTCTTCAGTGTAGCCAGATAGCGGAATAATTTCCATCCGGTCCAAAAGAGGGCCAGGCATGTTATAACTGTTAGATGTCGTCAAGAACATTACATTAGAAAGGTCATATTCAACTTCCAGATAATGGTCTACGAAAGTGCTGTTCTGTTCCGGATCCAACACTTCAAGCATTGCTGACGCAGGATCACCGCGCATGTCACTACCCATCTTGTCAATTTCATCAAGCAAGATCAGCGGATTTGTTGTTTTTGCTTTTTTTAGCGCCTGAATGATTTTACCAGGCATAGACCCAATGTACGTACGGCGATGACCTCGAATTTCAGACTCATCTCGAACACCACCAAGAGAAATGCGAATAAATTCGCGTCCAGTTGCTTTGGCCACAGATTTCCCAAGCGACGTTTTGCCAACACCAGGTGGTCCGACAAGACACATTATTGGTCCCTTTAGCTTTTTACTGCGTTGCTGAACAGCCAGATATTCAACAATACGTTCTTTGACCTTCCCAAGCCCATAGTGATCACCATCCAAAACCGCTTCAGCAGCTGAAAGATCTTTTTTAACTCGAGATTTTTTACCCCAAGGGATCGAAAGAACCCAATCTAGGTAATTACGCACAACTGTGGCTTCCGCAGACATGGGCGACATGTTTTTGAGCTTCTTGAGTTCTGCAGCAACTTTTTCTTTAGCCTCTTTAGATAGCTTGGTATCAGCAATTTTAGCCTCTAACTCGGCAACTTCGCCTTCGCCCTCTTCGCCGTCCCCTAACTCGCGCTGAATCGCTTTCATCTGCTCGTTGAGATAATATTCACGCTGAGTACGTTCCATTTGTGTCTTAACACGGGTTTTGATCTTTTTTTCGACCTGCAAAACAGACATTTCGCCCTGCATCAGCCCATAAACTTTCTCTAACCGCTCAGAAACGCTCAGGGTTTCAAGTAACTCTTGTCGCTGGCTGACTTCAATTCCAAGGTGTCCAGCAACCAAATCGGCTAATTTAGCAGGCTCAGACGCCTCAGACACTGCACCCAAAGCTTCTTCAGGAATGTTCTTTTTAATCTTGGAATAGCGTTCAAATTCTTTGGCCACTGTGCGTGTCAACGCCTCAATCGTGGTCATATCGCCAGGCATTTCAACTAAATATTCCGCCGAAGCTTCAAAATGTTTTTCGTTTTCGATAAAACCAGTTATGCGAACCCGTGCGATACCCTCAACTAGTACCTTAACTGTGCCATCTGGCAATTTAAGCAACTGTAACACATTTGCCAGCACCCCAGAGCTATATATGCCTTCTTGGTCGGGATCGTCCACACCTGGGTCGATCTGACTAGACAAGAGAATTTGCTTGTCGTCGTTCATGACCTCTTCAAGGGCAGAAACAGATTTTTCACGTCCCACGAAAAGCGGCACAATCATATGTGGAAAGACCACAATGTCGCGTAACGGCAAAACTGGGTAGGACGCACTTAGGGGGTCACGAATAGTATCTGACATGCTCTTTTTCCTTTGTTAGCAAAACGACAAGTCCCTTTAAAAGGCAACAGCATCGCTTCCGTTCTCGATTAGTAATGTGGGGGTCTTGCGCCCGCTTTCAACCAATAACCGTCTCAATCACTTTATGGTGCCTGTCGACACAACCACCTGCAAGCTAACAATCTGTTAAAACAAGGGTTAAATTTAAAGGATAGGACATTCGCACATTAAAAACAGTTTGAATAATTTATTGTATCCTTTGTTGACATCAGTACGAGTACAAACATGATAAGGCGAAAATTACCAGCCTGTTAGGCTTCAATGATCACCACCACTTTAAAACAAAAATATCCATCATCTTCACACGCAATGTTTTGTTTTTATTGACATTCGATATAATATTCAAATTTGAAAATTTATCATAACCAAAATTGGGTCGACAAAACTGCATACACGTTCATCTTTCCCTCAACCGCTTCAAGCAGACCAATGCCTTTTCATTTTATACATTATCAAACAACTCAGCTTCGTTGGCTAAACCGCACAGACATTAGGGCTGCTGAGTTGATACCATAAATAACAATTTAATCTGTGTAAAATTTAGAGCGGATCAATATCACCTTGCGCTCGCTCAGAATGGAAATCAGCCTCCCACACATTAAATGTTTGGGTGGATATTGCTTCGCGCATTCCCGCCATAATATCTTGGAAATAACGCAAATTATGCCAAGTCAGCAGCATGCCCGAGATCATTTCTTGACTGCGAAACACATGATGCAAATATGCCCGTGAATAATTGCTACACGCCGGACAATTACAGTTCTCATCGAGTGGTCTTGGATCATCCGCATGACGTGCATTCTTAATATTAAGAACGCCTGTGCGGGTAAATATCTGCCCAGTTCGCCCACTGCGTGATGGCAAAACACAATCCATCATATCAATGCCACGCTTTACTGCGCCAACGATATCATCTGGCTTGCCAACTCCCATCAAATAGCGTGGTTTTTGTGTTGGTAATTGATTTGTCGCAAAATTAAGACAATTTAACATAGCCTCTTGCCCTTCGCCGACAGCCAATCCACCCACTGCGTAACCTTCAAACCCTATCTCTTGCAGTGCATCCGCCGATTGCTTTCGCAAAACCTCATCAAGTCCGCCCTGCTGTATGCCAAAAAGCGCATGACCTGGACGATCCCCAAAGGCCGTGCGTGACCTTTTAGCCCATCGCATCGACATCTGCATAGATTCTTCCAGTCGTGCACGATCCGCAGGCAACGCGGGACATTCATCAAAACACATAACAATATCAGACCCTAAAAGCGCCTGAATTTCCATCGAGCGTTCTGGCGTCAGGTTATGTTTAGAGCCATCATAATGGCTCTGAAAGACAACGCCTTCTTCGGTCAACTTGCGCATTCCAGCGAGGCTCATTACTTGAAAGCCACCCGAATCTGTCAGAATTGGACGGTCCCAATTCATAAACTTATGTAAACCGCCAAGCCGAGCTATCCTTTCCGCCGTGGGACGCAGCATCAAATGATAAGTATTGCCAAGCAAGATATCTGCACCGGTAGCCCGCACACTTTCCGGCATCATTGCCTTTACCGTAGCCGCTGTTCCAACGGGCATGAAAGCAGGAGTCTTAATGTCCCCTCGTTGTGTACGCATTACACCAGTTCGAGCAAAACCATCCGTGGCCTGCAGATCAAACGAAAAAGGTACAGTCATGGGGGTCCGCCTTTATTCAATACCAATTTTGTCGCTATCGGAAATGATGCGTAAACCCAATAGCCTTTGCACAAAGACACAAATTTCTGTAATTGTTTAATCCGACTAACGGCATCGATTTTTATTTCAGCTAACACATGATAGCTAAATCTCTATAAACCTCCAAAGGAACGCGGGCCATGAATGATAGCAAAACAATCAAACTTGGCTGGGAAGAATGGTTCGGCCTGCCAGACCTTGGGTTACCAACGATCAAGGCCAAAGTCGACACAGGCGCGCGTACGTCTGCCTTACATGCTTTTGACATTGAAACATTTGGGCCTGCATCCAAACCCAAAGTACGCTTTGCAATTCATCCAGTACCAGACCGCGAAGATCTGACAATCCCATGTTCCGCTCTGGTAGTAGATCGCCGCGAAGTTACGTCGTCAAACGGCGAAACAGAAATGCGATATGTAATAGAAACCATGCTCGACGCTGGCAATGGCAACAGCTGGCCAATAGAAGTTACCTTGACACACCGCGGTGGTATGTCCAGCCGCATGTTGCTAGGCC
>JBLILC010000137.1:0-5855 GCA_047635635.1 Octadecabacter sp. | reverse complement strand
GCGCGGTCGGTTGCGATGAAACGCCCTATGCCGCATTGGCTGCGCCCCGCCACATTGTAACTTGTACGAAGTCCACGGGTTGCAGCTGCATTAAGATGGATGCGGATATTAGAGGGTAGCAGTTTCAAGCCGTCTTCAACTTGACCACCTAAAAAGGTGATAATCTGCATCAATATGCCCGAGACGTTATGTTGTCGCGCTGCGAGGCTGGCAATTTGCGCTCGCGCGCCATTGCTCAATGGTGTGTTAGAACCGTCAGGATTGAAGATTTTTAATGTGTGAGGGTTTAGATGCATTATTGTTAAATGGGTGTTTGCCATGGAATTTCAATCTAAACGCTTACGTACACGGCCACGGATGCCCGCCCATGAGCCATGCCCGAGGATGCGGTTAGGATTGGTCGGCGGGGGCATGACGACCCCGTTGAGGGGCTTGAACCCAAAACGTGCATAATAGGGTGCATCTCCTATCAGCAGCACGCGTGACCAGCCTGCAGGTACTGCGCGTCGAAGCACATCACGGATCATTAGTCCGCCCAAGCCTTCGCCTTGTCGGGTAGGGTGGACCGCAACAGGACCGAGCAGCAATGCTGAGTGTTCTTCAATACGAATTGGCCAACACCGGATTGCGCCACCGATGATTCCATCGTCAGATTGAAGGACCTGACAAAACGCTGCAACAGGTGGGACGTCGTCGCGCAAACGATATGACGATAGCGCCTTACGGCCAGGCGCAAATGTTAGATCGTACAGCGTTTCAACGCTCCACCAATCGTCTTTTGTTTCGTCACGTAATTCCATTGGCTTAGGTGAACCTGTGTTTTGCTTTCAATGCAAACAAGATATTAATTTTAATGAGATTTTATGTGGAGATGGCAAGATGTTTTACGAACCCAAAGATGGCCACGGATTGCGCCATGATCCGTTCAATGCAGTTGTTACACCGCGCCCAATTGGGTGGATATCTACCCGTGGGGCCGATGGGTCTGACAATCTCGCACCGTATTCGTTTTTCAATGCGGTGTCTTACGTACCACCACAGGTGATGTTTGCGTCTACGTCTGCGAAAAAGGACCGTGGTGATACCAAGGACAGTGTCGCGAATATTCGTGAGACAGGGGTTTTTGCGGTAAATTTAGTAGAGTATGCAATGCGCGAGGCTATGAACAGGTCCTCTGGTGAGTGGTCACGCAACGTCGATGAGTTTGTTGACGCAGGTATTGGAAAGGCTGTTTGCAGTTCAATAGACTGTTCTCATGTTGCTGGATCGCCTGCTGTGCTGGAATGCCGGATGACCCAAATCGTAAAGATCGAAGGGGCTTCAAATTTTGTGGTTTTTGGCGAAGTTACAGGTGTTCATTTACGAGACAACTGTATGGCTGACGGTATGTTTGACGTGACAAAATTCCAACCACTTGCTCGTGGTGGGTACAAGAATTATTCTGTTGTGCGTGAGGTGTTCACTCTAGACAGACCGAAATAGTGGTCAGGCTCAATGGCCTCCAATGATACCTGTTCTGACTGAGTAATCTACCGCAATTCCATATTCGGGGTCATCATCGCTGTTCACGATCAGGTGACCCGCCTTTGACAACAACTGATGACAGTCGTGGGTCAGGTGGCGCAATTGTATTGACTTTTCAACATCTTCATATTTGGCAGCGACGTTTTCAATGGCTTGCAGTGCGGATTGGTCTGCCACACGGGAGTCCGCAAAATCTATAATAACAGACTTTGGATCGTCGTTTATTTGGAAAAGCTCAACAAACCCATCAGCAGACCCAAAAAACAGTGGGCCATTGATTTTATAAATTTTGGCACCGTCTTCGTTGATTTCAGTATTTGCATATATGCGTTTGGCGTTGGACCAAGCATAAGCCAGAGCCGATACAATAACACCTACCACAACTGCGGTCGCAAGATCAGTCATTACTGTGACAACCGTTACCAAGACTATCACAAATGCGTCCATTCGCGGCACTTTCGTCATGATTTTGAACGAATTCCACGCAAATGTGCCGATCACTACCATAAACATCACACCAACTAGTGCGGCCAGTGGAATACGTTCTATCAGACCAGACGCAAACAGGATGAACGCCAGCAAAAATAGGGCTGCTGCCGTACCCGCAATTCGTGTACGGCCACCAGATTTTACGTTAATCATTGATTGACCGATCATTGCACAACCACCCATACCACCAAAGAAGCCTGTTACAGTATTTGCCACGCCTTGAGCTATACATTCTTGACTGGCACCCCCGCGTTTGTTGGTAATTTCTCCAACCAAGTTCAAAGTAAGTAAGCTTTCGATCAGGCCAATCGCTGCGAGGATGAGTGAGTAGGGCAGGATTATATAAAACGTTTCAAGTGTGAAAGGGACTGTTGGGATATGGAATGGTGGAAGGCCACCACGGATGCTTGCCAAATCGCCAACAACAGGGGTGTCAAGTTTCAAAACAATTACAATGATCGCTATAATCCCGATTCCGGCAAGCGGTGCTGGAACCAATGCTGTAATTTTGGGCCAAATCCAGATGATTACCATGGTAAGTGCAGTAAGCGCCAACATCAGATATAATGGTGTGCCCGTTAGCCAATCACCGGATGCAATGCCGTGCCCGCCGCCTTCACCAGCGGTTCCAGGCACTTGAAACTGGCCCATCTGGGCCAAGAAAATAACGATTGCAAGTCCGTTTACAAAGCCCAGCATTACTGGGTGCGGCACAAGACGGATAAATTTACCCCAATGCATAAAGCCAATGAAAAGCTGAATAATCCCCATCAAAACAACCGTTGCAAACAGATATTCGACTCCATTATTAGCAACCAATGCCACCATTACAACCGCCAGCGCTCCTGTTGCACCTGAGATCATACCGGGGCGTCCACCGATCAGAGCTGTAATGAGTCCAACGATGAAGGCTGCGTACAGACCGACCAGCGGATCAACACCCGCAACAAAGGCAAAAGCCACTGCTTCCGGCACCAACGCAAGTGCCACGGTTAGGCCTGATAGGATTTCAATCCGCAGGCGGGTGGGGCTCAGGTTTTTACCCGATGGCTTTAGATCAGCCTCTTCAAGTCGGTCTACAAAGTTCGCGAAAATAGATTGGTGCAAGGGGTCACCTGACTGGTTTGAATTTGATTAAGCGCCGTCTAGCCCAAGCCTAGCACAAAGTCACCCCCGAGCATTGATACAGTGTTGCTGAGGCGCATTTGTGTACTTCACAAGTTTGCAGCATTCGACAAAGTTGGGATAGAAAAATAGGGTTTTAATATAAAGAAAATTATCACTATAACTGGTTGGGTTGGTTTAGATGACTTTTACAAATTTCAAAACCGAAAGTGGGATGACTTCGATAGAATTTTGGGTCAGGGGCATGGACTGACGCGATCTTGACTGATTTTCTCTTTAGTATGGAAGTTGCCTTTATGTTAGCGTACCTTCAATTAATATAAAAATCACCCAAATTAACGTTGCTGTGTCGTGGGTGATCTTGCGTTGTGTATCAAAATTACAGCGGCCGTACACCGTACTGTACCTTTAAACAATCTGTAAGCGAGATGGCATTTTTTGTCTAAATTATACAGAAATGGACTGTATTCCCATTTGGGATGTGCAAGTACAGGTTAATGGAGCCGTGGCTCTTAAGATGGCCAATGTGGTGATTATTTTTGCAACTGATATTCCGATTGAACATTTGGAGCAGATCATGCTTGAAGAACTAAAGCAGACGTTGTGGCTAATGACAGACATTCGCAATTTATATTAAGAAACTCGTTCCATGTTTTCCAAAGATAGCAGTACTCTCACCAAACTATGATTGCAGGGTTCCTCAGTATTGTGGGTTCAACGTTCAGTGCACTATCCATCTCTTAAGGAGCCATTATGAAAACCTCTACTAAAAATGTTCGTGACTATATTCGCACCATCCCTGATTTTCCTCACGAAGGGATAATGTTTCGTGATGTCACGACTTTGTTTGCCAACCCACGTGGGTTTCGCATTGCGGTAGATCAATTGTTACATCCCTACGCAGGTGAAGACATCGACGTTGTGGTCGGGCTTGAAGCGCGCGGATTTATTCTGGGGGGGGCGATTGCGCACCAGTTGGGCAAGGGATTTGTTCCAATTCGCAAAAAAGGTAAATTGCCGAGCGCAACAATTGAACAGTCCTACACGCTGGAATACGGCGAGGCTGTTATGGAGATCCATAACAATGCGATTGATGCTGGAGCAAAGGTACTGATGGTTGACGATCTGCTGGCCACGGGGGGAACGGCAGAGGCGGGGATCAAGCTTCTTGAAAAACTAGGTGGAAATATCGTAGGATGCGCCTTTGTTATTGATCTGCCTAAACTGGGTGGGCGCGCAAAACTCGAAAAACTCGGCATGGATGTTCATGCTTTGTGTGCATTTGACGGGGCTTGATTAAATAAAAAAAGTAAAGGAGACTAATTCGTCTTGCGTTTGGGCATAAAAGGCAAGGGGACGACGGGTATTCCGTCTTTAATCAACTTTTTCGCATCGGCGAAATTTGCCTCGCCCCAAATCGCACGTTCCGGTGTGTCGCCCTCGCTCATTTTGCGGGCTTCGTCGGCAAAGTTGGCACCAACGTAATCACTATTTTCTTCAACGTTTTTACGTATCTTAGCCAGTGTTTTTTCACTGTCTGAAGTTGGTATTTTTAGATCAACCGCATTACCCTTGGTAGTAACCGACGGCGACATCATCGCCCGTGTAACAGCCGCTGATCCACAGATTGCACAGGCCAAATGACCTCCTAACGCCAATGCATCAAAGGCGTTTGAAGACTGAAACCAGCTTTCAAACTGGTGGTCTTTATCACAGCTGAGAGTGTAACGAATCAAGGTGTCCTCGCGTTGAAGAGTTGAATACGTATGAGAGTTAATAAGTAGGGCGAGTTACGCGCGACGACAAGCGTTCATAGCCTACGAAGTGTCTGGCTGAAACAGTAAGATGATCTGGCTGAGTTCGGCATTATCCACTAAGGCTGCGGCTTTCTTGCGCGAAAGCCATCTGCGATCTCGTTCTTTTCGCTCTGGCCACGCGTGCAGCACTTGTTTGACCCTTAGTGGGTAGACCACTGCAATGCAGGGCAGTTCATTTTTAAAGTGAACTTTGTAATAGCTGAATACACCAATTGGCCGGGACTCAATTTTTCCGCGAACGCCAGCTTCCTCAAAGGCTTCTGTGGCTGCCGCGTCCATTGGGGTTTGTCCGTTCATCGGCCAACCTTTAGGGACTATCCACCTACCTGAGCGGCGCGAGGTGACAAGGCAGAATTGCACTTTTTCATTTTTTATGCGATAGCATAGGGCTGCAAATTGCGTGCGAAGATTCGTTTTTCCAGCATTACCCAGTGCAATTCCTTCTTGCTGCAAACTGTTCATGTTTGCCGTTCCGCCTGTTGCCCTTCGCGCGCGATAGTGCGCACAATTAAAGTATGAATATACATAATAACATTATGAGCTTTCTGCAAAGATTGACAGGTTTTTCGTGTCACTATCTGTTACTAAGTGTTTTTTCATTTATGGTGCTCCCAAGTGTAACGCAGGCTGAAATAAATCCTGATACGATCACGGTGTTTGCAGCGTCAAGCCTGCGTGATGCCTTGGGTGACGTGGCGCAGCAATATACAATGGAAACTGGAAAAAACGTGGTTTTGGTTTTTGCGGCGTCTTCTAAGATTGCACGTCAGGTTGCGGACGCAGCCCCTGCTGACGTGGTGTTGCTGGCTGATCAAGATTGGTCTGATTGGCTTGTTACACAGGGTGCAGTTGCGCAAATGATGGCGTTTGCGGGCAACCAGTTGGTGTTGATCGGGCGCG
>JBLILC010000136.1:0-5890 GCA_047635635.1 Octadecabacter sp. | reverse complement strand
GGCTTGATGGTAGTTTGGTTCAACCCTGATCTAGAAAAATAATTAAAGCTTGCTAGAAAAAGAGCGGCTTAATCAAAACACTCTTTTTTTGTAAACGGCAACAAAGCTATTTACCGCCAAACTTACCATTAAGGATTTGCGAATTTGGAATTCCAACGAGCATGTCCAACATCACTGATTTTTATTAATCGAAACTACAGCTATCGAGGTTAACGAGAACCAGGATCACCTGACATGAAGTTTATGTTAACCCACATGAAACAACGACTGAAACAATCGTGGATCCAAGCTTTCCGCATCAAATGTCGTGCCTTCTGTCAGAACGCTCACAGCATCATGACTGTGCAGGCTTTCTTGATGGCTTGCTATGACACGATAATCTGAGATTCGTGTGTCAGCTTGCAATTTTTCAGAAAACAACCGTGCAGCGTCTTCCACAAAAATTGGATTTGCTGCGTTAAGTTCTGCAAACGCTTGTTCATCTTCGCGTTTGACCATGACTTGGGTTTCTGTTGGCACTGCAACGCGGCACATATCAATCAGATCTTCAAACCACAAAACATCTCCCTCAGGCGCAAGTTCAACTGACACACGGGCGACACTGCGTTGAGAATGTGGAGTTGCCAGTTGGCCGCGAAATTGACGAGCGTGTTCTGAAAGTTCCAGCGAACACGGACAGGTCGATGCATACACGTAATCGAGGTGCACAATCTTTTTGCGCTGCCCACCTGTTTCGATTAGTTCAAGGGCAATGTCGTAATATTGATATCCCACAAGACCGGACCGTAAGCTATTAACCTCCATCGGAAATGACATGCGCATCATTATACGTGCATCGAAGCTATTTAAATCTGTCTTGTAGGCGTCAAGTGCAGCATCGATGACCTCGAAACTAAACGTTTCTTCGGCGTGTTTGTAGAATGTCCGCATGATGCGGGACATGTTGATGCCCTTTTTTTCCGCTTCAAGACTTACAGTACCAGTCACGGAAGTTTCAAGCCTCAAATCATGACCATCCTCACGAGAATGAAAACGTATAGGCAGGCGGAAATTGCTAATCCCAACATGCTGAATCGCACGCCTTGCGCCTTTAATCAGACTGCTAGGCCCGTTTTGAAGATCTGGCATCGACGCCTTGTAAACATCATCAACTTTAAATTCTTCAGGGTATGCGCGCTCTAGAGCGGGATAATTCGACACTTCACGGCCTGGCATCAAACGTGATAAGAGTGGGTCAAGTGCTGATATTTCTTCATCCGTCACTTGGCTTGCCCAATTTCGCAGCAAGGCCAGTGCCTCAGCCGCATCCTCATTAGTAAAATTATAGTTAAGATCTGTGGGTTGGATATTCATCGCGTCCCCCTTCGGCACAACTAGCTAGCCCTTTAAATGGGAATGTGTACAGTCGTTTTAACCATTATATCATTCTGATACGGATTTTTGGTAGCTTTAGATCAAAAAAGATGATGGCGATGATCGGGAAAGCCAGCATACTAAATCGCATCCAACGCCACCAGCAAGTCGGAGATAAGGTCGTTCGCGTCTTCAAGTCCCGCCGAAAGCCGCACCAAACCGCCCGAAATCCCTAACAAATCCTTTTGTTCTTGAGACAGCCTCTGATGCGTCGTCGTCGCCGGATGGGTTACTATAGACTTCGCGTCCGCAAAGTTATTTGAAATCATAAATAACTCCAGCCCGTTGAGGAATTTGAAACAGGCGTCTTTGCCGCCCTTAACCTCAAGGGCCAAAACAGTCCCTCCCGTTTCACCTTGTTTGCACGCCAGTACGTGCTGTGGATGTGCTGAGTGTGTTGGGTACCGCACAGCAGTAATTTTGGGATGGCCGTCTAGCGCGGTAGCAATCGCCATAGTAGTGGCAGATTGCTTATTTACTCGTAAGTCCAACGTTTCCAATCCTTTAAGATGGGTCCACGCTGTGAAAGGGTTCATCGCACCACCGGTGTGTTTCATGTATGCTTCAATGGGCCCACGGATCAGATCACGACTGCCTGTAATGATTCCGCCTAGCATCCGCCCCTGCCCATCAACGTGTTTGGTGGTCGACACTATGGCAATATCAGCGCCACAGTCGGCAGCATAGGAATGAATCGGCGTGGCCATCGCGTCGTCCACCAAGACTAACGCGCCAACTTTTTGGGCTGCTTTGCAAACATGTTTTAAGTCCACAACTTCCAGCGTAGGGTTTGAAATACTTTCAAGGAACACCAATGTCGTACCAGGCTCAATCGCAGCGTCCCATGCCGCGTTGTCAGTGCCATCCACCAGTGTAATATTGACACCGAAACGGGCTAAAATGTCCTCAAGAACATAAAGGCACGACCCAAACAGCGCTCGCGATGAAACAACATGATCGCCCGCCTTCAGCAACGCCATCAAGGCCCCACTTACGGCGGACATGCCCGATGAACACGCGAATGCGTCTTCAAAGTCCATCAAGACAGCCATGCGGTCTTCAAACATCCGCACAGTGGGATTGCCGTAACGGGCATAAATGAATTCATCTTTACCAAGGCTTTTAAAACGCGCTTCGGCAGCTTCCGCCGAAGGATAGACAAAACCCTGCGTCAGAAAAATCGCTTCGCTGACTTCACCGTATTGGCTGCGCCGTGTTCCTGCGTGCACCGCTTTAGTGCTTTTCTTCCAATTTTTCATTTAGTGTGTCCCTTCAGGACGTTTTCAATCTGCGTTCTACAGGAACGATAAAACCCGAGACCGTTCAAGGTATAGATACTGACCCGTTTCCTTCTTAGCGGAGTCCTTCAGGCTGCAATTAATGAATTAAAAATCAACATTAATAAGGAAATACGACCACCAAACGGCGTCGTCAACACCCCTTGCCGCGGCCACTTGCCACTGCACACTACTATAAAGCATAGTCAGTCCAAAGGAGGGCACACCATGATTGATCTCTATTACTGGCCCACGCCTAACGGCTGGAAAGTTACCATCGCACTTGAGGAGATGCAGCTGCCCTACCGCATCAATTTAATCGATATCGGTTCGGGGGATCAGTTTAAATCAGACTTTCTGGCCATTGCTCCCAATAACCGGATACCCGCGATCACCGACCACGTCGGGCCAGACGGTGCTTCAATTTCAGTATTTGAATCTGGTGCAATTTTGCAATACCTAGCACGTAAAACTGGTAAATTTGGTGGGCCAACAGAACGTGATCGCATTGCTGTTGATCAATGGTTGATGTGGCAAATGGGCGGTCTTGGCCCAATGGCTGGTCAGGCGCATCATTTTTTGAAATATGCCCCTAACATGTATTCGCCACAAAATAATACCTATTCTAAAGATCGCTATCGAACTGAAACTGCACGCCTTTACAGCGTTCTGAATCGCCAGCTTGCCAATCATGAATTCGTCGCAGGTGATTTTTATTCAATCGCCGATATATCGATCTGGGGCTGGGCTTCACTTTGGGAAGGTCAGCAACAAACTCTAGATGATAAACCAAATTTGAGACGTTGGCTTAATACAGTTTCTGCCCGTGCGGGCGTCCAGAAAGGACGCGCAATCGCAGCTGAAAAACGTGATGATTACAGAGGCAATAAAAGCGCGGAGAACACACTTTTTAAGAGCCATTAATATATTTTTCGAATTTCCTACCTGGAAATTTACAAGAAGGGATAATGGCGCAAAATTTAAAAGGCGACTATACGCTACGGATTTTTAAATCGCATACGCCATGATCACACAGACATTAAATGTATCGTATTGAACAGCCGTGAAATTATAGACTGCGTTGTAATTATGAATAACATTGCATTAAATTAACGGCAAATTTATGTGCAAACGCAACTTTTCATGAACCAAGATCTGCAAAAACGGTCTAATTTTGACAATACACTATTGTTCGGCACGATTGACAAAATACGCTGCTCCTTACACGAATTGATGCGCTCAACCGCCGCAAAGCACAGCCATTACTGGAATACGTCACGATTTCGATTCATCAGGTTTGATCAGATACTTTTCCAACATTACAATTTGCGCCCACAAGAACAGGAATAACACTGCTGGAAACGCAAATGTTTCAATCTTCACCCAAGCATCCGTCGACATAGTGCGCCAGACAACTTCGTTAACCGCAGCCAACACCGCAAACCCTAAGGCCAGCCTCTTGGTGAGGATCATCCAACCTTCCTGTTTCATGGGAATCATATCACCCATTACATATTGCAGCAGGCTTTTTCCACGTAAAAGGCCAATCCCAAGGATGGCTGCAAACATGCCGTTAACTATAGATGTCTTCATTTTGAAGAATCGTTCGTCATTGAACCATGCCGTCAATCCGCCAAAGAAGATCACCATAAATGCAGTAAACACTTGAATTCGGCTAAGCTTTCCAGTCAAAATCCACAAAACTCCCATTGCAACCAGTAAAATTGGCACAAACACAAGCGTTGCTACGATGAAGCCTGAATATTCAATGTCACCGATGGAGTAGACATCGTCCTTGATGCGCAAATAGATTAAAAAGAATATGACAGTAGGCCCAAGTTCAAGGACTTGCTTCAGCACGGGATTTACAGATTTTTCATTCATGTTTTCACTTACCTCCCAATTTGGACCATTACAGCCCCCAAAACGATAAAAGCCACCAATATTAAACGACGCAAAACAACAACCTCGCTCGAAATCACCTCTACCCATTTAGGGACGCTGCTTCGACGAGGCTGCTCAGTCTCTTCACCAACATTAAACAGCCCAAATTGAATCGTGCAATCAGCGTATCAACAACCCCATACCACAGTAATATTCCCAGCCCACAAGAAGCATTCGCGCTGCGACAGTGCAACGCAATAAAAACAGAAAACTCAAAATTGTCAGGACAAAAAACAAAGCCAAAAATATAAACAAGTCATGACTTTGAGCAATACTACAGGTTTAATAAATTGCACACACGACTCCCAACCTACCGACAGCAGCAGCCTGCTAAAAAATACGTAGGTCACCTGTTCATCGGCCATATTATTTAGCACCAGCATCACACCAAAAGATCATGACGCACCTTTCGCAGAGACCCAACACCTTACCCAACCGCGCGCCCTCGAGCATTTCCACCCAATTGAAGAGACATTCAAATAATTTGTTTTCTAGCACATCAATCATAAGCCTGCCCACAGGGCTCCAGTCTGCTTCGATATCAAATCAGTCAGACAAAATTTTCAAGCCCATCACCCATTTCATCTTTGTCCTTGATTAAGCACACATGCCAAATCAAAATTACCGATAAACATAAAGCCAAACTCCTGCCCAGACACGACAGAAAGCTTTAACGTAACCACAAGCTTAAATAATCGCAAGAAAACACTATTATTTCGTGTTGAATACATTTTTTATTAAATGGTTTTGCTATCTTAAGATCAAGTTTCAACGCACCATCGATATGAAATCGGAATACGTTATAATTACTGCCCTCTAACGTCAACGACATCAGCCCAACCATGAATTTGGACAACCCCAAAGAGACAGCACCATCTATAGCTTCTGCAAAAACAACTGTTGAAACACGTCCGACACACCCAAACTACCGCATACATCGTTCTGCATCACCACACGTTTAACAAACACTTGGCCCATAATGAATTCATGGCGCAAAGTGACATCTGCACTGACTATCGTTCAAGCCATGTTGTATTAGATGCCATTCAAGCTCCTTCAGCCACGCAACTCCAAAATCAAGATTGCCAAAAATAACCTTTTTCCTATGCTCATCTATCACTGTTGAAGGGTGCAGCTGCAATGCGTTCAAACGACACTTTGCGGTTCTACTAGTTTATTTAGCCCAACACGGCTACGGGCAACACAATGACGACTATAACAACTACAAGGACGACGCATTTCATGACTGATAAACC
>JBLILC010000135.1:0-6068 GCA_047635635.1 Octadecabacter sp. | reverse complement strand
GACACTATTGAGGTCACCAGCGTGGTCGACGGTGATCCGTTTGTTCAAAATTTTGTGACACCAGAATTTCCAATGCCTGACGGTGGGCTTAATATTCGTCTGATTGACACGCCTAAAGCACAAGAGGCGCGGATGATTGACCACAAACTGTTCGCCGCTGAAGCTTTTGCGCGGGCCAACCGGATAGATAAGGTCGTTTGGCCACGCAGGGACGCCAAAATCGGATTTGTTGCAGCGGGTAAAAATTGGCTTGATCTGTTGCACTCGTTTTCACTGCTGGGGATTGATGTAGACGATGCCGCAAAGCTGGGGCTGACAACCTATAAAGTTGGGCAGGTTTGGCCGTTGGACATGAAAAGTTTCCAGGAATGGGCTGCTGGGTTGGATTTGATCATTGTGGTCGAAGAAAAGCGCAAGCTTATTGAGGTGCAGATCAAGGAAGCGATCTTTGACGATATTTGTGGACGTCGGGTGTACGGCTGGCACAAGGGTAACAGCTGGAAAAATGGCCGCCGGGAGGAAATGTTTCCAACACGCTATGCACTTGACCCCGTTTGGATTGCTGAAAAAATCGGTGGCGTATTAATTGAAGAAGGGCTGGGCACTTACAGCATTGAGGTCGGGTTAGCGAAGCTGGCTGAAGCGGAGTGTGCGGATAACGCAACTGACATTGTAGCTCGTCAACCTTATTTTTGTTCGGGTTGCCCACATAGTTCATCAACTCGCGTGCCCAATGGTGATCGTGCCTACGCTGGCATAGGCTGTCACTACATGGTGCAATGGATGGACCGTGATACCGTCGGGTTCACGCAGATGGGTGGCGAGGGCGCCAATTGGGTTGGCGAAGCGCCGTTTTCCAAGCGCGATCATGTGTTTCAGAATCTAGGTGATGGAACATACAACCATTCTGGCGTTCAAGCGATCCGGTTTGCGCTGATGGCCGGAACAAACATTACCTATAAAATTTTGTTTAATGATGCGGTGGCTATGACTGGCGGGCAGGGCAATGATGGCGGTCTCATGGTGGGTCAGATTTGTCGCGAAGTCTTGGCGATGGGGGTGAAAACTGTTGCACTGGTGCATGATCCCAAAGAGGAGCTGGACCTGTCGATAATCCCGTCAGGCGTTATGATTTCAACCCGTGATGAATTGGATACCGTTCAAAAAGAAATCAGCAAAATTAAAGGCGTGACTGTTCTTGTATACGTCCAAACGTGCGCTGCCAAAAAACGACGTCTCCGTAAGCGTGGGTTATATCCAGATCCCGACAAACGCGCGTTCATCAACACCGATGTTTGCGAAGGCTGCGGCGATTGCGGCGTGCAATCCAATTGCATGTCCATTGTTCCAGCTGAAACTGAATTGGGCCGTAAACGCACAATTGATCAATCATCCTGCAATAAAGATTATTCTTGTGTCAACGGGTTTTGCCCATCATTTGTTACTGTGGAGGGCGCGCAGTTGAAAAAGGTTGTCAACATATCTGTAGACCTCCCAGATATACCCGATCCGGCTCTGCCATTCATCAATGGCACCCATAATGTTGTGATTACTGGCGTTGGCGGTACAGGTGTTGTGACCATCGGTGCTGTGCTGGCGATGGCAGCACATGTGGATGGAAAGGCTGCAGGTATGATGGAAATGACAGGGCTTGCCCAAAAAGGTGGTGCGGTCCATATCCATTGCCGACTTGCCGAAAAATCAAGCGACATTAATGCTATCCGTGTATCAATTGGTGAATGTGATACACTGATTGGAGGTGATTTGGTGGTGTCAGCGGGGGCTAAAACATTAGGGCTGATGTCGACGGGTCGTACTTGCGGTGTGGTTAATTCGCACGAAGTCATGACTGGTGACTTCACTCGTGAAGTTGATTTCAAACTTCCAACGGATAGGTTAAAATTAGCGTTAAAGGCGTGTCTAAATGATCGCTTATCAATGTTTGATGCTAACTTACTGGCTAAGGCACTGATGGGGAATTCGATATATTCCAATATGATTGTATTCGGGGCAACTTGGCAAATGGGCGCGATTCCGATTTCGGGTGCTGCTATCCGCCAAGCAATTAAATTAAACGGTACTGCGGTGCAGTCCAATTTGAAAGCGTTTGAATATGGTCGGTGGGCGGTGTTCCATGTGGCAGAGGCCGAGAAAATTTTAAATCCAACTGCAGTCGATAAACCGAAATCTCTGAACGAAAAAATAGCGTTTCGCGCGGCACATCTAACTAAATACCAAAATGCAAATTATGCTAAACGTTATACTGATTTTGTTTCTTTATTTGATGGTGCTTTGCGGGAGGCTGTAGCGTTAGGGTATCATAAGCTATTATCTTACAAAGACGAATATGAAGTTGCACGGCTGTTGATCGATACGCGCAGACAGGCTGAAGCTGAATTTGTGGGTAAGCTAAAGCTGACTCATCATCTTGCCCCACCAATGCTAAGCCGGAAAGGGTCGAATGGGCGCCCACAAAAGATCGCAATACCTGCGTTTATCACTAAGATTTTTCCGTTACTGGCATGTATGAAGGGGTTACGTGGGACTGTGTTGGATGTTTTTGGGCGCACTGCTGAACGTAAATTGGAGCGGGCTTTGATTACAGAATACGAAGCTGACATGATTAAATTGCGCAGGTTTATTCGGTTGGACAGCAATGAAGCGGCCGTCGCATTGGCAAGTTTGCCGCTTGATATTCGTGGGTTTGGGCAGGTAAAAATTGCTAGTGCTGGTAAAGCGGCGAAACGACGTGAGGAATTGCTAATGATTTTGAGTGCTTATGAAGAGTTTGCTACGGCTAAATGAGCCGCAGAACCTGCATGGATTTCTTGTGCAAATGCTCGTAGAAATGTGACTACGGCGTTTTGTGCATAATAATCGAAGGTAAGGCAGATGGCAGTTGGCATTTTTGACAGTGGTTTAGGCGGGTTAACTGTGCTCGATGCGGTACAACAGCGTTTACCAAATGTGCCGTTTATTTATTACGCTGATAGCTCCCATGCGCCTTATGGAGTTCGATCAGCTGATGATATTTATAACCTGACAACTGCGGCAACCCAAGTATTGTTTGATGTGGGCTGCGACCTTGTTATTCTAGCCTGTAACACTGCATCTGCGGCGGCTCTACGGCGTATGCAAGAAAGCTGGGTACCAAAAAACAAACGAGTTTTAGGGGTTTTTGTACCCCTTATTGAGGCCATGACGGAGCGATCATGGGGTGACAATTCCCCTCCGCGCGAGGTTGGTGTCAAACACGTTGCCTTATTCGCTACACCCGCGACCGTATCGAGCCGCGCTTTTCAGCGCGAATTGGCGTTTCGCGCCATTGGCGTTGATGTCGAAGGGCAAGCCTGTGGTGGCGTAGTGGATGCGATTGAAGAAGGTGATATGATCTTGGCTAAAGCTTTAGTGTGCAGCCATGTGGAGGCGTTGAAGCGCAAAATGCCGGAACCGGATGCAGCTGTATTGGGCTGTACGCATTACCCGCTGATGCAGGCCGCTTTTCAAACAGCCCTTGGCGCGGATGTGAAGGTGTTTAGTCAAGCCAACTTAGTGGCTGACAGTCTTGCCGATTATTTGCAGCGTTGGCCAGAAATAGTTGGTGGTAGTTCTTCAAGGTTTTTGACGTCTGGTGATCCAAAGCTTGTCAGCGACCGCGCAACGCAATTCCTGCGACGACAGATCACGTTTGAAGCAGCTTAAATCTATAAAATGTGGTGAAGATATGCGCTGAGATGGTAGCGCGAGGGTGTTAAAATGATCTATAAAATTGCAATTCTTGGGGCGTCTGGATATACAGGTGCTGAACTTGTGCGTTTGATTTCTGGTCATCCGTCTATTAAGATTGTCGCGCTGTCGGGAAATTCGAAAGCTGGGCAAACCATGTCTCAGGTATTTCCGCATTTGCGGCATTTGGATTTGCCAATTTTAACCACTATTGAAGGTGTTGATTTTAATAACGTTGATCTGGTTTTCTGCGCTTTACCGCATAAGACTAGTCAAGAAGTTATCTCTAAGATTCCAAAAACGCTTAAGATTGTTGATCTCAGTGCAGATTTTAGGCTGCGTGATCCTGCGGCCTATAAGAAATGGTATGGTGTTGATCATACTTCGTTAGAGATACAAAAAGAGGCCGTTTATGGACTGACAGAGTTTTACCGCCGTGAGATTGCTTCGGCGCGATTAGTGGCCGGCACGGGGTGCAACGCCGCGACTACGCAGTTTGCACTGCGACCCCTGATCGCGGCGGGAGTGATTGATCTGGATGAAATTATCGTTGATCTTGCATGCGCAGTGTCAGGTGCGGGTCGATCATTAAAAGAAAATCTGCTGCATGCTGAATTATCAGAAGGTGCGCATGCTTACGCGGTTGGCGGGACCCATCGCCATTTAGGTGAGTTGGATCAAGAGTTTTCGCTAATTGCGGGCCGTTCTGTTAAAGTGCAATTCACACCACATTTGATCCCAGCTAATCGTGGAATTTTAGCAACAGTTTACGTAAAAGGTGATGCGCAAACCGTTCATAACGTACTAGAAAAAAAATATATGGATGAACCATTTATTAAGGTTCTGCCCATTGGAGAACATCCAAGCATCCGACATATTCGTGGGTCTAATTTCTGCCATGTCGGTGTGGTGGCTGATCGTCGTGACGGGCGCGCTATAGTCATAGCTGCGCTTGATAATCTCACGAAAGGTTCAAGCGGCCAGGCATTGCAGAACGCCAATCTAATGTTAAGTCTACCCGAGACCATGGGGTTGATGATGGCACCCTTATTTCCTTAATTTTAAGGCTGCTGGGGTAAGAAAATGAAATCGCTTAAGAAAAAAAGACGCATTCAAATTATTTTAGTCGCCTTTGTTACGCTAGGATTATCGACAGCAATCATTGGATATGCATTGCGCGACGGCATCAATTACTTTCGATCCCCTACAGAAGTGGTGTCTGAACCACCAAAAGAAACAGAGTTGTTTCGTATTGGGGGAATGGTGCAGGGTGGATCTATAATTAGGGGTGAGGGGCTAGAGGTGTCTTTTGTAGTTACTGATTGCTGGAACGTTATCCCAGTGACATTCAATGATATATTACCAAGTCTGTTTGAAGAAGGTCAGGGTATGGTTGGTCAAGGATATTACATTAATAAAACTTTTGAAGCTGTTGAAATACTTGCAAAACATGATGAAACTTATATGCCAGCTGAAGTAGTAAATATGCAAAAATCTCAGAATTTTTGTGACCTGGACGATGCTACCGGCGTGAATGCTGAAGATAGAGCTAATAATGATGGTTAATAACTATGTTGGACTTCCGATGATTAGTGCTTTGTGGCTTGTTAAAACTTAATTAATGAGCCTCTCGGAAATAAGCAATTTCTATATTATCTGAAAACAACGCTAAAGATTTTTTGAGGTGAAATATTTAATGTTTTTAGAGAGGTCATAAGCAGTCATCTTATTTTGTTTTTTACTGCAAAGTGATCGCGCAAACACTTGCAAGTATTTTTAAACATACAAAAAATTGGTAAATTTTATCAACCATTATTTCGAATATTGACTTTGGATATTTACTAAGCGGTTAGTATTAGCCATGTTTCAACACGCAAGTAAATACGGCATTGATTTATGCTATATTTTTATGGTGATATGAGTATCAATGTCGCTAAGGCTGGCATTATCAGGCCACAATAGCTGTCGGTTATTTCGTCTAGGCTTATAGTATTGTCCGATGAAATTATTGTGAGGCTTAGACTAATTTAAATTTTCCAGCTGTAAGTATGGGAAACGCTTTGACATAGGTAGGGGCGGTTCGATTACTTGAATGGAAAATATTATTTTACTGTGCAAACATTGAAGTCGCGACCAGTAATTTAAAAGGACTTTGTTATTGGTTTGATTGAACGAATTTTTAAAAAGTTTTTTTTGGGACCGCAATGATAAAAATGGAAACTGTGCGAGTGTTACTAGAAAACATTGACGTAGTTGCAGTGCGAAAGTCCGACATCAAATAATAATCAATGGGCCAGTTTGTGTTAGAATTTGAGTTACAAAAATAATGTGGATTTGGTTGG
>JBLILC010000134.1:0-6118 GCA_047635635.1 Octadecabacter sp. | reverse complement strand
TTTGCCTGTGACGCCTTGAAGCACCTGAGCTTTAAACACGACACCATTAATTTCCTTAGCTTGTGCACTTTCATCCTTTGTACCACCACCCATTGCCACCTCACGGCGCAATTGGGCCACTTCGTTAACCAGTGATTTGCGCTCATCAATCAAAGTTTTGACACGCGCTGCAACATCTGCACCCTTCACCTTGAGCAAACCTTCAACATCAACCAAGGTTTTGTCGCGCACGCGCATGTAACTCATTGCAGTTTCACCCGTCAGCGCTTCGATACGGCGCACTCCATCTGAGGATGCTCGTTCAGATGTCAGTGCAAACATGCCGATGTCACCCGTACGAACCACATGAGTACCCCCACAAAGTTCCAGCGAATAGGTCTGCCCTTCGACGCCTTTGCCAGTATCCGCACGACCCATTGAGACAACACGTACTTCGTCACCGTACTTTTCCCCAAACTGTGCCTGTGCACCCATTGCGCGAGCATTATCCGGTGTCATAATCCTTGTGGAAACAAGAGTATTTTGTTGCACGTAATGATTCACGTCCTGTTCAACTTGTGTCAATTCCGCTGCTGTCATGCCGCCAGTATGGGTGAAATCAAACCGCAAACGATCGGATGCGTTCAACGATCCACGCTGAACTACGTGATCGCCAAGGACGTACCGCAGTGCTTCGTTTAGCAAATGTGTCGCAGAATGATTGGCGCGGATTGAAGAGCGCCGAGCGTGGTCCACGACCAATTCACTACCTTGTCCTATTTTTATAGTACCACTTGTGATTTCAGCCATATGCAAAAATAAACCAGCTACCTTTTTAGTATTAGTAATGTGGGCAGTTCCAGTATCAGTTTTAACTGTGCCTTTATCACCAACCTGTCCACCACTTTCACCATAAAAAGGCGTTTGGTTAAAGACCAGTGCAACGCTATTACCTTTACTGGCACTGGTAATTGAGTTCGTATCTGACACAATTGCCAGCAATTGGCCTTGCGCTGTTTCCGTCTCATATCCTAAAAATTCAGTGACACCTTGCTTGTCAGCAATATCAAACCAAACTGCCGCATCAACAGAAGCTCCTGTGCCCGTCCACGCCGCGCGCGCCTTAGCTTTTTGCGCATCCATTGCCGCCTTGAAACCTTCAGTATCTACACCGCGGCCCTTTTCACGCAACGCGTCTTGAGTAAGGTCAAGCGGAAACCCAAACGTATCGTAAAGCTTGAAAGCCGTTTCACCAGAAAGATTGGCCCCCTCGGTCACATCAACAAGCGCATCATCAAGCAACTTCAGCCCACGATCTAAAGTTGTTTTAAACCGAATTTCTTCGTTAAGCAGCGTGTCTTCAATCAGCGTCTGGCCTTGTCCTAATTCAGGATAGGCCGCTCCCATTTGTTGGACTAAGGCAGACACCAATCTGTGCATTACTGGATCCTGCGCACCAAGCAAATGCGCGTGACGCATAGCACGGCGCATAATGCGACGAAGCACATAACCGCGGCCTTCGTTTGATGGTAATACACCCTCAGCGATTAAAAAAGAAGTAGAGCGCAAGTGGTCTGCAATGACGCGGTGGTGCACATTTTGATCACCAAATGGATCCGTATTAGTCGCGTTGGCTGACGCTTCTATTAAAGCACAGAAGAGATCAGTTTCGTAGTTGTCATGGCCACCCTGAAGTAGTGCGCCAATACGTTCTAGCCCCATGCCAGTATCGATGCTTTGCATGTCTAACGGCGTCATTGTGCCATTATCAAACTGTTCATTTTGCATGAAAACAACGTTCCAGATTTCAATAAATCGATCACCATCTTCATCTGGTGATCCTGGTGGGCCACCTGGAATATGATCTCCATGGTCGTAAAATATTTCGGTACATGGACCACATGGTCCAGTCGGTCCCATACGCCAAAAATTATCATCTGTCACAATACGAATAATGCGATCTTCTGGCACGCCAATCTTTTTCCAAAGATCATAAGCTTCGTCATCAGTATGATAAACTGTCACCAAAAGTTTTGATTTATTGATACCAAAATCTTGAGTTAAAAGATTCCATGCAAATGGTATAGCTTCAGATTTAAAATAATCACCAAAACTGAAATTACCGAGCATTTCGAAGAACGTATGGTGGCGTGCAGTATAACCAACGTTATCCAGATCGTTGTGCTTACCGCCTGCGCGCACACATTTTTGAGAACTGGTTGCTCGTTGATAATCCCCTGTCTCCACACCTGTAAAGCGATTCTTAAATTGCACCATTCCCGAATTGGTGAACATAAGCGTCGGATCATTTCGCGGAACCAGTGGGCTAGAAGCTACAACCGCGTGACCTTCGTGAGCGTAATAATCAAGGAATGTGGATCGGATGTCGGACAGGCTGGTCATGATTTTGGCTTTCCGTCGGGATATCATTATTATTGTGAAATAGCCCTGCATAGAAGGCGAGTCCACAGCGCACAGAAAAAGGGCGTAAGGTTCCCCCAACGCCCCAAACTAAATTGCAATCTCACCTAGTCTTCAAGAAGAGCATCATCTTCTTTGCCAGGTTTTTTGGTAGCGCCGACTTTACCAGACTTTTTGGCTGTACTGTCAAAATTAAGTCCATGTGCTTCGCGGATTTTATCCTCAATTTCATTGGCAAAGTGTGGGTTATCACGCAAAAACGACTTAGCATTCTCGCGGCCCTGCCCTATGCGTTCATCACCATACGAAAACCACGAACCAGATTTTTCAACAATACCAGCTTTTACACCCATGTCGACAAGTTCACCTAACTTTGAGATACCTTCTCCATACATGATATCAAATTCTACTTGCTTGAACGGCGGAGCCACTTTATTTTTAACTACTTTAACACGTGTCGAGTTACCAACAATCTCATCACGATCCTTTATTGATCCGATCCGGCGAATATCTAAACGAACGGAAGAGTAAAACTTAAGAGCATTTCCGCCAGTCGTCGTCTCGGGTGAGCCAAACATTACACCAATTTTCATACGGATTTGATTAATAAAGATAACAGTGCATTTTGTACGGCTGATTGATCCCGTAAGCTTGCGCATGGCTTGGCTCATTAATCGGGCATGAACACCAACAGAATGGTCGCCCATATCACCTTCAAGCTCAGATTTTGGTGTCAGGGCTGCTACAGAGTCAACTACAATCATTGATACAGCGCCGGAGCGAACAAGTGTGTCAACAATTTCTAGTGCCTGTTCACCTGTATCGGGCTGCGAAATTAGCAATTCATCAAGGTTTACGCCAAGCTTTTTAGCGTAGCCTGGATCGAGGGCGTGTTCTGCGTCAACAAACGCACAAACCCCACCTTTTTTTTGCTCTTCAGCAAGACAATGCAACGTCAGCGTGGTTTTACCTGACGACTCTGGGCCATAAATTTCAACAACACGACCTTTCGGAATACCACCAATTCCAAGAGCTATATCCAAACCGATCGAGCCCGTCGAAGTACTTTCAATCTCCTGAATAGCATTACCACCCAAGGTCATAATTGATCCTTTACCGAACTGACGTTCGATTTGAGCTAGCGCTGAGTCAAGCGCTTTTTGTTTGTCTGCTGATTTCTTATCTGTCATCTTTAAAAGCTCTGCCGTTGCCATGATTTTTGTCCTTATTCCACGCCACCCAAGATGCTTCAATGGGGGTCACAATTAATGCTTCGTTCACTAGTTGTTCTCACCCTTATGAGATCAAAACAAGAACACTTCAACTAAATTCGTTCAAAATGTATCTTTCCTGCAGAATTGTTAAGAATTAGTTTACAGAATGACTAACAACAGGAGTGACTTGTAGATGCTTGTATTCGCAAAAGAAAAATTGGTATTTTTGGCTATGCCTAAAACTGGAACTACTGCACTTGAGACAGCACTTGCCCCGCGTTCTGACATTGCAATACGAAATCCACCGATTCTTAAACATACACCGGCTTACAGATACAACCGTTTTGTTAAACCTTATCTCGAAAAAAGTGGGTTAAAGAACATGAAGTTAATCTGTGTTGTGCGCCATCCAATTGGTTGGTTAGGCAGTTGGTATCGATATCGCCAACGTGCCGACGTCAATGGCCATCACCACAGCACCAAAACCAAAACCTTCATTGATTTTGTAAATGAATATACCAGATGTGAGCCAGCGGGGTGGGCTAAAGTTGGTAATCCAACAAAATTTTTACGTATTGATAGTGGTGAGATGATCGTGGATCACCTGTTCCAATACGAACAAATGGACAAACTAATTGAATTCTTTGAAAATCGTCTGAATTTTATCATAACACTTAAACAACGTAATGTTTCGCCTAATGGCGATCTATCACTAAGCGAATGGACCGAAAGCAAACTACTACGTAAAAGACCAGTAATGTACGCTGATTGGAACGCAGCAAAACGATAGATGTTGCGCTGATAAAGTCGATCAAAATCTACGATCGGGCCCCATAAATTTCTGTCACCACACCAGCAGAATATCAAACAAGTCGTTAATATATGAATAATGTGAAACAAAGTTAAGTTCAAATCAATGCCTGCATGAAACGTTTTGATATGGTCGTTTGAAACCCTTTGATCAAAAAAAACTATTACGTCCAAACGTATAGAGGCTTTGTTGCACAAAAAGGGTGATGGGATTCACCGTATGAGTCCAATGTAATAGCTGATTGGGATGAGCAGTTGGGTCCCTACGAAATACAAGACCAAGAATTTATCGTTTTAAAATGATAGTTTTTAGCAACTTAGATCGTTGTTGATCTCGAAATGGTTTGGACACCGCGAACAAGCGGCAAACGCAGTCAACAGCAATCATTAAATGATACCGCCATTCAGGCTTGTCTGGCACTGAATGTCCTGTTTGGCATGCCGCTTTGCGAGACAACTGAGTTTTTTAGAGTTTGATGCGGCTGTTTTGACTGGGCAGCGCTGGATTTCAGTACCTTATGTCAACGTCAGCAGACTTTGAAAGTGAACCTGCTGTATCGTTACTCTACAGAAACACTGAACCTACTAATCGACAGCACAGGCCAAAACCGAATGTGAAGGCGAGTGAAACGTACGCAAGCACGGAGGCTTCAAGCGCCGCGTTTGGCGTAAGATACACATTTGAACTGATGAGGAGACACTTGAGGTGCGGGCGGTCGGAGTCACTGGCAGTAACGTTGGTGACGCACTCATGCTCCCCAAATCCTGAACCAAAATCCATCCAATCAGGACATTGTTAAAATTACTGCGGATAGGCGTATGACCCGGGTCTTCGCCCGTTCTGGGTTGAACTAATCTACAGGATCAATTCCAGGACGTCCGTCACCCAGTAAATGCCAGGAGGCTGTTGCCGTCAGAAACGCTTACTCAGCGGTCCCATCACGCAAGAACGCAAAGCCTTGGAAACCGACAAGTAACGGAGCAATTCCCCGCAACAATGCGGTCAATGCGCAACGTTATCTTGGCCTCACCCTTTGGCAACATTAGAGCGGATACCACCGCCAAAGCCGCGTCGAAACAAGGATGCATTGTATAAAAGTACTGGGCCGATCGCTAATGGTGAGAGACTTCAAAAGACAGGTCGCAATTATTCAAATCCATTTCGCCGTGCTGAACATCTAAACGGCTCTTGAAATACGTGTCAATGCGCTTGCTGATTGAGTGTGTCTGGGGAAAAAGGAACGAAAGTCCTTCTCTTGATTTGTGCAACGAAGCCATTCCTAACCATTATCTAGCAATACTTCATAGACTCCAAAGATAATCCCAAACAATGCATATTTATTTATTGCTCTCAGATAAAATACAGCATCCCTAGGCGCGTAGCTTTTTTCCTTTGGGATCGAATGGCGATTCTGCTAACAGTGTTGCTTGGTGCGGCTTTCCCAATATAAAAATCTCAACCTGATCTCCAGCCTGCACACTACCTTCCTTAATAAACCCAAGGGCCAGTGATTTTCCGACTGAATATCCGAACGCGCCAGATGTCACGCGGCCAACGCCCGTTCCATCTGCCAGAAAAATAGGTTCACCACCGCTGGCGTCAGCATTGTTGTTAACCTCAACCTCGAAGGTTGAAAGTCGTTCGCGTGGTGATTTTTTCATTACTGCAAGATAGGCTTTCTTGTTGATGAAAT
>JBLILC010000133.1:0-6177 GCA_047635635.1 Octadecabacter sp. | reverse complement strand
CTTTGGAATTGATGCTTCGGAATCGCTTAATTGATAGGTGGATTTTGATAGCCATTCGGGTGCTATCTCGACTCCCCAACCGGGTGCATTAGTTACGCATGCGCGACCATCAGTGATTTTGTATGGGTCTGAAGTAAACAGCTTGTGCTGCCAAGGGTAATATTCTGTCCCCTCGATCGAGAATTCTAAGTAGTGCCCTGCGTTGGGAATAGCCCGCATCATATGCATCGTGAACAGCGTAACCATCGACAAATTTGCGCAATGTGGCGTGCAGGGTAACCCCGCTGTTGCACCCATTTTCGCGACCTGCAACGCACGAGACATGCCACCGACGTAAAGAATATCGGGTTGAATAATGTCGACGGCCCGTAGATCGATCATGCGCCGCCAATTTTCAAAATCCCAGTCCTGTTCGCCGCCTGCCACATTCATATCGAGGGCTGCTGTCACCTCAGCAGTTTCTTCAATCCGCCAATATCGACAAGGTTCTTCAAAGTGTTCAAAGCCATGCTCTTCCAGTAACCGTCCAACTGCAATGGCGCGGGCAGCTGAAAAGCCAGAGTTTCCATCGACAAGCAAGGACACATTCGGCCCAAGTACACCGCGCATGGTTGAGATGATGTCTTCGGTGCGACCTGGCCACTCATCAATATCGCGCCCACATTCTGCGCCCACACGTACCTTGAATGCGTCGAAACCGTAAGTATCTCGCAGCTGGATCATTCGTCTAGCATCATCAGCGGGAGAAATGTCGCGACGCATAGATGATGCATAGGCACGTATCTTGCCCGCAGATCCACCTAATAACGCGGCCACAGGCTTACCTGCTTCCCGCCCACGCCAATCCCATACAGCCGTGTCTAGGCCAGCCATAGCTCGCATTAAGTAGGTTCCAGGATACTTGTGTTCCCGCTCGGGAATATCTGCAATAATGTCTTCTAAAGCGTCAATGCCACGCCCCATCGCCCATGGTGCAATCTGGCGATGAAAAATTTGGACAGTAATATCAGCATTATAAGTCGAAAACTGACCCCAGCCATACGCGCCATCTTCCGTTGTGACGCGAATAAAGCCAATAATGGGTGTGCAAAAAGTCTCAAGTTTAACAATAATGGGACCGGTATCGTTTTTACCACGGCCAGCTTTCGGCACCGCGCCAGATGCTGAGTAGGGCGTGTTAATCATGCTGTATCCAAAATTATATCTGCTGCGTGATATGCCGCCATTATTGTGGGTGCATTGGTATTGCCTGAGGTAATGTTTGGAAAAATTGACGCGTCAACAACACGCAGTCCAAGGAAGCCATGAACCCTGAGTTGAGGATCAACGACTGAAGTATTGGGGTCGGCACCCATCCGGCAAGTGCCAACAGGATGATAGACGGTTCCACTGCGTGCGCGAAAATCCCGAACAATTTCCGCATCACTCATGTGCCGAATATCTGGGCCAATTGGTTCTTTGACCAGTTGATCCGCAGCATGTGTGGACATAATTTTTTTACAAAGACGTCCGCCAGAAATCACTTTTTCAATGTCATTTTCGGTGTTGAGAGAGTTTGGCTGAATTCTGGGCATCGCGGCTGGGTCAGCGGCGCTAATATCAACACGACCACGGCTGGTTGGTCTCGATGGCTGGAAGCCAATAATGAAGCCTGGGAAGGGATCTGGATTAACTATATTGCGCGTCCCACTGGGTGCCGTCGTATAACTAACAGGATTAAAATAGATTTGTTGATCTGGACATGTAATTTCCGGTGACGAGCGGAAAAAACCACCGCACTGGTTGACTGATAACGCCAGAGGACCACGCCTTGTCATTGCGTAGCGTGCGGCTGCAGTTGCTTTACCCCAAAGTGGTCGTAGCTGGTTATTTAACGTCGGCTCTGTCGCCTTAAAATAATAGTTAATGCCAAGGTGATCTTGTAGATTACCACCGACATTTGGCGCGTCTTGCCGAACTTTAATACCCTTCTCGCGTAAAATGGCCGCAGGACCAATTCCGGATAGTTGTAATAATCGTGGAGACGTCACAGCACCCGCGCATAAAATGATTTCAACTCCACAACGAGCCGAATTGGCCACACCGTTGACGCTGAAAAATACCTTTATTGCGCGTTTGCCTTTAAAGCCAACACGCTCAACCATTGCGCCTGTTATGAGTGTTACGTTTGATCGTTTCAATGCTGGTGCTAGAAATGCACGTGCGGAAGAGCAACGCAATCCATTGCGTGTTGTAATTGGATAAGATGTTGCGCCTTCGGCGTCCCGTCCATTGCAATTATCAGTGTGTGGAAGTCCAATTTCATGTATTGCTTGGAAAAAATATCGGTTTACTTTATGAATTTGATCTGAAACATCTTGGACATAAAGTGGACCGGCCCCTTGCTGGGTTCCATCAGCAGAGACACGGGTTTCTAACCGGTCATATACCGAAGAAACCTTGTCCCAATCCCATCCAGAGGCACCTGACTCCACCCAATCATTAAAATCGCTTGGAAGTCCACGCGCCCAGACCAAAGCATTGATTGAACTTGACCCACCAACGACTTTTCCACGCGGCCAGTAATCTTGGCGGCCATCAAGCGCTGCTTGGGGCTCACTATAGTACTTCCAATTTAGTTTTTCATTAAAATACGTTTTTCCATAGCCTAGTGGCAACCGTACCCACGGCGATACATCGCGAGGGCCTGCTTCAAGAATAAGCACACTGTGCCGGCCTGATGCGCTCAACCGTTCAGCAAGTACGCAGCCCGCAGAACCGGCGCCGACAATGATGTAATCGTAAATGTTCAAGGTTTGAGTTTCCATTTTCTGTTTAAGGGGCTTGGTGTCAGACAATAAGAAAATCCCCTAACAAAAAAATATTTACTGCTAACATGTAATTTTTTGTGGCTGGTAGCATACTAAAAGTATGTTTTCATAATTATATCCTTTAACTTTACTAAGTTTGTTTGAAGCGATCGCGCGGCTCGGAGATTTTACACACGCAAACTTGAAACTGAACCTCACAACATCGGCGAACAGTTACTAAGTTAGAGTCTTGAAAAGTCGAACTGAAAAAAAGCTTCATTTAATTGAAAGACAAAAACTTAGCAATTAATCGCTTGTCTTTGGTCTTTCTGTTGGTCGTAACAAAATCATTTACTGACATCTACAGCTGCAAATATAGTTTTTGTCACGCCTAAAAAACACAGGTTACGTAAGGATGCGTCAGCGCACTCAATATCCTTTCGCTGGTTCTGCTCCTTGATCAGTTTTATTCCCACTATCCAGATACCCCCTAATTTTATTTTATACATCTTGGGCCAAAGGAAACGACCAAAAGATAATAAACATCGATATCCGCTAAAGTGATGGTATGTGGATAGATGATGAACTTGTCGTACTGAACTGTTTAGAAGTGACGTCATGTCCGTCAAACTTGGCTCGTGAATAACCAGAAAAATCAATATTTTTAGGCCAATGCTTATATTTTGATGATTGGTTGCCACACGAAGATAAGTCCGCGTTCGCAAGATACGACCTTAACATGCATTCCCGTTATTTGATGCATTGATTTGAGCAACCCTGCTTGTGATGACTTTTACGTAAATGTTATGCTACGTGGTAGTCAAACTCTTTACGAAAAGGTTAAATCCCAAATGAAAGCCATCTTGTTTGAAAAGTTTCAGGAAGATCCAAAGCTAGTCACTCTGGACGATCCGACTCCTGATGCCGATGGAGTTGTTATTAAGGTCGAGGCTACGGGTGTATGCCGTAGCGACTGGCATGGATGGATGGGCCATGACAACGATATAGAATTGCCGCATGTGCCAGGGCATGAATTAGCTGGCGTGATAGAGGCTGTGGGAAAAAATGTCGCAAACTGGAAGGTGGGTGACAGGGTGACAGTACCTTTTATATGTGGATGTGGGTCTTGTTTGGAGTGCCATGCGGGTCATCAGCAGGTCTGCCATAATCAGCAGCAACCAGGCTTCACTTACTGGGGGTCATTTGCGGAGTACGTCGTTATCCATAAAGCCGATCTAAACGTGATAGCACTGCCGGAAAGTATGGATTTTCCGGCCGCAGCCAGTCTTGGTTGTCGTTTTGCAACTTCTTTTCGTGCAGTGGTTGATCAAGGTAAAACATCTGCTGGGCAATGGGTCGCTGTTCATGGCTGCGGGGGGGTTGGCCTTTCTGCTGTGATGATTGCCAACGCAGTAGGTGCAAACGTCATCGCTATTGATATTGATGATGCTAAACTTGCATTGGCCAAAGAGCTTGGAGCGGTCGCAACCATTAATAGTACGATTATAGATGATGTTTCAGCGGCAGTGATTGAATTGACAAAAGGTGGTGCACACGTCTCACTCGACTCTCTTGGGCATCCTTTGACCTGCTTCAATTCAATCCAGAATTTGCGTGCTAGGGGGAGGCATATCCAAGTCGGTTTGATGTTGGGTGAGCATACAGCGCCCCAAATCCCTATGGCCAAGGTGATAGCCAAGGAACTTCAGATCTTTGGCTCACACGGGATGCAGGTGCATCGTTATGATGCAATGCTGGATATGATTAGTTCTGGCAAGCTTGATCCCTCCCGCCTTGTGGGTAAAAAGATCAATCTTGCGGATGCACCTGAGGCTCTGATGAACATGAACAAATTCCAATCTGTTGGCGCGACTGTTGTTACTACCTTTTAAGGACGTCTCGCATCCAAAGACTGTAAAGTGAGGAATTTCCATGTTTGAAAAAGTTGAAGACTACTCAGTCGATCCTATTAAAATTGTTGTTGATTATTTTGCGCAAAGTCCCCGTGCTGACAAGCCTAACCTGACGGTTTGTATTTATAAGAATGGTGATGGTAACACGCCTGACCCACCGTTCTTATCGGGTATCAATTTTATAAATAACATTGGCTTGACTAAACGCGACGCATTTCGCGATGTTGTATCCAGCCACAAAGGCTCAATGCGGATTTTTTGTGGTCATATCAATTCTATGGTGGTCACTGACGTTGGTGGACACAACGCAATTTCCGCGCTGTCTCCGTGTAGCACATTTAACTATGATCTACGTAATTCTGCACCTATAGGTTTTATGGCGCTAGAAGATGGATGCCTTATGCAAAAACGGTCCACTGGTTTTAAAACAATACGGATCGGACCTGGCGCCGGGGCTGGTCCATTTCAGTTCTAAATTATTTCTCTGACAGAAAGTGTGGTCTTTGGAAAACGCATACCCGATTCAATTTTTGATTCAAATCGCTGGGGCAGCGTCCCTTCTTATATGGGCTGTACGATTGGTCCGAACGGGTGTTGAACGCGGCTTTGCAGCGTCTCTGCGGTTCTGGTTACGCCATTCTGCCAAAAACCGCCTGCTGGCGGCGGCCACAGGTATGGGTGCGGCAGTATTCCTTCAAAGCTCAACTGCGGTGGCAGTTTTAGTGTCCAACTTTGTAGCAAAAGGCAGCCTTGCGACAGCCGTTGGTCTGGCGATTTTGCTGGGGGCAGATGTGGGATCAGCAGTTGTGACGCAGTTGTTAATGGTTCGTCAAGCGCTTCTGATACCTTTATTATTATTGGCCGGAGTGGCCTTACATCAACGCGCAAACGGTAGCACCCGCCAAGTCGGCCGCATCCTGATCGGGATTGCTATGATTTTCGTGTCATTAGATATGATCCGCGCTGCAACAGGGCCCTTGGTTAACTATCCAGGCACCCAAATGGTTATGTCCTATCTTGGGAGTGATTTGCTGACAGCTTTTATTTTGGGCGCGGGTTTTGCATGGGTCGTACATTCCAGCGTTGCGGTGGTTTTATTGTTTGTTACGCTGGCAGCGCAGGCCGTTCTGCCTGTTCCAGCAGCTGTGGCTATGATCCTTGGAGCCAATCTAGGCAGCGCATTTATTGCCTACGTGCTAACGTTGTCAGCGCCTCTGGCATCGCGCCGGATGGTTGTTGCCAACCTTGTATTGCGGGGTGGCGCTGCGGCGCTTGTGACGCTTTTAATATCAGAAATGCCTGATCTCCTAGATATTTTAGGATCTACCCCTGCGCGCCAATCAATTAATTTACATCTTATTTTTAATCTGGTGTTGGCATTGATTGCATTGCCCTTTGTTGGGCCGTTAATATCTTTGCTGACACGTCTGATGCCAGATAAAATATTGAAGGATAATCCGCTGGTAGCAGTTTCC
>JBLILC010000132.1:0-6299 GCA_047635635.1 Octadecabacter sp. | reverse complement strand
TGCGCCTTCTCAAACAATCATCCAGCCAGATTGATGCGGCCGTCAAAAAAGCTGCCGACCTTATGAAGCTTGGCCCCTTTCTTGATCGTAAGCCCTTGGAGCTGTCCGGTGGACAACAACAACGATGTGCATTGGCGCGTGCATTGGTCAAAGATGCCGGTCTTGTTTTGTTAGATGAACCACTGGCCAACCTTGATTACAAACTGCGCGAAGAATTGCGCGCTGAAATTCCGAAAATCTTTGAAGAGGCTGGATCAATTTTTGTCTACGCCACGACAGAACCAGAAGAAGCACTGCTTTTGGGTGGTAATACTGTGGCCATGTGGGAAGGCAAGATCACGCAATTCGGGCTAACGCCCATGGTTTATAGACAACCTATCAACGCGACGACCGCACGAGTATTTTCGGATCCGCCTATGAACTTTTTGAATATTCTAAAAAAAGGCAACCGTTTGCATTTTGGGGATGGACAGATCGTGGCAGCATCTGGCGCCTTCGAAAGCTTGGATGACGGAGACTACATTGCTGGTTTCCGCCCAAACCATTTAGAACTCGAAAAACCGGTAGCTGAGGCTATGGAATTTAGCGGTAAACTGCGGGTCACCGAAATCACCGGTTCAGAAACCTTCGTCCACCTCGATTATCAAGGGGACAATTGGGTTGGCCTAATTCACGGCGTTCGGAATCTTGAAATTGGCATGGCATTGAGCGTCTATCTTGACCCAAGCCACGTTTATATCTTTTCTCAGGACGGCACATCAGTCGCGCCTGCATCCTATGCAACCGCGGCTTAAGGGCATATAAAATGGCTAAAATCACCCTTGAAAATCTAGCGCATTCGTACCTGCCCAACCCGAGCTGTGAAGATGATTATGCGCTCAAAGAACTCAATCATGATTGGGCGGACGGCGAAGCTTATGCTTTACTGGGTTCCTCTGGCTGTGGAAAATCTACTCTTCTCAACGTTATATCTGGCCTCTTGCATCCTAGCCAAGGACGCATCCTGTTCGACGATAAGGATGTGACAGCAGCGCCAACCACTCAGCGCAATATCGCGCAAGTTTTCCAGTTTCCAGTGGTCTATGACACCATGACGGTGCACGATAACTTGGCGTTTCCTTTGCGTAATCGCGGCGCTAACGCGGTCTACGTGCGTGACCGTGTTCAGCAGATTGCTGCGATGATTGGTATGGAAGATATGCTGAACCGCAAGGCCCGTGGCCTGACGGCGGATGCCAAGCAAAAAATTTCGCTGGGCCGCGGCATGGTCCGTGAAGATGTTAATGCGCTATTGTTTGATGAGCCACTGACGGTCATTGATCCGCATATGAAATGGGAATTGCGCACCCAACTGAAATCACTGCACCACGAATTTGGTCATACGATGATTTACGTGACGCACGACCAAACAGAGGCGCTGACCTTCGCGGACAAAGTGGTCGTGATGTATGACGGCCGTGTTGTGCAAATTGGTACGCCGCAGCAACTTTTTGAGCAGCCCGAACACACATTCGTTGGCTATTTTATCGGCTCACCCGGTATGAACGTACTCGACGCGCAAGTCGAGGGTGACACAGCAGTCCTTGCTGGCATTCAGATTCCTCTTGGGAAAGTTTTTGGATCCCTGAACGGCAAAATCGAATTGGGTGTGCGCCCAGAATTCACATCACTTTGTGCCGGTGAGGAAGGTTTGCCTGTGACGATCAAACGGGTCGAAGATGTTGGTCGCCACAAGATTATACGCACAGATTTCAACGGTACTGAAATCAACGTGCTAGCGCACGAGGCCATGGACATTTCGCCCGACATGAATCGCGTTGTCTTCGATCCAGCCAGTATCAACATTTACTCCGACAGCTGGCGCGTTGCGCCTAAGGTGGCTTGATATGAACAAGACAGTAAATCAAAAGGCTTGGTTTCTTATTTTGCCAGTTTTGGTACTTGTCGCATTTTCTGCGGTGATCCCTCTAATGACGGTTGTGAATTACTCAGTTCAAGACACGTTTGGACGAAATGAATTCTTTTGGGCGGGCCTTGAATGGTTCGAACAAATGATGGCCTCTGAGCGCATGTGGAACGCTTTGGGGCGTCAGATCGCATTTACGGGCATCATCTTGGCGATCCAAATTCCACTTGGTGTTTTTGTAGCTTTGAACATGCCCAAGAAAGGATTTTGGGCATCAATTTGCCTAGTTCTTATGTCATTACCACTCCTTATTCCGTGGAACGTCGTCGGAACTATTTGGCAGATCTTTGGTCGTGTCGATATTGGTCTACTAGGGTACACACTTAACGCGATTGGGATTGATTATAACTACACACAAGATTTCTATGCAGCTTGGGTTACGGTCGTGATGATGGATGTGTGGCATTGGACATCGCTTGTCGCGCTTTTGGCTTATGCAGGTCTCCAATCAATCCCAGATGCTTATTATCAAGCTGCCAAGATTGATCAAGCAAGTCGTTGGAAAGTATTCCGTTTTATTGAGCTTCCTAAAATCATGGGTGTTCTTATGATTGCTATTCTTCTTCGGTTTATGGACAGCTTTATGATTTACACAGAACCCTTCGTGGTTACAGGTGGCGGTCCAGGTAATTCGACCACATTCTTGTCGATCGATCTGGTGAAGATGGCCTTAGGACAGTTTGATCTTGGTCCTGCAGCAGCCTTCTCATTGATGTATTACCTTGTTATCCTGTTGGTTTCATACGTATTCTACACGGTAATGACCAACCTTGACAAAAGGGATGGCCACTGATGTCTGATCTCTCAAGTAGCACCGCAAAACGCAGTCTTGGCCTATCAAAGATCAATGGCAGCGCCGTTGTAATGAGTTTGTATCTACTATTCTTATTGCTACCAATCTACTGGCTGCTGGTCATGAGCCTTAAAACTAATACGGAAATCTTGAACACCTTCACTCTTTGGCCACGTGACCTGACCTTTGACAATTACAAGACCATTTTAACGGATGCATCGTGGTATATGGGGTACGTCAATTCAATGATTTACGTCGTAATTAACATGATAATTTCACTCGCAGTTGCCCTACCTGCTGCCTATGCGTTCAGCCGTTACACGTTCTTGGGCGACAAGCACCTGTTCTTCTGGCTGCTGACCAATCGAATGGCACCACCCGCAGTTTTTGCGTTGCCATTCTTTCAGCTTTACAGCTCAATTGGCTTGTTCGACACACATATCGCCGTCGCTCTTGCACATGCACTGTTTAACGTGCCCCTTGCAGTATGGATTTTAGAAGGTTTCATGCGCGGCGTACCTAAGGAGATCGACGAAACAGCCTACATCGATGGCTACTCGTTCCCGCGATTTTTCTTGAAAATATTCACGCCGCTAGTGGCATCTGGTATCGGTGTTACTGCATTTTTCTTGTTTATGTTTTCTTGGGTTGAACTGCTTCTCAGCCGCACATTGACCAGTGTGAACGCCAAGCCAATCGCGGCCACGATGACCCGAACAGTCGGTGCTGACGGGATCGATTGGGGTGTGCTGGCAGCTGCTGGCATGCTCACGATCCTGCCCGGCGCTTTGGTAATCTACTTTGTCCGCAATTACATCGCTAAGGGCTTCGCCCTAGGCCGCGTATAACAAAAGAATCAGGAGGATATTCAATGGATTGGATGGCTTGGACTTGGCCCACTGCTACTTTTTTTGTGATCATTGCAGCTACGCTAATCACCTTCACGGTACTAGCGATTAAATTTCCTGAAGTGCCTAGAGTTGGTATACTTCAGATTGAAACAACGCGGGGTGACAGATTGTTCATCACGCTTTTGGGTTCAGCCTTTCTAAATCTGGCTTGGCTCGGCCTGTTCAGTGCACCCCAGTGGGGTGCACTGGTTGTATGTCTCTTTTACGCCTTTGCAGTTTTTCGCTGGGTTTAAATATAGAGGTAAAGGGTCACCTAGTCTGCAAGAACTAGGCGACTTTAATTGTTCTAAAATAGGGAGGAACAAGATATGAACTTGCGACTTAAAGGGACGACTGCGTTAAGTTTTGCTGTTTGCATGCTTTCTGCACCAGCCTTCGCTGACATGGATGCTGCAAAGGCATTCCTCGATAGTGAAATCGGCGATTTGTCTACGTTATCACGAGCAGATCAGGAAACTGAAATGCAGTGGTTTGTTGACGCTGCACAGCCATATACTGGTATGGAAATCAACGTGGTATCTGAGACAATTGGGACACATGAATACGAATCTAATGTGTTGGCACCAGCATTTTTTGCTATCACTGGCATTCAGGTTACACACGATCTTATCGGAGAAGGCGACGTTGTCGAAAAGCTGCAAACACAAATGCAGACAGGCGAGAACATCTATGACGCCTATGTCAACGATAGTGACTTGATTGGAACGCATTGGCGCTACCAGCAAGCGCGAAATCTGACTGATTGGATGGCTGACGAAGGTGCTGCTGTTACAAATCCGGATCTGAATCTAGAAGACTTCATTGGTCTTTCATTTACCACAGGTCCAGACGGCAAAGTTTACCAATTACCCACTCAGCAGTTCGCGAACCTTTATTGGTTCCGTTATGATTGGTTTAACGACGACGTTAACAAAGCCGACTTCTTGGCTGAGTATGGCTACGATTTGGGTGTTCCAGTTAATTGGTCAGCATACGAAGATATCGCAGCATTCTTTACGGGGCGAGATTTGTCACGTTTAGGCGTTGAAGGTGACGTCTTTGGTAACATGGACTACGGCAAACGCGATCCGTCACTAGGCTGGCGTTATACTGATGCATGGCTGTCTATGGCTGGTGCTGGCGACATAGGTGAGCCGAATGGCTTACCTGTCGATGAATGGGGTATTCGTGTAAACGATAATTCACAGCCTGTTGGATCCTGCGTCGCTCGTGGTGGTGCGACGAACGGACCAGCTGCTGTTTATGCTGTAACCAAGGCAATTGAATGGCTTCAGAATTATTCCCCGCCTGCCGCAATGGGTATGACATTCTCTGAAGCAGGTCCAATTCCTGCACAGGGTAATGTTGCTCAACAGATGTTCTGGTATACCGCATTCACTGCAGCAACCGTTGAACCCGGTCTACCCGTGATGAATGAAGATGGAACACCAAAGTGGCGTATGGCACCTTCACCGCACGGCTCATACTGGGTTGAAGGTACAAAGATCGGCTATCAAGATGCGGGTTCTTGGACACTAATGAAATCAACACCAGTTGATCGTGCACAGGCAGCTTGGCTTTATGCTCAGTTCGTTACTTCCCTCACTGTTGACGTGCGCAAAAGTCATGTTGGTCTGACATTTATTCGTGAATCAACGATCCAGCACGATAGCTTTACCGAACGTGCACCACGTCTTGGTGGTCTGATTGAGTTCTACCGCTCACCAGCCCGCGTTCAATGGTCGCCAACAGGAACAAATGTTCCCGACTATCCAAAGCTGGCACAACTGTGGTGGCAGAACATCGGCGACGCTATGTCCGGTGCTAAAACCCCACAAGAAGCTCTTGATGGGCTATGTGCAGATCAAGAAGCCGTCTTGGCCCGTCTTGAACGTGCAGGCGTGCAAGGTGAATTCGGTCCGCTCTTGAACGATGAGAGTGATCCAGAATACTGGCTGTCTCAGCCCGGTTCACCTAAGCCAATGCTTGATAACGAGGACGAAGCTCCGGTTACGATTGCTTATGACGAGCTAATCAAATCTTGGCAGTAGTAAATTATCTTGGGGCTGCGTCATCGTAGCCTCAGGTTAACCTTACTAGCTATCGTTACCAATCAGCATTTAAACTGGTTTACAAAATGGCCACCTTTAGAGGTGGCCATTTTTAACCAAAAATGTTCTTAAACTATTCTTAAAAATTACAAATAAAAGTTATGGATATTTTTTTAATAGCCCGACTTAAAAATATTTAATTTTTTGACTTAAACGAAAAACTATTCACGTCTGTTGTACTTATTGCCAGCAAAAGGCAATTTTGACCGTTCCTGCCCAAGGTTTTTATGTTGGAAGTTTGCTCCTTATTAATTTAAGTTGGGGCTTCAAACTCTCAACTCACATCCAAACTTAACACAAAAAACACTGTGTATATTATGATCTTTTGTTCGACTACAGATCATCCTTTTGGCTAATAAAATTGTATCTCAACCTAATAAAACCGCTACCTTAAGTGTTAATTTTATTTTAATTGCAAGCTTGAGTTAAATTACACGTGAATGTTTAAAAAGTTCAGCGACCTCAAGGTAAATCGTTCAATAAATCAAAACAAAAGTGTTTTATAATTATTTTCAAATTGATGAAAGTTTTTCGAGCTT
>JBLILC010000131.1:0-6339 GCA_047635635.1 Octadecabacter sp. | reverse complement strand
GAAGTGCGTATTAATCTGACGCCAGACGAAGACCGCGACGCTACGCGCGTGTGTTTCGCTATGGCCGACCACCCAGGAATCTTTAGCCGCATGTGCGGGGCGTTGTCGCTAGTCGGTGCGAACGTGGTCGATGCCCGCACATTCACATCCAAAGACGGCTTCGCAACTGCCGCGTTTTGGGTGCAAGACGGCGATGAAACCCCCTACGAGGAGATTCGTTTGCCCCGTCTGCGCGAAATGATCGAACGCACATTAAAGGGTGAAGTTCTCGCGCGCGAAGCATTGGCTGGAAAAGACAAGATGAAGAAACGTGAGAAGGCGTTCCGTGTTAAGACTTCCATAACCTTCGACAACGAAGGGTCTGAAATTTACACTATCATCGAAGTGGATACCCGTGACAGACCCGGCCTATTACACGATTTGACCCGCACATTGGCAAACAACAATGTCTATATCGCCAGCGCCGTGATCGCGACCTACGGCGAACAGGTGGTCGATACATTTTATGTAAAAGATATGTTTGGTCTTAAATATCACGCGCAAGAAAAGTGCGACGCGATGGAACACAAACTCCACGAAGCAATTGTGCAAGGTGTTGAACGGGCAGAAACATAATAAGCGATTTATTCTTTCAGCCTGCCAATTATAAAATATTTCATCAGAAAGTTTAGATACATTCGCTTTCACTTATATATGAATATGGAAAAATTCTGCGCTACGATCTCGACAAAATGAGCTTTGGTAGACGCAAACTAAAACATAGTCCTATGTTTTATCATTGGCAATTTAGCGTACAGCAAGATTGTCTACACCATATGTATCGCTGAGAACACTTTAAGTCGTGCTGGCTAATGAATAGTAGCTCAAAATTATCAGACCAATTACAATCAGTTTTTTTAGTCCTTCTTCTCCCAAAGAAAAGCTATTTCTTAGAAGGCAGTTGAAAGAAAAGGGCCGCACAATTCTTTAATTTAAACTGAACTAATTAAGGTCTTTGTGAGTTTTGCGGTCTAGCTTACCAGATATAAAAGGGTGACGATGGACATCACTCTGATCAAGACCTTGCTTGAAGTGGCAGCAACCAATTAGTCCGTTAACGCTGCCTAACAGCTGCGAAAAACGCACAAATCAGTATAGCTGCAAATCGAAAGGCTGGAAAGCATACTTGGCAAGTCAATATTCGCCTGATCACGCTCATACGCGGGACTGAGCAGGGCGCTATGCGAGTTTGAACGCATTTAGTAGCTAAATTCACATATCCCCAGATAAAAACTGACACTATTCGCGCGAAAATAACAAAGCTATTATGTCCGTATCCTTCAACCTTTACGCAGCTTTGATAGACACTTTGTATACCAACAACACAGAGATTATTAACTCAGACTTGGCGACAAACTTTTTAACTACTTCGCATAAAACGTTACATCGGCTGATACTTCTTGCCTGCTCATATTTCGCATGACACACTTTAATGATCAGACGAACTACAAATTTTCTGATGGTGAAAACATCCTTGGCATATCTAAGGCCCACAAAGTCAAATTAGATGTTTTAGCGCCACTCTGTATAGTAAGTGTTTCCTAAAAATCTATCGCCTCTTTTTACATTCTCAAGAGTATCTAACCCTGGTAGGGCCAAGGTAGTTGACAAACAGGGGCGGGATGTTCCGCCCCTGTTTGGGTAGCTAAGTACCGAGTGTCTTCCATGGCTTTCTTTGTTAAGTAACACATTTTTGCGCATCAAAACTGCTGTTTGTACGACCTGTAAAACTTCTCCATAGAGTTTACGCCACATTAACTTTAAAAGGGCAATAACGCGACAAAGGCCAGAGCAGGAAAATTATGAAACCAATCCGCTTGATATCCAGCTTTTTGACCGTCGGCGTTTGGACATTTCTCAGCCGTATCTTGGGCTTTGTACGTGATATACTTATCGCCGGATATCTTGGCACAGGTCCAGTAGCGCAGGCTTTCTTAGTAGCGTTTTCACTGCCAAACATGTTCCGCCGTTTTTTTGCCGAAGGCGCGTTCAATATGGCTTTCGTACCAATGTTTTCGAAGAAACTACAAGTCACCGAGGATGCTGGTGCGGATGCCAAGACTTTTGCGCAGGACGCCTTTATGGGATTAGCCTTTGTATTGCTGATTTTCACAATTCTCGGCATAACATTCATGCCTTCATTGGTGCTAATGATGGCGTCCGGCTTCAAGGGCGATGAACGTTTCGATCTAGCTGTCGAATATGGTCGCCTCGCCTTTCCGTATATTTTATTTATCTCACTGGCAGCCTTAGTATCAGGTGTTTTGAACGCAACTGGGCGATTTGCGGCTGCGGCGGCAGCACCTGTACTGCTAAATATGATTTTCATTATTGCGATACTGGTGACGGCTATGACGGGACGGCCCCCATCGGATGCATTGGGTATGGGATTAGATCAGGCGTTAGGGCTGCGCGTGGGAAACACTCTGGCTTTGTCGGTGCCGCTCGCAGGCCTTGCACAACTGGCACTGGTTTGGTGGGCGGCACGGCGTGCGGGGTACACTTTCCGCCCACTTAAACCAGTTTTGACGCCAGATTTGCGCAAATTGGCAGTTATTGCAGCGCCTGCAATGCTTGCTGGTGGCGTGGTGCAGATCAACCTTTTAGTGGGACGTCAGGTTGCTAGTTTTTATGATGGAGCAATTGCATGGCTATCATATGCAGACCGTCTATATCAGTTGCCCCTTGGCGTTGTTGCAATTGCGCTGGGCGTCGTTCTGCTTCCAGATTTAAGCCGCCGGTTGGCGGCGGGTGATCTGGATGGCGGGCGCAACGCCTTTAACCGCGCGTCTGAATTGGCCCTAGCGCTGACCATTCCTGCAGCAGTGGCATTGATTGTGATCCCCGTACCACTGATCAGCGTGTTGTTTGAACGCGGCGCGTTCGATTCTGATGACACCGCGGCAACGGCGCTTGCTGTAATGGTCTACGGCTTGGGTCTGCCAGCCTTTGTTCTGCAAAAGTCATTGCAGCCACTGTATTTTGCACGTGGTGACACCAAGCGCCCGTTTTATTTCGCCATTGTCGCAATGATTATAAACGCAGGCGTTGCGATTGGCCTATCGATGTATATCGGTTATATTGCTGCTGCTTTTGCCACCACAATTGCAGGTTGGGTGATGGTCTGGCTTTTGTGGCGTGGCAGCAGAACAATGGGCGACGCTGCAAGATTTGATACACGATTCAAGTCACGACTTTGGCGGATACTCCTGGCGTCTGTGTTGATGGGGGTTTTGTTGTTGAACTCGGTGCTGCTGGTTGGACCTTGGCTAGGTATGGACACAATCCGTTATGCCGCGTTGGCATTTGTGGTGTTTATCGGCGTCACAGGCTATTTCATAATCGGCCACCTTGTTGGTGCATTTCGGGTATCAGAATTCAAATCTGCGATGCGCCGAGGCTGACTAATGTGAATATTTGTAAAGTAAAAAGTTAACCAAAACCCAGACCTAATTCTGTTTTGGCATGCATCTATTCTAAAAATCCGCAATTTAGCCTCTAGTTAAAATTCATATGCTAAATGATCCTCTGCAGTAATATATGCTTCCAGCAGATCCAGCTAGATTTTAAATTTTTCACTTAATTCACTTAGCGAACCTAAAAAATTGAAACCTATGATTAAAATAAACGTTACAGTACTAACTTATTTGCCGCTGCAATGTGTCTAGTATTAATGGTTATTTTGCTGCTCTCAGATTCTACAAACTCGTTAATTTTATTTTAGGCTCTTTTGCGGATACGATTAATAAAGCCCAACCAGCCACCTGGGGCCAAGAGCGGCGCTATAAACAGCCCAATCAGAAAACTAGACACTTCGGCAATCCATGTCGGCGTAGATCCAAGCGCTATGGAATAAACCAGCATAATACCAAGCAGAATACCGATTAGTTGAAACGCCTTAAGCTGATTGTCGCCCATGCGTTCAAGTGCAAGCCACATCAAGTAGGTATAGGCTCCAATCAGGCCATAAACACCTGGATATGCACCAATCAGCTGCGTGTTCTGCCATGATACGACGCCATAAATTGCGGCTCCAAGGGTTGAGGTGGCAAAAAACAGGATCAAAAATGCAACTGAGCTGAAAATTTCACCAACAAATTTTCCAAGTGCGAGTAACAATACACAAACCCATACGGCATGGGTTAAAGAGCTATGAATAAATGGATACGTCACAAAGCGTTTCCAAAAATCAAACGAACCGCGGCCACTTTCAAAGATTTCTGTCATTACTTCTGGATAGAATTGGAATTTGCCAATCGCGCCTGCCCGCCAACCCACTCCCTGAACACCACCGATCCAGCCGTTGGCAGCGGCTGTCAGGGTTAGTTCAATGGCAATAATAATAGAAACTAGCAACAACGGCACCAGTGGAATTGCATTAAACGGACTTTCAGTGAAGTGGTTGTCGCGACCAAGCTCATTCATGGTGATGGTCCATTCGGTTGACGGCGTGTGAGGGCATGGGTAAGCGAGTGTGATCCGTTAATCCAGCTTAGGAATGTCCCTATGTCAGAGAATATTTTTACCCCCCGCGTCTTTTCCGGCATCAAACCATCCGGCGGTCTGACTTTGGGCAATTATCTTGGTGCGATCAAACGTTGGGTAGATATGCAGTCCCCTGACATGGACAACATCTATTGCGCAGTTGACCTGCATGCCATTACGGTCTGGCAGGACCCTGCCACATTGAAGGCTGGCACACGTGAGATCGCGGCGGGGATGTTAGCGTCAGGTATTGATCCAGAAAATTCTATTCTGTTCAACCAGTCCCAAGTTCCCGAACATGCGCAACTGGCATGGATTTTCAACTGCGTGGCACGCGTGGGTTGGATGAACAGGATGACGCAATTCAAGGATAAAGCAGGAAAAAACGCCGAAAAAGCATCTTTGGGCCTGTATGCTTATCCGTCCTTGATGGCCGCAGATATTTTGATGTATCATGCGACGCGTGTGCCTGTGGGCGAAGACCAAAAACAACATGTTGAACTGACCCGCGACATAGCAGCCAAGTTTAACAATGACTATGGGGTCAAGTTTTTCCCACTAACCGAAGCGGTGATTGAGGGTCCAGGTACACGGGTAATGAACTTGCGCGATGGCACCAAGAAAATGTCCAAGTCAGGTGATAGCGACATGGAACGCATTAACATGCTCGATGATGCAGACACCATTGCCAAAAAATTCAAGAAGGCTAAGACTGATCCGGAAGGGTTACCAGAAACTGTTGATGGTCTGGCCGGTCGGCCTGAAGCCAAAAACCTTGTGGATATTTATGCTGGCCTGTCGAACATGACGCCCGAACAGGTAATTGCGCAATACCCAGGGGCAGGTTGGGGTACGTTCAAACCAGCGCTCGCAGATTTGGCTGTTTCAAAACTTGCACCTATTTCAGATGAAATGAAGCGCCTGATGAATGATCCGAGTGAGATTGACCGCAAGTTAGCGCGCGGCGCGCTCAAGGCCCGCGAAATCGCTGAGCCCATCTTGAAAAAAACTTATGAAATTGTTGGGCTTCTAAGGACATAAAATGCGCAAAAATGGCTCAAGCGCATCAATGCGCCAAAAACTGTACTAGATAAATAGTTTTGCGCAGTCATACGATTAAGCAATTTTACCGTGAAAAGACACTCCATGACATTACCTTTTTAAATGAGCACGGGCGCTCACATGAGGCAGGTTCATTTTAGGGTCCCGGATTTGAGGGCCAGTGGATATCATAATTATATCTAACTAAACACTTAGGGTACCGCGAGCGGTAAACCATCATCCGCTTGGCACACTGACTTATTTCAAAGTGCTTTTCTTTATACTGCTTTTACGCGAGTCGTGGCGCTTGTGGTCACCTCATGAATGCCTATTGAATAGGCAGCCCATCACGGAGTGAACAAAAATCTACCTGCACCCACTCTATCAAAACGGCGATAGATTTTAGATTGGACGTGACACGTCAGACTGGTGCCACCGAGCAGATTGCGGAATTAGAATAACGAACTAACCGTATGACGTCGCTTGGCTTGTAGCAAAAGCCTAACCCTTGAAACATCAAGTTACACCCTTGCATTGCGCTTGTTAATTTTAGGTTGTCAAAATTACGTAAAATAAGAATGGGCGATGTAGTTGGATTTACAATATGCATAGTTATGGATTGCGCGGGTGGCAGCAGTCCTGCACAGTCATGCGACTAAAGGAGATAACAATGCGCAAGTTCCTCGTAATACTAGATGACAGCCGTGAGTGCCTAAACGCCATGCGTTTTGCCGCAATGCGGGCTGCCAAGTCAGGCGGCGGTGTTGCCGTGCT
>JBLILC010000130.1:0-6408 GCA_047635635.1 Octadecabacter sp. | reverse complement strand
TTGACCCTACAACAGAAGGTCTGCGCCTTACAATCCGCGTCGATATGGCTCAGACTGGAGCTAATGAAGCCGTTGTGATTGAGGCTGGTGATCAGCAAGTCTGGGTGTCACAGCCACATACTTGGCGTGAAGGTAACACGTTGTTTGCGCAATCCGACATGATCCACGTCAACGGGGGAGGCTTTGCGCTTAACCGCTCAAACATGCGCATTACTGTTCTAGCAGACAGCAAGGCTGTCGATATTCATGGCTGTGACGCTGCTGATTAGTTCGCAACCGAGTAGTTAGCGGTTATTTTGTTTTGCGTGCCCAGCAATGGCCAGCGCAGTACCGACATAAACTATGAGCAACCATATGATTGTAATCAACAGGAAGACAACAATTGCGACGCCCACGCCGCTGTTTAGGATGGGCAACAGGCTACCCAATGGTGTCCAGGGCAGGCCAGCCAACATTATCGGTGCTACGATAGCTGCAAAAAATCCGGCTGTGCCCAGAGCGGCCAATCGGGTGGTTAATGCGATGCCACGCGATCCACTCGACAAGCCGCGTTTTGCAGATCGAACCTGCACATTTATATCGCCCTGCATTGCCATCAGAGATGGCACAATAAACAAAACAAGCACCATGCCAAAGCCCAGACCATAGACCAGCGTAATAACTGTGGGTTTCAGAAACTCTGCTTGGCTTGACCCTTCGTAGAGCAGTGGCGCGAGGCCGAGGACGGTCGTTAATGTTGTCAATAAGACGGGGCGTAACCGATCGCTAACTCCATCAATAATTGCGGGGATTAAAGCGCGGTTTTCGGCGTATTCATCAATGGTCTTCACCAATACGATTGAATCGTTGATGATGATACCTGTCATGCCAAGGAGCCCTACGACTGTAAACATAGATAATGGCACGTCCCACGCTGCATGACCGTAAATGGTGCCTATCAGACCAAATGGGATAATTGCCATGACCACAAGGGGACGTGTCCAGCTTTGGAAAATCCAAGCGAGTGTAAGAAAGATTCCTGTCAGGCAGAAGATCAATCCAGTGCGTGCGTCGCTCAGAAAATCGTCCTCTTGTTCACTAAGGCCTGAAAGAGTCGTTGAGACACCATAAGCTGCCTCAACTCGTGGCAAGATGTCATCTTGGATAAGAGTCTGGATTTCTGCAGCACGGTCAGCATCATCGTCTGTCAAATCCGCAGTGACTGAAATCAGCTGTACTCCATTCTTGCGGCTGACAGTGGAGAAACCAGTACGGGATTTGACAGTCACAATGTCAGCCAAGGCCACATAATAACCTGAAGTGGAGCGCATTTGGGTACGGTCAAGGAAATCAGCGGTGAGTTCGCCACTCGGTAATTCCACTCGGATCGTCGCAGATCGTGGCCCTTCAGGGTAGGTGGCTGCTTCGATCCCCCCAAGACGGTTGCGCAACACGCGGCCTAGTCCGTCGATGGTAAACCCAAGGGCTTGACCTTGCGGCGTGAGCTCAAGGATCAATTCCTCTTTGTCGTAGGCAAGTGTATCCTCAACTGCGGATATTTCACTGAATTGCGCCAGTTCTTCCTTTATCGCCTCGGCTGCAGCCTTGAGGATATCGGAGTTTGCACCAAAAAGCTGAACGTCGATATCATCCCCTCCAGGTCCGCTGGCCCAACTGCGAAAGCTGACAGTTTCGACCATCGGGTGTCGGATTATGCGTTCCTGTAACTCGGCAACAAAGGCAAAGCTGGAATAGGGGCGGCTGTCAGCATCAATTAGTTCAATTGCAATCGCGCCCAGTTGATCGGCATCTTTTGTGTCAGCACCTGCAATCCCGCGTCCCGAATTACCACCAATTTCCGCGATCACGTAATCAAGGGGGCTGATACCGTAGCGTTCTTTGTATTCCGCACCGACGATTTGGGTGACCGTTTGCAAAGACTGCATCATTTCGAGCGTGTCTTCGCGGGTGGCACCAGGCAGCATTGCAAAATTGCCAGTAACGCTACCCTGTTCGGGTGCATTGAAAAACCGCCACTGCACATCACCACGAATGAACGATGCCGATTGGAACGCAAGTAATACTATCACCAATGCCATTACCGGATAGCGCGCCCAGATTACAACCGCCATGAAAGGGCGGAACCCGTGTTTTTTTATCCAGTCGAACCCACGATTAACAAAACGTGATGGCGCGTCGTACCATTTGTCGTTGTTGCTAGCGGACAGGGATTTATACATGTGATGTGGTAAAATCAGGAAGCATTCGATGAGAGATGCAATAAGAACCACTATCACCGTAAACGGAATGTCTGCTATTAAATTTCCAAACCGCCCGCCGACAACCACCAATGCGAAGAAGGCGATGATCGTTGTAAGTGTCGCGGAAAACACTGGACTGAACATTTTTTTAGCAGCATTCTCAGCTGCGACCGCGGGGCTTTCGCCCAGATGTCGGTGGCGATAATCGGCGTGTTCGCCAACAACTATGGCGTCGTCCACCACGATGCCCAGAGTGATGATAAGTGCAAACAACGATATCATGTTGATAGTTAACCCTGCAGCATACATTAACGCAATCGCACCACACATTGCCACAGGAATACCAGCTGCAACCCAAAAAGCGGTGCGTGCATTAAGGAACATAAACAGCAGTGCCACCACCATCGCGAGGCCCAGAAGCGCGTTTTCATAAAGGATATTCAAACGCCCCGTGATAAGTTCGGCACGCGCGCGGATTAAATCAATGCTGGCCCCCGCGGGCAGGGTGGCAGCATAGTTCAGTGCGACTTGCTCAACGGTTTGCTGTACCTTAATAGCGTCGCCAGTTGCAGCGCGGTCAATGCGAATGGTAATCGCAGGGTTTTCGCCCACAAAATAAGCTCGCTCACGGTCAACACCTTCAACGAACACTCGCGCAACATCGCCAATTGTCAGGGTTGCGCCACTGGCGTCTGTACGCAAAACGATCGCCTGGATTTCATCGGCTGTGCGTTTTTCAACGCCGGTTCGCACGCGGGTAGATCCGGTTATATCGCCAGCAGGGTCTGCATTGACCTCCTGTGCGATTGCTGCCGAAATATCAACCATTGTGATATCGTTGCGAATTAAAGCGAGTGAGGGAACTTCAATAATTGTGGACGGTGCAGCAACCCCGCGAATTGTTGTGCGTGTCACGCCTTGAGCGAACAGGCGCACCGTGAATTCATCAGCAAAACGACCAAGTTGTTCTGGCGCAACGGGGCCAGTAATAACCACATCTGTGACGCGGTCTGACCACTGGCCGCGTCGCACATTCGGATCCTCTGAGTTGTCTGGTAGGTTTGACGTTGCATCTACCGCGAGTTGGACATCTTCAGTTGCCTTGGCCATGTCCCAACCGGGAGAGAATTCCAAGCTAATACGTGCGCTGCTTTCGGATGATGTAGAAACTGTGTTTGTGACACCTTCGACGCTTAAAAGCGCTGGTTGCAGAACTTGCACGATGGCATCGTCCACATCTTGTGCGCCTGCACCAGACCATTTTACCGACACTGTCACGTTGTCGATGATCACATCAGGAAAAAACTGCGCCCGCATTTTGGGGTAGGATGCAAAACCTGCAGCCAGCAAGACCACCATTAACAAATTGGCTGCTGTGCGGTGCCGAGTGAAGTAGGACAAGATGCTATTTGTCAAGATTTCAGGTACCCATCCGCGATTCTAAGTCCTTGATGACATCGGCTGGAACTTCGTCTTGTTTCAATTGGTCAATGACGCGCGCTTGCACGTTAGATGGCATCCGCGAATCTTCAATAAAGGCGATCAGCCGAGCACGACGATCATCATTAAGCATGATCATTTCTAGTGGTTCTGATGCTATGGCTTTGCCGGCTTGGTCAATAGGTTGCACAGCGATACCAGCGCCCAAAAGTGGTGAGCGTTCCGAGACTATTTGATAGCCGTACAACTTAGGTGCTTTAATTATAACATCATCGCCTTGTCGACGTAAAACCACAACAGCAACTTCTTCAAGGCGGTTGCCTTCAGAAAGTAACAGTGCAGTGCTGTCTGAACCGATTGCAGTTGATGGCACCCTCGCAACGTCGCTTAAAGAGGGTTCAGTAACGGTTACAGTGACAAAATCACCTGGTCGCAGACCAACAGCGTTCTCCAGGCGGGCAAACAATAAACGACCTGTCCGACCTTCGCCAACGTTGGCACTTTCGCGGGTGATCTGTCCGGATGCGGTTAGTGTCAGGTCCTGGACTTCGAGCTTGACGGTGATGGCGGCGCCACCAAGATTTCTGTCAATTTCTGTCAGGCGTGCATATTGGACAGTAGACAGACGAAACGCGACTTCAAGTTCGTTCTTTTGGATTAATTCGCCTAGCCTTTCATTTGCCGTTACCCGCACACCTTTGGAAATGTTGACTTGCGCCAGCGTACCAGAAAATGGCGCACGAATTTCGGTATCTTCCACTGCGCGGTCTGCGTCTGCAAGGTTCAGGTGAGCCCGATCAAGGGCTGTTGTGGCCTGATCCAGACGAGCCTGCGCCTGAGCTTGAGCTTGGCGGCGTGATAGAACTGCTTGACTGGCCCCAGACAATGCCAGCTGTGCAGTTTCAACGGCGGCAGCGGTTCCCACGCCGCGCTCCACAAGGTTGGTTTGACGGGTTAAGGATTGCTGTCGCAAATCCACCTGCTGATTCGCGGCCGCTATTTCGTCACGTTCAATGATTAATGCACGTTCGGAATCACGAACTTCAGATTGAGCGTCACGCAGGTCGGCTGCTGTCCGGTCACGGGACGATTGGGCGTCGCGGGGGTCTATCTTAATAATAAGCTCGTCTATTTCTACACGTCCACCATCAACAAAGTTTGGGGATACTTCCAGCACGGTGCCGCTTGACAGGGCGCGCACGTCAAATGTGTTGGTACTGCTTAATTCTCCAAAAACTACAAGCTTAGGTGCTATCGTTTGGGGCGTTACTGTCACAACATTTACCGACAATACCCGTTCGCGTTGCAGAAAACTGCGCGGTTCAGCATTCATGCGCTCTTGTACTGCAAGGCGTACTGTGTTGCCCGCCCAAGTGGCAAGCGCCAGCGTCAGCGTCAGTAAAAAGATTCCAATTAGGCTGCGTCGTAGAAATTGCATGGGCTATGCCTTTTATAGCGGTCCACATTGATTTGGCACAAATCATGTTTTGAACATGTTATATTCTATACGCAGTAAACTAAGACATAGATCGCTATTTTCGGCGCAAGTGTTCATCTAGACGTGGTAAGATTTCGACAAAATTGCAAGGTTGATGTCGATAATCGAGTTGTTTAACCAAAATTTCGTTCCACGCATCTTTGCATGCACCGGTGCTGCCGGGCAGGGCAAATAGATAAGTCCCGTTGGCGACACCGCCTGTCGCACGTGATTGAACAGCGCTTGTGCCAATCTTTTGCATTGAGATGATAGTGAATACTGTGCCAAATGCGTCGATCTCTTTTTCATAAACATCACGATGGGCCTCGATGGTAACATCGCGCCCCGTCAGTCCAGTACCGCCCGTTGTCAGAATAACGTCAATGTTTGAATCTGCGCACCACGCTCTCAGCTGATCTGCAATTTGAACGCGTTCATCCCGCAGTATTTTACGATCAGCGAGGGTGTGGCCTGCGTCAGTTAGGCAATCGACTAGTGCTTGGCCAGATCGGTCATCCGCCAAGCCACGCGTATCGCTCACACTGAGAATTGCGATACGAACTGGGATAAATTTGCGAGTTTTGTCAGGGGTCATGTCAGATCTTTCAGGTGGGCCTTAAGGGATAATAGATCCTGCCAAGCATCGCGCTTTGCTGCGGGTGTGGTCAATAGATAGGATGGCGCGAACATCGGTATCGCAGGCAGGGATACAGGCCCGATTTGAATATCAGTCCAGCTGCCATGCATGCGCGTCATGCCACTTTTGTTCAGTAATGCTTGGCAGGGGCCATTGCCCATTAAGATCAAAAACTTGGGCGCGGCGAGTGTGATATGACGCTGTAAGAAAGGCAGCATCATTGCCATTTCGTCCTTATTGGGATCGCGGTCTTGTGGGGGGTTCCAGGGCAAAATAGGTGCTGCATAAATTGGTGTGGTGCCGCTGCGGCTCAACCCAATTGCTGCAAGCATTTTGTCCAATAATGCGCCCTTGCGCCCCACAAACATTTCTCCAACTCGGTCATCATAGCGGTCGGGGGCGTCGGCGATGATCATGACTGGTGCGCCTGCAACGCCGTCGGAAAAGATTAAATTGCGCGCCGCTGCCTTGAGTTCGCACCCGTTAAATGCGCTCATTGCAGCATACAATCCAGCAAGATCTTGAGCTGCATGTGCGGCATTCCGCGCAGCGCTTATCTGATTGATGTCTTGTTCTGCAGCGTGGATGGGTGGTGATGCAGGCTTTGTCTGAAC
>JBLILC010000129.1:0-6465 GCA_047635635.1 Octadecabacter sp. | reverse complement strand
CGACCCTTACCCTTGCCAGATTTCCAGACGCCCTTTTGTTGATCTAAAGCCATCGATTCTACCCCTCATAATATTCGCACTGTTTGATTTTTTTCGAGGTCAATATCATTGGTATGCTATTACTTTGGATACGAAGTATGCATCACTTAAGCTAATTTGTATAATAAAGCCCCGTAAATCTAAAAATGTGATGCCCGATGTATCTCATTCGGGCACCACAGTTTTTGGGTCATATCACCTACAGGTTATTCCGCTGGAAATGCCTGTGGGTGGGTTTTCTCAACGTGGTGGCGCGCATTTACAGGACGAACCATCAGATTGGCGAAGAAGCCAACAACCAACAACGCAGCCATGCAATACATAGTTGTATTATACAGCGTGGATGTTGGATCAATTGTTCCAGCAGGAACAATTTCCATTAACTTCGCTATAGTCACAGACTTAGCAGCAACAAGATTTGAAAGATCACTGATAGGAGCACCAAACTTCTCAGCGAACACTGTGGGATCAATTTTGGATACAAGATCCGTGATCGCATTATTCTTTGAGATGTTGCGCAAGAAGGTGATCGCAAATGGTCCAAGCACACCAGCTGTCGCCCATGCAGTTAACAACCGCCCATGGATACCACCGACATGCAGCGTACCAAACATATCCGCAAGGTAAGCAGGAATGGTTGCAAAACCGCCACCGTACATTGTGAAGATGATCATGGTTGCAAGATAGAAACCAATCAATGCGCCTGCACCACCAGAAGAGGCGAAGTAAGGAATGGACAGATAGAGTATTGTTCCCAGAATAAAGAAACATTGATAAGTGTTCTTTCGCCCGATGAAATCTGAAGTAGATGCCCAAAAGAACCGACCAACCATATTGAAGACCGAGATCATCAAGACATAAGTTCCTGCAAATGCGGCTGTGACTATAACAAGATCTCCAAAGATATCGTTAATCATGGTTTTAGCGACACCAATTACGCCAATACCAGCAGTCACATTAAAACAAAGAACAATCCAAAGCAGCCAAAATTGACGTGTCTTGAGCGCTTCGTCGATGTGTACATCATTAGATGTGACCATACCACCTTTAGCAGGAGCAGGCTCCCATCCTTCAGGCTTCCACCCTTCAGCAGGTACACGGTATTGAAAAGCAGCAAAAACCATCACTAAAAAGTAAACTATACCAAGTGTCATAAAGGTCGCAGCTGCCCCAGTATTACCAGTACCAACAACATATACGCCTGCTTCACCGCCACCAGGCAGGCTTGCTGCTTGGGCCACAGACGCCACAATAACTTCAACTTTACCTTGTGCAGTTTCAACAAAACGCCGACCACCTTCAGTGATGAGGTTCATTGTAGATTCAGCGCCGAGATATTCAGGTGCCTGTGAATAAGTCCTGAGAAGCCACTGCTTCAAGGGTGCACCAATCATTGCACCACCCCCAAAACCCATAATTGCCATACCAGTTGCCATGCCACGTCTGTCAGGAAACCATCTAATCAAAGTTGACACTGGCGATACATAGCCAAGGCCAAGGCCACAGCCACCAAGCATTCCATAGCCAAGGTACACAAGCCAAAGCTGATGAGATGAAATACCAATAGAACCGATGATGAACCCACCGCCCCAAAGAGTTGCCGCAGTCACACCGACGCAGCGGGGACCGACCCTTTCAAGCCACTTGCCGCCAAATGCTGCTGCGAGGCCAAGAAAGACAATGGCAACTGAGAAAATCCAGACAACTGATGATAAAGACCAATCTTCTGCAGCAGATCCCACTATGCCTAATTCACGTGTAAGCGCTGGATTGAAGACAGACCATGCATAGACAGAGCCGATGCACATATGAATAGCTATTGAGGCTGGTGGCACGAGCCACCGATTATAGCCTGATTTGGCAATTATGTTCTCTTTCATTAAAAAAGAAAACATACCAGTTGCAGGTTTTGATGACATTTTTTCCTCCCAGAAGCGCCTAGCAGTCAACAAGCGCCAAGATTTCCGTTGAGGAAGTTAAGAGGCATGCTAGCTAATTAGTAGGCTGTCAGTTGAAACAATGTTTCTTTGGGGCGTGCGTATAAATGTCAACCAAATAACTCACTTAAAACAATATCTTAGATGTTGTTCTTACAAGGCCAAACTGGCCATTTTGGCTAGAAATTCCAAATATAAAAAGCACCGCTGGACAAAATGTCCACTTTTTTGCCTATTTCACATATTCACTGGACAAATTTACATGTTGGGGAACCCAAATAAAAAAAGTTGATCCAATGCCAATTTTACTTTTAGTGGTAATATTTCCACCTGCACGCTGCACAAGTGACTGGCTAATTGATAAACCTAGTCCAGTCCCCACAGCCTGTTTGGTAGTAAAAAATGGATCAAAAATATGGTTTAGAGACATCGTATCAATCCCTGTTCCATTGTCCGAAATTGCGACTTGAACACCAGGCCTATTGTTATTATCGATTTCTTGGGTTTTTAATGTTAATATACCACCATCAGGCATTGCTTGAGCTGCATTGATCATAAGATTGATGACAATCTGCTGAAGCTCGACTTGATTCATAATAACCGTGTTAACATCACCGAAGTCTCTTACGACTGCGATTTTTGACTTGACCAAGGTGTGTGACACAAGGACCAAACAGTCTTCTAGCAGGTTTCTCATATCAATGGTGTCAAAGCTTTCACCAAACTCACTTGGCCGTGCAAATTGCAAAAGTTTGCCGACAATTGCATTTATCCTGATCACTTGCGCATCAATTAAGTCAATCTCTGTTCCAATACTGGTGACATTAAGATCTACTTCAGAACGAATAATTTCCATGTTGCCTTGGATTACCGCAACAGGGTTATTAATTTCATGAGCAACGCCTGCGGTAATCTCGCCAATTGCGGCAAGCTTTTCGGACATAACCAACTGACGGTAAGTCACTTCCAGCCGTTCATTTGTCTCGCGCAACTCCTGCGTTCGTGCGTCAACCCGTTGATTGAGTTGACTGGCAGCATCACGGAGCTCACCGTCACGGTTCTGAATCTGATCAAGTAATTTATCCAGATGCCGTGCAACGTTTCCGATTTCATCATTTGATTTTACCCCTTCAATGCGTGCATCAAGATCACCAGCTTCAAAACGAACCATCATTTCATGCATTTCTTCAAGCGGTTTAAAGATGCCTCGCGCAATCCATAAAAAGAAAGGTACTGAGATCAGCAATACTAAAAAAAACGCAGACACTAAAATAATGTAGGTGGTGATCTTAAGCGTTGCATAGGGCTGCTCAAGAAAACCAACATACAGCATGCCGATACGTTCACGATCGCCATCTAAAATGGGTAGATAGCCAGATATATACCAATCATTTACCACAAAAGCGCTATCCAGCCATGTTTCGCCGTTCTCAAGAACTGTACGGTAAACAATTTCGGATACTCGCGTACCAAGCGCTCTAACATTCTCGAACAAGCGAACATTTGTACTAATTCTAACGTCTTCAAGAAATAGTGTCGCAGTGCCTGTTCGAAAAGGTTGACCGGGTTCGTTACTGTAAACTAAGTCATTAATTGTATCAATGAATTCGAGGTTCCTGTTCAGAACTGTGCCGCCAATAAGGACTAAATCGACGCTATCAATAATAACATGGGTGGCCCCCAAAACTACCATGCCACGGTCCTCTATTTGTCGATCAGTAAGAATGGCAGCCTCCGTTGCAATCAACGGTATGCTAGCGCGCCTTGCTACTTCAGAAGAGATCTTTATCAAATCAGTTGGGTGAAAAATTTCAATTGATTCAGCATTTCCATAAGACAATGCTTGCTGAACAACAAAATGTTCAGGCGCTAAATAATCCTGCGCTACAGCTTTGCGCAGTACGAGATAATCAAGCCCCAAATTTTTACGGCTGCTCTCTAAAAAATCAATAAAACTGTCTGGATCAGTTTGAATTGCATTTTTGAACCTGACTGACTCTGCCAATGCGTTTATGTTTCCGCTTTGGGTGGTAACGATGCGTTGCATGTATTGCTCTGCAATGCGAAGATCACTTGAAACTTTGGAGATTAATAGGTCATCAAATTTATGGGACCACCTATCCATTGATACAGCGAGTGAAATTGGCAATACGACCATGAGTGGTAGCAAAGCCAAGATCAACAGCCTGAGGCGGACAGATTTCATGTGAAAATCAAATCTTCCAAAACATACACTTTCTATCGATCGTTTTGCGCGAAATCTCCAAACAACGGGCAGCTTCAGCGCGGTTACCACCGCAGGCTTCTAGAGTGTCTAGAATGTGCTGTCGTTCTATAGATGCCATTGTTTGGGTGTTATATCCAGGTTGGTTGTCGAGTGTGGCGTAGTCCAAACCATTCTCCAAATCGTCACTCAGAAGGCCTCTTTCAATGTGATTGCGAAGCTCACGAACATTGCCCATCCATTGCTGATTAACCAACTTGCGCTTTATCGTCGTCGTCAATTCCGGCGCTTGTATGTGAAGTTCCACGGCAATGCGGGCAACAAAAAGTTCCGAAAGTTCAACAATATCAGTGGGCCGGTCTCGCAGGGCAGGCATCTCAACGCTAAGAACATTCAGCCGATAGTATAGATCTTTACGAAACTTACCCGCCTTAACCAATTCAAGCAGGTTTTTTGAAGTTGAAGAAATAATACGCAGGTTTACTGGGACTTCACGACTGGCATTGATTGGTTGAATGCGGCCCGTTTCAATAACACGAACCAAAGCTGCTTGAGCCGTCGCAGGTAATTCTTCAACATCATCGAGGAACAACGTTCCACCTTCTGCTGATATTAAAAGGCCGTCTGCGTGGGAATGACTTTGGTCAATGTCAGGAAGGCTGCCAAACAAAATTTGTGAAAAGCTTTCATCGCGAAAAGCCGCACAGGTCACGGGAACAAATGCTCGATTTGAGCGAGCTGAGCGAGCATGTACCATACGTGCTGCCACCTCTTTGCCTGTGCCAGTTTCTCCTTTAATTAAAATACTTGAGTTTAAATTGGCAGCTTTCGCAATGTATTCTTTGACAAGGGTAATTTCTGCAGACGATCCAACAAGCTCTTGTCGATGCCGGAGGACATTGGCCCCTGTTCCAAGCTCGTGACGTAGCAGTGTATTTTCTCGTCGCAACGCTGTGCGATCTAAGCAGTTTGCAATCGCACTAAGTATCTGATTGGAGCGAAATGGTTTGATCAGGAAGTCGACAACCCCAGCTCTTAAAGCATCAATTGCAGTTTCGAGATCTGCAAAAGCCGTAATTAAGATCGCTTCGCCAAAAAAGCCTATACGTCGCTGTTCAACAAGCCACTCTACTCCAGTTTTTCTGGGAATGATATTGTCCAAAATCACGACATCAAAGCGGTGTTGATCCAATTTGGCGGCAGCTTCTTCAGTTGATGCGGCGGCCTCAACACATACGCAATGTTTGCTAATGGTTTTTAAAAGAAAATTACGAATTCCCGGCTCGTCATCAACAATCAGAATAGAAGCTTGACGGAGCATCGGTGAAAAGATCAAATCTTGTCTATCGCTCGTATCACTAGCTGTCTTTTGCATTGTCATATTCTGCCGCCAAATACTGCACATAAGCTCTGACAAACGCAAAAATTTGTTGTCCAATGCAAATTAGATGTAGATATTGGCTCGTTGTTTGCCTCCTTCAAAAGTTGAACAAAATCATAAATCCTAGGGCTATCGTTTACATGCGTCCAATAAGTTAGCATCATCATTGTTAATCTTCCTTAATTATCGAATCTATTGATGCAGTCAAAAATGGGTAGCATCTAGTTATGCTCTATAATTAGTAATTAATACGGTATTCTGATCAACTTCTTTCTTCAAAAATCTCCATTAACGTTGACCAAGTAACAACAACTTTCAATACGTAACGCGATCGGTAGCGACAGACAGGTTATGGCATGATCTTTTATCCATCATTTGCGTCAGATATCGAGAACTCAATTGTTTCTTACATTCATTACTTATTAGTAAGTCAACAACGATAGTCATACCGATGGTTATGAGTGAAATTTTGTATTAACTTTATAAGAAATATTTTAAATACAAAGCTACAGTTGGTCGAGGTATTTAGGATAATTTAATAACCTTTTAATTTTTCAACTTTAACTTAAGGATAATATCAGCTTTTTAAAGTCTTACATTTTGCTGAGAAATGAAAGTTTTGCTTAGTGACCAGAAAGTGGCAACTTAACTTACCTTTCTGCTGTTTAATTGCTCACCTTAAAAGTTAGGGTAGAATAATGAACATTTAAATAAAACAATTATCAAGTTGTAACTCAATCGTTCGCTTAAAGGCCAATAGAAGTAATCGAACCTCTTATGACTGCCGCCTTAATAGTGCTGGTACGCACAGATAATATTATGTTTATAATGGGGAAAAATGAACCGTATCCTAGTCTCTTAATGAGCTTAGGACATGATTAACT
>JBLILC010000128.1:0-6479 GCA_047635635.1 Octadecabacter sp. | reverse complement strand
ACTGCAGCTGAATGGACCGGCCGCGGTACTGGTGTGGATGATGATGGTTTGGCGCGTAAGACTGATGTGGTTGCACATGGCTTGGCGTTGCATGACACATCTGACCCGTTGGAGGCGCTGCGCTGCCTAGGTGGGCGCGAACTGGCGGCCATGGCAGGCGCGATAACAGCGGCGCGTTATCACCGTATTCCAGTTATTTTGGATGGGTTCATTTGCTGTGCAGCAGCAGCGACGTTGGAAAAGGCCGTTTCAGGATCGTTAGATCATACAGTTGCAGGCCACCTGAGTGCTGAAGGTTCGCATGATAAATTACTGAAATCATTAGGTAAAACTCCAATTTTGTCACTGGGTTTGCGGCTTGGAGAAGGGTCTGGGGGGGCGTTAGCAATTGGTATTATGCAGGCCGCCATTGCTTGTCATTCTGGCATGGCAACATTTGGGGAAGCGGGCGTCGAATCCAGCTGATCAAGGTTTAATGTGTGGTTTGGGCTTGGGGCTGTCGCTGCCACGAGTTGCTTTGCGTTCCGCCTCATCCAAAGTTTCGGTAAGCGCAATTTCAAGATCGCGGTCAGCGGCTTTGGAGCGTTCGATGTAGGGATTATTTTTCGCGATTGGTATATTCGGGTCCCACACTTCGGCTAGATCGCGCAACATGGCGCGGTCGTGGTGGTAGAAAGACATCTCAGCTTCAGAAGCCTCGTATTCTGAAAGGCCAAGGTTTTCAAGCACGTAACGTCCTGCACGCAGTGAACTGTCGAACAATTCGCGCACGATATCATCTGCACCTGCTGCATAAAGTTCATAAACATGCACACGGTCCCGCGCCCGTGCTACAATATGAAGATCTGGACGGCGGCTGCGGGCATATTTGACAAGATTTACGGCGGCGTCTTTGTTATCCAATGCTACAACTAGCACAGTAGCGTCATCCAATCCGGCCGCATACAAAATGTCTGGACGGGTTGGGTCTCCAAAGAAACCTTTGAAACCGAACGTCCTCATCAGCTGCACAGTTTTAAGATTGTTATCAAGAACCACAGTGCTGAAACCACTGGACTGCACAAGGCGGTTCACCACCTGTCCAAAGCGGCCAATGCCTGCGATTATGACCGTACCTTTTTCATCGATTTCATCTTCTGGATGGTCCGCTGCTTCGACATTCATGCGGCGTGAAACGACGTCGTAAACAATGAATAATAGTGGTGTAATCATCATGGACAGTGCCACTACCAGCAACAAATCCGCGCCCAAGACTGGGCCTAGAACGTTTTGTTGTAGCGAAAATGAGATCAAAACAAAGCCAAACTCACCAGCTTGCGCGAGGCCAAGGGTGAACAGCCATCGTGCGCGGCCACGGATGTCGAACATTCGGGCCAAAAAATAAAGAACGCACCCTTTGATCACCATTACCGCGATTGTCAGGCCGATAATGCGCACTGGTTTGGCAAACAATTCTCCAAAGTCGATGCCTGCGCCCACAGTGATAAAAAATAAGCCGAGTAAAAGGCCCTTGAACGGAGCGAGGTCACTTTCAAGTTCATGGCGGAATTCCGAGTTTGCAAGAACCACGCCAGCGAGAAATGTTCCGAGGGCTGCAGATAGCCCGACGAGGCCCATTAATGTTGCGATGGACACGACAATTAGTAGGGCGAGTGCGGTATACATTTCTCGCAGACGTGCGTGGTGTATGTATCTAAAGATTGGCTTCGTCAGGAATACGCCAACCAAGATAACCGTTATAACAGCGCCGATGGTAATTAGAGTCACTCCCCATCCGGGCAGGCCCTCAACGAGGCTCAGGGAGTGGTGGGCGGTGTCTTCATCAGGGTCGCGCGACATTGATCCATCCAGTTGCACACGTACGGGTGCAACCAGTGCCAGCAGGGGAAGTATTGCCAGCATCGGTATCACGGCAATGTCCTGTGTGAGTAGAACAGAGAAGGTGTTACGTCCGCCGTTAGTCTGCATCAGACCCTTTTCGGACAGTGTTTGCAGCACTATGGCTGTTGATGACAACGCGAATATCATACCAATCGCAAGGGCTGTTTGCCAAGGCTGGCCCATCCACATGAACAGGGCAGTGATCAGAAGCGTGGTCAGGGCGATTTGTAAGCCTCCCAGCCCGATCAGTCGATGGCGCATCCCCCACAAGGCTCGGGGTTCCATTTCAAGCCCAATTAGAAAAAGCATCATTACGACGCCAAATTCAGCAATGTGCTGCAAGTCGGCTGCTTCTGCACCAATGAGTGGCCCAATTGCGACACCTGCCAGCAAATACCCCAACACTGACCCAAGACCGAGACGTGCTGCTAAAGGAACCGCAATAACAGCCGCACCGAGGAGGATTGTGGCGAGAAGAAGTGTTTGTTCCATAAGGTACTATCCGCGAATGTTTAAAATTATTGCCTCGAAACAAAATGTGGTTAGCCAATAACGCGCAGGGTAATTGCGCGTCCGCGCTTGGTGTAATTAAGCGCGGTCGCACTAATTGCGGTCACGTGACCCCCGTCAAGTCGATCCCCAACTGTTACGCGTACGTAGCGACCATTGTTCATCCGAACCAGCGCACGGCGATCACCTGATCCACCGTAGATACCGATCAAGTTCATTTCGTGAAGATTGATGGTGCTATCGAGTGTCGCAGATTGTGCAACGGGCCCAGCTGTTGGACCACTTGGGGGAACTGTTTGCGGGACAATTATAGCGGCGGCAATTTGTGTGACAGCGCGTTCACGTGCATGGATGGCGCGTGATACGATGCGTTCCATGTTTCGCGGACGCAAATCGGGGCGGTTACTAATTGGAACTGCCTGAGTGGTTGGATTAATAATTCGGTTGGGATGGTTGGTGGTGGCGATTTCAAGGGGAATATCTAAACCTGTTAGTTCTGGTTGTAATACGCTCATTTCTATAATTAATTCTCGGTTCGCAGGACGTATGCGCGGGTGGAAGGTGGCGGATTGCGCGACGTTTAACATGCCAATGACAGCAGTATTTTCGGCAACGGCTTGAGTGGTGGCGATTTCTGCTGAGTCCTCAAAAATTGTGCTAGGACGCAGTAAAGGGCGGAGTGTGTCAGAGGTGGGGACTTGCGCTATGATTGTTAGCGCGGAAGAGATACCTTGCTCGAAGTTTTTAGCATTAATTTGTGGTGGATCCGTGCCTTGACGGTCAGCCCGGAAAAGTGGGAGCGATCTGGCAATAATGCTCACGCCCTCGGGAGAGGTTGCTGGGACAACCGTTTCGGGCGCAATGACTAGAAACGGGGCAATCGTTCCAGGCCGGACTGGAGGCAAGACAGGAGGTGATCCGGTAAGCACCAGAAGATCGTCAGTTACCAGAAAAAGGGAGGCCCTGAATGCAAACGCTGATATTTCTGGCGTTACCGAGAGTGCGAGTGTTCCTGGACGGATGGGGGGCTCAACTGTGGGGCGACCCACGACTTCGATCATGTTTTCAGTAGTATCATGGGTCGGAATTGTGTCTTGTGAGTTTACAGCCACAAGTTGATTTTGTGATGTGATTATAGTTGCCAGAGTGTTGGGTCGCGTTGGAGGATTGAGCGGTGGTCGTCCGGCAGTGACCAAAGTACCGTCTGGTGTCATAGCGCCCTGTGCTGTTGCTACAACCAGACCTTTGGTGTTGTAATTAAAATTTTGGCTTGGTGGAGGGGGGTTAATTGGGCCTGCGATTAGGGTGTCACGCGAAGCAATTGTGGCCAATGTGAGCGGGCTGGACAGCATCCAATGTACAGGGTGCGACGACACATTTAGTGTCATAGTATTAAGCGATGTTGTGCGTGGAATTTGGGGTATTCGAGGAGCCCTTTGCCAAACACCAATTGCTGCATAAAGTCGGGCTGCTTTTTCGGGTGTCAGGATCTGCCCCCCAGTCGCTAGGTTTTGATCTACATTCGTAGTAAAAGGGTTTGTTGTATCGTGTGTTGCAGTCAGTTGTGTGTCATCAGCCATTTTCGTTGCTGCCACCTCCACTTCCAACAACGTAGTTGAAGTGGTGTCTGATGCTATTTGTATTTCGGATGTTTTAAAACCGAACCAGCTGGTGAAGCCTTCCTCTGACAGCGCAGCGACCGCGGCCATTGTGAGCAAGAACAGAAGCAGTGCTGCAGTTAGTATCAGCCCTAGAAAGCGTGGCTTTCCACCAATGGCGTCTTCGTGATTGCTTTTTATTTTTTTGCGTGCCCCCAAAATAGTAAATTCTGATTTTTTATTTGTGTTGTAATAGGTGTCACTATTTTCCAATTGTGATTTTTGTTTGGTGAGATTGATTTTTGCGTCGTCAACGGCAAAGCGGTGTTTCGAAAACATGCTTTTAAATGCATGTCCAACGGTTGATGTTGCGCTGAATGTAAGAGTCGCAGTACTGCGCCTCTTGTCTGTATTTGCGCTTTTGCCGCGATTATTGTCGTGACCATGACCCGAGTGCTTTGCTGCTTCAATGTTCAAGGATGCGGCGGCGACGGCTGCGTCGGGCAACAGGGCTGTTGGGGCATAACCAGTTATGATGTGTCCAACGTCACTTTTGGGTTTTTCAGTTGTAATTGATAAGGAGATAGGGCCCGTATCCGCAGTGCGGTTGGGCGACGAAAGCGGGGGCATCGAATTGGTGCTTTTGTCCAACGGAACAAATAAGGTTGGTGCGGTTAAGGTTTGCGCTGTTTGGTAGATTGTGGGTTTTGCGCGAGCGCTCAAACGTTTGTCGGCTTGGCGCTTGATTAGTTGTGTGGAAGCAGGGCGCCCTTCGTTACGATCAGCACGTAGTCTAGATGAGAGCATCTGTTTAGCTGTGCTGTTCATATCCGTTGCCTCAGGTGCTGGCTTTACGCCGCCAGAAGTCGGTTCGGATTGGTTGTTATGCATCATCTGCGGTTGAGGTACATCCTCATCGAATGCGCTAGTGTCAGTTTCTTCAACGACAAGCTTGGTCACTTCGCGTTGCGACGTAAGTTCACTTTCATCCGGTGTTAGTGCTTGATTGATTTCAGGTACATTGGTGACGAAGGCCTCCACGAGGGTAGGTTGCGAATCCAATTCCATTGCCTGATCCGGGCGTAATTCTAGTTTGATATTAGCCTTAGGGGGTCTGTCTGCGTTTGGCTTGATAGAAACGTCAGGCTCCGCAACATTCAGTGCAGCTTCGCCAATTATTATCACTGTATCTGCATCTCGTTCGGCGGATGTCCCGTTAGCGCAGCCAAAAAATGCCTCTCCAACATACGTGAAGGGTTCGGGGACTGCAGCAAAACTGACAGGATTAAATCCGTGTTCCGCAGAAAATTGTTTTGCTTCGGTTAGGGTTTCTTTGGCGACTGCCGCCACGTAAGTTCGCCCACCTCCTTTAACGTAATCGTAGACTAAATCGTCGACTTCGTAGGGCGTAGCCTGATGTAACGCTTGGCGTACGTCATCTTCTTCAGCGTGGATGGTATCCAGAGTAAGGTACTTTATTTGATCGTTTGGAATCAGTACCTTAGTTAAAATTCCACTTGGTTCAAGGGTTTTAGCCATAACGCGCAAACGATCCAGCGCACCGGTCAGATCGTCGTCATCCAACGCCACCTGACCTACTAAATGCCATCCATCGGAGACGCGATGCAACAGGCGCAGTCCTTCAAAGGACAATGATAATGCGAAATTAGATTTCATAAATTTGACTTAGCATCCTGCATTAGGGCTTAAAACTCCCCTTTTCGCTATCACACTAAAAGTACAGCAAGCTTTCGCTTACGCCAAGTAAGACTTTTCGTTTTAAAATATTTCTTAAGCTCTAATGATAGCTTGTGAGTTACTTCAAATAAAAAATAGTATCAAAACGCGAAAATTTTCATGCGGGTCATTATTAGATCTTTATTAACCACCCCTGTACTTGCCGCCCCTTTTGCCTTTCAAGGCCGTAACATCACGGTTTTTGGAAAAGGCTAGGTTAGCGTAGGGCTGTATATAGCAACGGGGGTAATCAGTTTGCAGGAAGAGGCATAGAATTTTGCCAGTGCATTAGTCCTCGCCAATAATTTTTAAGCGGCGTTTTTCGCGACTTTGGTTGGCGAAAGCCTCGCAATTTGCAGTGGCGAAGTTCGGCTGAACCCGCACTATTCACAAAGTGTGCTGAGTACAGTCACGCAGATCCCTGGGTATCAAGCCGGCAATTCGTTGGAAAAAATGTGAGACGGCCGGGCGCTTTGGTTGGATGTGGGCCGCCGTGGACGAGTGTAGTTCGATCTAACTTGAAGTTTTTCAGTACCCGTACATGGCAATGGACAAAGCTAGTCTTCGTACCGTTGTTGAAGACCGTGCTGGCGCAGCTTTATTCAAATGCGACAAGAGACTAAGGTGATGTTGAATGAAGCTGGTAGTAGTGGCTATCTTAAGGTGGAAATAGTAACTTCACGGCAATATGAAGTTTAAGTTGCGGCTAAAAAATAACGATCTACGTTGCAATAGCTAAATAGAACAGGGCTT
>JBLILC010000127.1:0-6534 GCA_047635635.1 Octadecabacter sp. | reverse complement strand
AGCTTTGCTTTGTAACTGTTGAACTTGAGATCAGTGGTGATGATCGCCTATCTCTGACTTAGTGAAAAGATATGGTTAACTTTGGTGTTCCGTCACCGTGCTAGATGCTGCAAAACAGATAAAAGATATTTCGCCATTTATATCCCAAAGTTTACGTATTAAGCCGACAGCACCACTGCTTTTTTGGTATTCAGCAGTGATGTTTAGCGATCATAAGATTTATTTTATTATGAGCTATGCCACCAAAACCAATGGTTACTTAAGACCAATTATTCTTGCTCCAGTTCAGGGTAAGCTATTATGCCGAATGGTGACTAATATGTATAATCAAACACTCAAAATAAATTGGTTCTGCTTGTTGTCACTGGTTTTTTCACGGCGCCTGTTTTGTGCTGAATGCTGATAGGCATGGGCCGTGCTCTTCGAAAATTAAGCTTAGAGCCGATCCATCGGCGCTTTAAACAGCCCATAAAGATTAATAATTCTAATTCCCGCTATTTTTGAAAAAGTTTCGATCATGCAGCCCATTCTCGAATGAACTTATTTAAGAGGGCATGATCATAGGAGCAGACATCTTATCGTCACTCTCTTCAGAAGCCGCAATTAAAATGACGCGGCTTATCGCATCTTAGCTCGAGGGTGTTTTACCATTAGTATATTAATTATAAAAAAATCTTGACTGGTGCTAGGGTCTCGCGAAGAACAATTTTAGTTTTAAGCTGTAGTGACTTCAGTGGCGTGCCGTTTTTAACATGATCTGCAAGAATGTGACCTGCGCTGCGACCCATATCGCGATGTGGTACGCGAACGGTTGTTAGAGACGGGTAGGCCACCTGCGCCAGTTCAATGTCGTCAAAACCTATGATCGACACGTCTTGTGGTATAGCGATCTTTAACTCTCTTGCACGGCGAAGTGCACCAACAGCTAAGACGTCATTACCGCACAGTATAGCTGTTGGTCTCGGTCGTTTGCCCATGAGGCTATCGAAAGCTTTAGCGCCCTCATCGATGCCGTAGTTGGTTTCAATGCAGCACAGATCGTTCGTGTTTAATCCAGCAGATTTCATAGCATCCTTAATCCCGTCAAGTCGTGCAGTTGCACGATCATTTTTGGATGTAATTGCAGAAATGAACGCAAGTCTGGTGTGACCGAATTCAATGACCTTCATTGTCATTTCCATCATCGCAACTCTGTTGTCGAAACCCACTGATGGTTGTGTAATTTTTTCGTCAAAAACCCAAGTTATTAACGAAGGAACCCCTTGGGTTTCAAGGAAGCGATAGATGTCTGCCTCTCTTTCATGGCCGATCAGAAGAAGCGCATCCGCACCGCGTGCGACCAGTGATCTAATCTGTTCTTCCTCTACGTCAGGACGGTATGATGTGCAGGCCACAAGCATCGTAAACCCGTGTAATCGCAATTCTTTTTGAAACGCTTCAAGTCCACGCGCAAACATTGCGTTTTCCATTGTTGGGATAATGGCGCCAATCGTGTTTGTTCGCCGTGCCGCCATCGCCTTGGCGCCGAAGTTTGGTGAGTAGCCAAGGTCTTTAATGGCTGCCATAACCTTTTGATGGGTATTTTTTGCAACTTGATTGGGAAAGTTCATGCAGCGCGATACAGTCGCTGTCGACACGCCAGCGGCGACGGCGACATCATAGAGAGTAGGGGCTGGCCTTTTCAGGTTCATTCTGGTCCTTGGCGTGTAATTATGTAAGCACAATGCTTATTTACTTGGTTTATTACAAACCAACCAGCTCAATATGCAAAGGCTTGCATTTGGTAAATGTAATGGCTTACATGAGCATAATATTTTAAAGAATTAATTGTCGCTGGGTGTTTGTGCTCATCTGCGATGTCCCGACCATTTGACATAAGGCGACCCATATATATGGCCCGTATTTATCTTAAGAAAGCAACGCTGACAGCCCAATCTGGCGCGTCCGATGTTCATGACATTGTGCATGGTATCCTTAAAGACATTGAGGCGGGTGGGGACGACACAGCCCGTGAATATGCAGTTAAGTTTGATAAGTATGACGGAAATATCATCTTGACAGATGAAGAAATCCAATTGGCCTGCGACCGGGTCCCGGAGAAACTGAAGCAAGATATCCAGTTTGCCCATGACAACGTGCGTCGATTTGCTGAGGCACAAAAGAGCACAGTAAAAGACATTGAATATGAAATCACTCCAGGGTTGATTGCAGGACAAAAAGCGATCCCTGTGGATGCGGCTGGATGCTATGTACCCGGGGGTCGCTACAGCCATATCGCAAGTGCAATAATGACAGTGACAACGGCGAAGGTTGCGGGTTGTAGTCACATTACAGCAACGTCGCCTCCACGTCCCGGTTTGGGTGTGGCCCCCGCAATTGTTTATGCGGCACACATTTGTGGTGCTGACAAAATTATGGCGCTGGGCGGTGTTCAGGGTATTGCCGCAATGACTTTCGGATTGTTCGGCTTGCCTAAGGCAAACATCCTTGTTGGCCCAGGTAATCAGTTTGTCGCTGAAGCAAAACGCATTCTGTTTGGTCGCGTTGGTATTGACATGATCGCAGGCCCAACCGACAGCTTGGTCTTGGCCGATAAGACTGCTGATCCACATATCGTTGCAACAGATTTGGTCAGCCAAGCGGAACACGGATATAACTCACCTGTATGGTTGGTAACGGATGACACAGAGTTTGCCAAAGACGTTATGACCCGAGTCCCAGTACTGATTGACGATTTGCCAGAGTTGAACCGTGAAAATGCATTTGCTGCTTGGCGTGATTATGCTGAAGTCATCGTGTGTAAAGATCGCGAAGATATGGCGGCTTGTTCAGACGAATATGCGCCTGAACATTTGACCGTTCAAGCAGAAGACCTTGATTGGTGGTTGGGCCGTTTGTCGTGTTACGGTTCGTTGTTCTTAGGCGAAGAAACGACTGTATCTTACGGCGACAAGGCCTCAGGGACGAACCATGTTCTGCCAACATCCGGTGCTGCGGGCTACACGGGAGGTTTGTCTGTTCACAAGTACATGAAGATCGTCACATGGCAGCGTTCTACACGGGATGGGTCCAAGCGGGTTGCCGAGGCGACAGCGCGTATTTCTCGGCTAGAAGGAATGGAAGGCCACGCGCGCTCAGCTGACGTTCGTCTGGCCAAGTATTTCCCAGATGAAACGTTTGATCTGAGCGCAGATGGTTAATCCGGACGCGCTTTTTGATCTGAGCGGCAAGGTTGCCTGCATCACTGGGGCTAGTTCAGGTCTAGGGCGGCGTGCGGCGCTTGTGTTGTCAGAGGCTGGAGCCAAGGTTGTGGCTGTGGCGCGGCGCGCTGATGCCTTGGACAGCCTGTGCAATGACATTGGTGTGGTCGCAGCAGCAGTGGTCGCCGATGTCGCAGACCGAGGCCAGATTGAAAACTTGGTATCGAAAATTTCTGCACCCTTTGGTATGCCCGACATCATAGTGCACGCTGCCGGTATCAACACCCGAGAACATGCTGATGATGTGACGCCGCAAGGATGGGACCAGACGCTGGCTCTCAACATCACCGCGCCATTTTTCCTCAGTCAAGCCATGGTCCCTGCAATGAAGGTAAAGGGTTGGGGCCGAATTGTGAATTTTGCGTCATTGCAAACAACTCGCGCCTTTTCGGGTGGTATCGCTTATGGTACATCCAAGGCGGGTATCGCCCAGCTGACCCGAGCCATGGCTGAAGCATGGTCAAAAGACGGTATTACCGCAAATGCAATTGGTCCGGGGTTTTTTCCAACCGAACTAACGGGTCCTGTTTTTGCGGACCCCGAACGCGCTGCACGCAATGCAGCACAGACGTGTATTGGGCGAAACGGCGCCCTAAGTGATATCGATGGGCCATTATTGTTTTTATGCTCAAACGCATCTGCCTATGTTACGGGTCAAGTCTTGATGGTTGATGGAGGATATACGGCAAAATGAAAGCACTAGTTTATGACGCTGTTGAAACATTGGTTTACCGCGACATGCCTGAGCCAGTTGTGGCAGTTGGCCAAAGCCTCATCCGCATTGGGGCATCGGGCATTTGCGGGTCTGACATGCATGCCTTTCTGGGCCATGACGACCGCCGTCCTGCACCGTTGATCCTCGGCCATGAAGCGGCGGGAACGATTGTTGGTGGGCCAAAAAATGGTGAGCGAGTTACAATCAATCCGCTGGTGTCATGTGGCTCTTGTCGTGCCTGCAAATCTGGGCGCGATAACCTTTGCCCTGATAGGATGATTATTTCGCTCCCGCCGCGCGAAGGCGCGTTTGCCGAAATGGTCGTCATGCGCGACGAAAATCTGGTCACTGTGCCCAGTGATGTGCCCTTGCGCAAAGCGGCCTTGGCTGAACCTTTGGCCTGTGGTTGGCATGCAGTACGCCTAGGATCAGAGATTTTGGGCATGCCATTGGAGCAGGCTAAGTGCCACGTCATCGGGGGTGGCGCGATTGGTGTTGGCGCCGCACTTGCACTGCGTGCGTTTGGTGCAACCCAGATCACTGTCTCCGAACCTAATGCTGTACGGCGCGCAAAGCTGGATCAAATTGATGGTTTCGATGCTGTCGCACCAGGTGATGTAACGCAGGCTGATCTGGTAATCGATGGCGTAGGCTATGCGGCAACTCGTGAAGAGGCCACAGCGATCACTCGACCTGGTGGTGTCATCATGCACATTGGCTTAGGTCAGGGTGAGGGTGGGCTTGATATTCGCCGGATGACCTTGCAGGAAATCGCATTTGTAGGCACCTACACCTACACCTCACAAGATTTCAGAGACACGGCTGCGGCTATTTTTGATGGTCGCCTGGGTGAGCTGGACTGGACAGAGCAACGACCCCTTATTGACGGACAGCAAGCTTTTTCTGACATTCGTGCAGGAAAAGTTGCTGCGCCTAAAATTATACTTGAACCTAACCCATGACCCGATCCGAAGGAGCGACCCTTGAGCATTGATAAGAAAATTGTGGACGATTTAGTGGCGAACGACGTGTCGTTCATCACCACTGTCCCGTGCAAACAACTGGCCGGTGTAATTGAAGAAGTCGAAGCACGCGAAGAAATTTTCCACATCCCATCCAATAATGAAAACGAGGGCATGGGGCTATGCGCGGGTGCCTGGATGGGTGGAAAACGCCCCTGCATCATAATGCAAAATACAGCTATTGGTGTCACAATCAACACATTGGCTACTCTGACCCAGTTTTACCGTATGCCATTGCCAATGTTGATTTCCTATCGTGGAGAGTTGCGTGAACCTGTTTCCTGTCAGGTTGAGATGGCGGTTCATACCAAGGCGCTGCTAGACCAGCTGCATATCCCGACCTATCATTTCCATCGCGAATCTGATGCGGATGAGCTCGACGCCATCCTGAAATATACTTTCATGTGCAATAAGCCGGTCGCAATTCTGACCGATGCATCTTTCTGGGGAGGCTACGGCGACCAATGATCAGATCTGAAATCCTGCGCGATATCGCGCCAATCCTTCGTGACCAACTGGTCGTCTGTAACATCGGTCTGCCCAGCCAAGAGCTGCATATGATAGATGATCAGCCCACAAACTTTTATATGCTTGGTACGATGGGTCTCTCGTCATCAATTGGGCTGGGACTGGCTTTGGCCCAAGATAAAATCGTCATTTCGATTGATGGTGACGGGTCCGTTCTGACCAATCTTGGCACATTGCCGACAATCGCTAACAACGTGACTGATAACTATATTCTAATGATCATTGACAATGGATCCTACGGATCAACTGGTGATCAGCCAACCTATGCGGGTATGAAAACCAAACTTGAAAAAGTGGCTGAGGCCTGTGGTTGTGAGAACGTCGTTGTTTGTCAGGATGTAGACACAGGTAAAACCCTGCAAGCTGCAATTGACAGTAAAAAAATGACCGTAATTGTCGTTAAATGTGACAGTGGCAACATCAAACTGCCGGTTATCACTATGGACCCCGTTGTGATCCGCGATCGGTTCATGAAAGCGGTTGCGAGCTAAATGACAACAGGTATTCATTCCAGCGCAGATGCGCGGCGCATTGCACGTCGCCGTTTGCCTTGGATGGTATTTGACTACATTGATGGGGCCGCAGGCCGCGAAATCGGGGCCGCGCGTAATCGTGCGGCCTTAGACGATTTAGAACTACGGCCACGTATTTTGCGCGATGTTAGTGCCAGATCATTGGCGGTCCCGCTGTTTGGGGATACGGCCAAGGTACCTTTTGGAATTAGTCCAATGGGCATGTGCAATTTGTCCGCCCCAGGGGCCGACATGATGCTTGCGCGGCTAGCTGCTCGCGAAAAGGTACCACTTGGCGTTTCGACAGTGGCATCCACTGCAATGGAACCATTAATTGAGGCTGCTGAGGGGAACGCATGGTTTCAGTTATACTTTACGGGTGATGGGGACGGCACGTTCAAACTCGTCGAACGTGCCAAAGCAGCTGGTTATGAAACCATCATCCTGACAGTCGATGTCCCCGAAGTGGGCCGTCGACCACGTGAACTGCGCCACGG
>JBLILC010000126.1:0-6623 GCA_047635635.1 Octadecabacter sp. | reverse complement strand
GCTGCTACAGATGTCAAGAGAATCAACAAATGTGTTGTATGGCGTTGCAAAATAAAGGTTTAAAAATTTAAGTGTGTAGAAAATAGGGTGTTCTAAGTGCGTAATTATGTGTGGGGTCAATGAAAAAAACGGGTTTGTCCGCCAAAAAATTGCACTTCTATACGGTTGCCCCAACAGAAACCCTCTGCTATCTGCGCGATGATTTTGCCGTCTCGTCATATTGCGAGACATGATTTTGGTATCTTGTGTTCCCTTAGATTGGGAGGATAAGCGCCTTGACTTCGAAAGGGTGGACGTGTCTGAACCAGCTTCGATTTCCTCCGGTATTGCTGCGCGCTATGCCACTGCTGTCTTCGATCTTTCGAAAGACGCCAAGGGCTTGAAAGCGCTTGAAACTGACATTGATACCATGGGTGCTGCTTTGAATAGCAGCCAAGACCTGCGCACTTTGATATCTTCGCCGCTGTATAGCCGCGCAGAACAAAGTAAGGCTATCAATGCAGTGGCTAAAAAAATGAAACTTTCTAAAACCACAACCAACACATTGGCCCTTATGGCGTCAAAGCGTCGTTTGTTTGTAGTTCCACAATTGATCGCATCGTTGCATGCGAAAATTGCGGAAGAAAAAGGCGAAGTGACCGCCAACGTGGTTTCTGCTAAAGCTTTGACAAAAGCTCAATCTGACAAATTGTCAAAAACTCTTTCCACATCTTTTGATGTTGAAGTAAAAATTATTGCAACTGTTGATGAAACCCTCATCGGCGGTCTTATTGTTAAAGTTGGCTCAAAGATGATCGATACATCGGTTAAATCAAAGCTCAACGCACTCCAGAACACTATGAAAGAGGCCCGGTAATGGCTATCCAAGCTGCGGAAATCTCCGCGATCCTCAAGGACCAAATTAAGAATTTCGGCCAAGAAGCTGAAGTTGCTGAAATTGGTCGTGTGCTTTCCGTGGGTGATGGTATCGCTCGCGTTTATGGTCTTGATAACATTCAGGCTGGCGAAATGGTCGAATTCCCAGGTGGAATTCAGGGCATGGCGCTAAACTTGGAAGCAGACAACGTTGGTTGTGTGATTTTTGGGTCTGACCAAGCCATTAAAGAAGGTGATATAGTCAAACGAACTAACGCCATTGTGGATGTTCCTGTTGGTGACGAGTTGTTGGGGCGGGTCGTTGACGGTCTCGGTAATCCTATCGACGGCAAGGGCCCAATTAAAACATCTAAGCGTGCAGTAGCTGATGCAAAAGCACCTGGCATCATCCCACGCAAATCAGTCCATGAGCCAATGGCGACAGGCCTGAAATCCGTTGATGCGATGATACCAATTGGTCGTGGCCAACGTGAATTAATTATTGGTGATCGCCAGACTGGCAAAACAGCAATCGCGCTCGATACGATCCTGAACCAAAAATCCTACAACGAAGCTGCTGGCGACGATGAAGGAAAGAAGTTGTACTGCGTTTACGTGGCTATCGGCCAAAAACGTTCCACTGTTGCACAATTGGTTAAGAAGCTTGAGGAAGCTGGTGCGATGGAATATTCCATTGTAGTGGCAGCGACTGCATCTGACCCAGCCCCTTTGCAGTTCCTTGCACCATACGCCGCAACTTCTATGGCTGAGCATTTCCGTGACAACGGCCGTCACGCTTTGATAATCTATGATGATTTGTCAAAGCAGGCTGTTGCTTATCGCCAGATGTCCTTGTTGTTGCGTCGCCCACCAGGCCGCGAAGCCTATCCTGGTGACGTGTTCTATCTTCACTCTAGACTTCTTGAACGTTCTTCAAAGCTTAATGAAGACAATGGATCTGGTTCTTTAACAGCTTTGCCTGTTATCGAAACTCAAGGTGGTGATGTATCTGCGTTCATTCCAACAAACGTGATTTCGATTACTGATGGTCAAATTTTTCTTGAAACTGAGTTGTTTTACCAAGGTATTCGCCCTGCGGTAAACACTGGTTTGTCAGTTTCGCGAGTTGGTGGTTCCGCTCAAACGTCCGCAATGTCTTCCGTTGCTGGCCCTGTTAAGTTGTCTCTCGCGCAGTACCGTGAAATGGCAGCCTTTGCACAATTTGGCTCTGACCTTGACGCAGCCACACAGCAATTGCTTGCCCGTGGAGCCCGTCTGACAGAGCTGATGAAACAAAAACAGTATTCACCACTAACAAACGCCGAAATAGTTTGCGTTATCTTTGCGGGCACTAACGGTTATCTCGATAAAGTTGCAGTTGCTGACGTCGGTAAATGGGAGGCTGCGTTGCTTAAGCACATGCATACTAACCACGCTGACGTAATTTCTTGGATCACCAACGACGATCCAAAAATCAAAGGCGATGCTGCTGAACGTCTCAAAGCTGCGCTCGACCCGTTCGCAGCTGACTTTGTTTGAGGGAAGGATGACGCCTAATGGCTAACCTTAAAGTCCTTAAAAATCGTATCGCGTCGGTCAAGTCGACCCGCAAGATCACGAAAGCTATGCAAATGGTCGCGGCAGCAAAACTGCGCCGCGCCCAAGAAGCAGCTGAAATGTCTCGCCCTTATACTGAACGTTTCAACTCTGTGATGGCTGGTCTTGCATCATCTGCTGGTGGTGAGGGAGCGCCTAGATTGCTGTCCGGTACCGGATCTGATCAAACACACCTGCTGATTGTTATGACGGCTGAACGTGGCTTGTGCGGTGGTTTTAACGGTAACATTGCTAAGAAAGCCAAAGCCCAAGCTGCGGATTTGCTTGCCAGAGGCTGTAAAATTAAGATTCTAACTGTAGGTAAAAAAGGCCGTGATGCGATGAAACGCGATCTTGGCCAGTATTTTGTTGGTCACGTTGACCTCACTGAAGTTAAGCGCGTGAGCTATGACGACGCACAAGGCATCGCTCGCGATGTGCTGGGGCGTTTTGATGCTGAAGAATTTGATATTGCAACGATTTTTTACGCGCGGTTTGAAAATGTGGTAGTCCAGCATTCGACGGCTCAGCAGATTATTCCCTTTAAGCCCCCTGAGGGCGTCAAGTCAGACGGTACTCTATACGACTACGAGCCCAGCGAAGAAGCTATCCTTGCTGATTTGTTGCCGCGTGCGGTCGCAACACAAATATTCGCGGCCCTGTTGGAAAACGGCGCATCCGAGCAAGGCGCTCGTATGTCAGCCATGGATAACGCGACCCGCAACGCTGGTGAGATGATTGATAAACTGACGATCCAATACAACCGGTCCCGTCAGGCCGTCATCACCAACGAGTTGATTGAAATCATTTCCGGCGCGGAAGCGCTGTAAGAAAACCGGAGAGTAACGACAATGGCAAACGCAAAAGGCAAAATCACCCAGGTGATCGGAGCCGTGGTGGACGTTCAGTTCGACAAAGAATTACCTGCAATCCTGAACGCGCTGACAACAAGTAATAACGGCAAGGACCTTGTCCTTGAGGTTGCGCAGCATCTTGGCGAGAACACAGTTCGAGCTATCGCTATGGATGCAACTGAAGGCCTCGTTCGTGGTCAAGAAGTGTCCGACCAAGGGTCACCTATCACGGTTCCAGTAGGTGTTGGAACGTTAGGTCGTATTCTGAACGTCACTGGTGATCCGGTTGACGAAAAGGGCCCAGTGAAATCTGACCAACGCCGCTCAATCCACGGTGAAGCTCCTAAGTTTGAAGACCAGTCTACAGCCACTGAAATCCTGGTGACTGGTATCAAGGTCATTGACCTTTTGGCCCCCTACACAAAAGGTGGTAAAATTGGTTTGTTCGGTGGTGCCGGCGTTGGTAAAACTGTCTTGATCATGGAACTAATTAACAATATTGCGAAGGTCCACTCCGGTGTGTCAGTCTTCGCTGGTGTTGGTGAGCGTACACGTGAAGGCAACGACCTATATCATGAGATGATTGAATCGGGAGTTATCAATCTCGATAACCTTGAAGAATCTAAGATTGCCTTGGTTTACGGCCAGATGAACGAACCTCCAGGTGCACGCATGCGCATTGCCTTGACAGGTCTTTCCTTGGCCGAGCAGTTCCGTGATGACACTGGGTCAGACGTTCTGTTTTTTGTCGACAACATCTTCCGCTTCACGCAAGCTGGATCTGAGGTTTCTGCGCTACTTGGTCGTATTCCTTCCGCTGTTGGCTATCAGCCTACACTAGCCACTGACATGGGAGCGATGCAGGAACGCATTGCTTCGACCAAAGGTGGTTCTATTACGTCTGTTCAGGCGGTTTACGTACCAGCGGATGACTTGACTGATCCGGCGCCTGCGACATCTTTTGCGCACCTTGATGCGACCACCGTTCTGGACCGTGCAATTTCAGAAAAAGGTATTTATCCTGCCGTTGATCCGCTTGGTTCAACATCGCGGTTGCTCGATCCGCTGATAATCGGTGATGAACATTATAAGGTTGCCACAGACGTTCAGCAAATCTTGCAGCGTTATAAATCCTTGCAGGACATCATTGCGATTTTGGGAATGGATGAATTGTCGGAAGATGACAAAATGACGGTTACGCGCGCTCGTAAACTTGAGCGTTTCTTGTCTCAGCCGTTTGACGTCGCAAAAGTCTTCACAGGTTCCGATGGTATCCAAGTGCCATTGGAAGACACAATTGCAGCATTTAAGGCTGTTGTTGCTGGCGAGTATGACCACCTTCCTGAAGGTGCTTTCTATATGGTTGGTGGTATCAATGACGTGAAAGCCAAAGCTGCGAAAATGGCTGCGGACGCCGCATAAACTGTGTCATAACTTCGTACATTAGGAGCCAACATTATGGCAGACTTTACATTCGATCTGGTCTCTCCTGAACGCCGTTTGGCGCGGATGGATGTGACTGAGGTTCAGATTCCAGGTGCGGACGGAGACATGACGGCGATGGCCCATCATTCTCCGACGATCACGACATTACGTCCGGGGATTTTGGCTGTCATTCATTCAGGAGGAACTTCAGAATATGTTGTTTCTGGAGGTTTTGCTGAAATTACAGCGACCGGCGTATCGGTCTTGGCTGAGAAAGCATTTTTACGTACAGAAGCAAAACAGGAACATATGGACAAATTAGTTTCAGACGCAGTGGCTGCCCTTGAAGCCGCTAAACAGTCCGACATTGACGTGGATGAGGCTGAATTAGCCCTATACCATGTGTCTGAAATGGCCCGTGTTCTAGTAGATTGATTTAATGCAATCTCAGAATTAATAAATGGCGTCCCATTAAGGGGCGCCTTTTTACTTAAAGATGATTTTATAAATTATATAATTAACACGGAGCCAATTAATATGACAAAGAATACTTAGCTACGGGGTTGAAGGAGACTTTGTTTGATTTTTCTTAGTTTGTTTTGACGATCCCATATGCAAGTCTGATTGAGAGTAGAGCTCAAAGATCGATATTAGGGTTGATTTAGCTAAGATAATTGCCAGCATCGTGAAGATACTTGTTGAGGCCACCAGCTTTCCCCCGACGGTAATGCCATTCACTGATACAAAAAACTAGATTGATCCATCCTTTGCTGTGCTGTTTTACATCTGTTCACAAATTCGTCAGGGTTCCTGATACTATACTTGTAGACCTGATTTTTAAAGGCTCTGTTTTAGTTCAGCTATATTGTCTCACGGTTGCGCATCCTGCTTAAACTTGCCCAGTTAAAACCAAGATCTTCAACGCTCTGTCGATAAGTTACATTCTCGTTATCGCTTGCTACGATATTTAAGATATTGGCAGTGTTGCATACCTTTCAGCCACAGGCAGTATCAATTTTATTCTTCTTGTGGCTAAATAATGTCAACGTCCCTTAGTTGGTCCTGCAGTGTAATTGGTTTAAATAATATCATCCCTTTACCATATTATTCTGTACTCAAGGACAAAACCGGCTGATTACGCAGGCAAGTATCATCTAAACATGACATAAGGGTGTCAGTTTGACGCCCTTTACGCACTTGTTACTGTGACTTCAAAAGCGTCACTTAGATATATGCAAAATCGTGCTTATCTTTTCATTTTGATGACTCTGACGATCGACGCCATCGGCATCGGCATTGTTTTTCCAATTATGCCTAACCTGATGGAACGTGTTGGCGCATCAGGCACTGGTGAAGGTGCGTTGTGGGGCGGCGTGCTTATGGCATCGTATGCTGGTGCCCTGTTTATCTTCGCACCAATTATTGGAAGTTTATCAGATGCCTATGGGCGGAAGCCTGTTTTGCTTCTGGCTTTGGCTGTACTAGCTGTGGATTATGTGATCATGGCACTGGCAGGGGTATTCTGGTTGTTGTTGATCGGCCGCATCTTTGCAGGCGTTGCAGGTGCGACTTATACAACCGCAACAGCATATATTGCCGACATTTCCATGCCGAAAGAGCGAGCAGCGAGATTTGGCATGGTGGGCGCTGCCTTTGGTATTGGCTTTGTGATTGGTCCCGCCTTAGGGGGCATCGCCGCTGAATGGCATATTTCAGCGCCGTTCTGGATCGCGGCTGGCCTGTCTGCGGCTAATGTGATTTTTGGGTTTTTCGTGCTGCCTGAAAGCCTTTCTCCTGCTAAGCGCCGTGATTTTGGGCGACATGACCTCAACCCCTTCAAAGCAATCCTTGAAGCTTTCAAAATCCCTAATCTTGCAATTCCATTGATCTGCT
>JBLILC010000125.1:0-6712 GCA_047635635.1 Octadecabacter sp. | reverse complement strand
GACCAGCCTTCTAGAAAAACCGGTAGCCTGACAGTAATACACATTATAAAGAAATTTTGGATTGTAATTATATGGTATTTAAAAAGGTTTATTGTCTATTGACCCATGCTCTCACGAATAAGATCAAAATAATAAGCTACAACCACACATCCTTCCATATCAACTTTAGTTCGGGCTTTAGATGTATAACAAAAATAAAATAATAATTACCGAAAAACTGACAACACTTTGGACTCAGGAGAAGTCCCAGAATTATTATAAAGAATAAATTGGACTGACCAGTGCCCTGAAGTAAACTGCAGGTTCTTTCTTCAGCTAGCATAGGAAACTCGGTATTCGTTATCCTCAAAGTTTTCTGTGAATTAGTAATCAAGCAACATCTTAAAAACCCATGGTTCATTGAAGACACTGCTTAGGCATATAATAAACGTAGATATGATAGAGCGAAGTAATTAGTTCAACACGTAGTGCAAGCTTAGGATAAAACGAATGCACTCGTTGTTTGTCATCAGGCCTCTTCTCAGCTTCGGAGGTTTTTGATGTTTCTCGTTCTGGAAACTTGAGCCCCCCCCTTTAACCCAGCTCTTGCCAACCTATTGCAATATAACACCCATCAATTGGCTTGATACCCAAATTCTCGCCCGTGTGCATGCCTCAAACTTGAAATTCTTTAGTTGTATGATTTTTCAATTACTAATATTAAACCCCAGTAATCTTTAAAATATTATAAAAAAATTAGATATAATTTATGCACTATCCGATTTGAGCCAAAAATTTATTAGTGCATTCTATTTTCTTAATTTAAAAATCTCAGAATTTCATAATTGGCTGAGAGCCCTCTATTTTAGTAACACAATAGGAATCTTTATAAATCCAGTTGTAAACGCAATTAACTAGTCTGGGTTAATGTTGCAAAAAGGCGTTAAAAAAAAGCTCTTGGAAGTTTTGAGTTAGCAACGACCTCTGAGCTCGTATCAAGACCTTCAACCAACCGCCTTTAAACCTCCAAATTCACGATAACATAGTCATCTGCAATTGGCTCACATTACAATGTTCGCATACTAAAGAGCCGAGTCGACCCAAGTTGCTATTGTTACAGACACTTTTTAACAAAAAGGCGACCCTATAAAATTAAATTAATTTCAATAGATCACTGTCGCTCTGCATTTGCTAGTGAGCCTTCGATGTACAAGAGTGCATCATCGGTTCGCACGTTGACACCCAATGTTTGGCCTACTCGCATCTCAACGTGTTTTCGTGTTTTTGCTTTGATTACAAGACCAGTCGCCAACTGCAAGGTTACGACGCCGTCGACGCCAAGATGTTCAATTTTCCTGATCGTACCTAAACCAATATTTTCAGCATCAGCGGCAACAAGCGATACATGCTCGGGCCGAATGCCCAATTCATGCCGAGACCCTGTTGTGCCAACCCTCAAATTCTTTGTCAAATCAAGCGCATCAGTCCCAAGAACTCCTTCACGGGATTCGAGGGCAATCATATTCATCGGTGGCGATCCAATGAAGTAGCCAACAAAGTCATTTTGCGGTCGTGAGAATAGCTCTGCAGGGGTGCCTGACTGTTGCAACAACCCATCCTTCATAACCACGATCTCATCCGCAAAACTCATAGCTTCACTTTGATCGTGGGTTACCAGGATCATTGTCATGCCGGTCTCACGATTAATTTCACGCAGCTTACGGCGCAGCATGAACTTCATTTGTGGATCAATCACGGTCAAAGGTTCATCAAGAAGGATGGCGCTAACGTCTTCGCGCACAAGGCCACGGCCCAGAGAAATCAGTTGCTTTTGATCCGCGCTCAACCTTCGTGCTGGCATATCAAGCGCGTAGTCCAGATCTAACAGCGTCGCAACCTCGGCAACTCGGGCCTTTATGCGCTCCGGTGTAACGCCACGGCATTCCAACGGGAATGCAAGGTTTTGGCGCACTGTTTTGGTGGAATAGATTACAGGAAACTGAAACACCTGCGCTATGTTGCGTTCGACTGTTGGTGTTTGGGTAACATCCTGCCCATCAAAAAGTAGGCGTCCATGAGACGGCGCGACGATCCCAGAAATAATGTTAAGCATCGTCGTTTTGCCACAGCCCGATGGACCCAAAAGCGCATAGGTCTTACCATCCTGCCAAGTCAAATTGACGGGTTTGAGGGCAAAGTCAGTTTTACTTTTTGGGTCAGGCAGATAACTATGACCAAGGTTTTCAAGTACAATTTCAGCCATTCAATTGGTCCTTGTCGTGATATTTTGCCCGTCCGATGCGAACAACATCATGTGTTCAGCTTGAATGGACACGCTTAGGCGGGATCCCTCTTTAAAGGTCTCAATGCCCTCAACAAGCATAATCGCACGGCCAAAATCAAAATCGAGGTGTATGATGGTTTCAGACCCGCTGAACTCAGCAAGACCGATTGTAGCACTGTATGGACCCTCAGGCTCAATTGCATCGGGGCGAAGCGCGATCGTGACAGGACCATCTGGGGGCAGATTCAGGCCATTGTTCGGGGCCAACTGACCTTCGCCAAAATAAAGCGCACCGCTGCGAACAAATCCTGTGATAAACGATATAGGTGGATCACTGATCACGCTTGCGGCATCTCTTGTCGGAGGATAAGCAAACAGATCAGCTGGTGGGCCACTAGCCACTATGAGCCCGTCACTCATGACAATCATCGTGTTGCCCAATTCCATCGCCTCGCGCGGTTCGGTTGTCGTGTACAAGATTACATTGTCATCATTTCCAGCGACCAATCTTGGAAATTCTTCGCGCAGTTGTTCGCGAAGTTTGTAGTCCAGATTGGCCAACGGCTCATCCAACATCAGGATGCGTGATTTCTTGACCATGGCACGAGCCAACGCGACACGCTGTTGTTGCCCACCCGAAAGCTGCGCAGGACGGCGTTGTAGGAAATCACCCAGACCAACTGTCGTCAGCATCTTGGCCGCAAGCAATTGCGCCTCTGCTTTCTTTTTGCCCTGACGACGCAGCGGGAACGCCACGTTGTCCAAAACGCTTAGATGCGGATAGTTGATGAACTGCTGATACACGAGCGACATGCTGCGATCTTTTACAGGCCGTTTGGCGATACTTTGGCCATCCAGTTGGATGTCCCCTTTAACCAACGGATTAAGCCCCATAAGAGCACGCAAAAGTTCAGTCTTTCCCGCACCCGTTCGTCCAAGAATCGTATATATGTTCCCCGCGTCAAACTGGAATGAAATGTCCTGCAAAGATACTTTGGGATCAGCGGTCGTGAGTTGGTCAACTTGAAGCATGATATCTACCTGATAGCCCCCGACATAGTGCCGCGTGACATGTAACGTTCAACAATGACCGCGACACAGGCCAATGGTGCGACCGAAATCAATGCGAATGCTGACAGCGACCACCAAGGTGTCACAGATGAGTTGAGCGACACAATTGATACTGGCAAAAGCTGGGTTTCGGTGAATGTGAGGGTGAACGCGAAGAAGAAGTCGTTCCACCCGAAGATGAGGCAGAACATCCCTGCCACAACAAGACCAGGAACTGAATTTGGTAGGATCACCCGAAAAAACGCACCAATCGGACTGCAGCCGTCGGTCATCGCCATTTCATCAAGTTCCTTTGGGATACCTGCAAAGAAATCAGTCATGACCCAGACCGCGATTGGCAGCAGGAGTGCCACATAGACCAGCACCAATCCAAAGATCGTATCCAGCGCGCCTAATTCTTTGAGCATTAGGAAGAAAGGTATAGCAAGAACGATGGGCGGCATGATCCGCTGTGAGATAAAAAAGAACGTGATATCGGCGTTTTTTACAAAGCCCAGCCGATATTCAAATCGTGACAGGCCGTAGGCCGCTAAGGTACCAAGTGCAAGACTGACTAAACTTGCGATCAAGGTAACTGCAGCGGAATCGATGAATGGCCCGACGATGTTAATTCCCTGCGATCCTGTTGTGAAAAGCGAGGTCCAGCCTTGGGTTGAGGGTTCATAGTCGACCCAAGGGATGTAGGTCGCACCGCTTGTGATGGCGTTTGCGTCCTTGAATGATGTTGTAAGTGCCCAAAGGAACGGAAAAACGACAAACGATGACCAGCCAAAGAGGAACAGGGTCTTCAAAATGTGATAGAATTTGTTCATGTTAACCGACCTTTCCAACCAGCAAGCGCAGCAATAGCTTTGCAATCACAGTGAGGCTGACAATCATGATAACCAGATAAACCAGCGACAATGCCGCTGAGTACCCAATCTGAAAGTCGCGCAGGCCGCGAATGTAGATATAGTAGGATGAAGTTTCAGTTGCTGTGCCAGGCCCACCCGAGGTTAAAACGTAAACCGTGTCCATGATTTTTGAGGCTTCAATAAGCCGGATGATCAGAGCACCAATTGTAATTGGTGCCATGAGCGGAAAAGTTACCTGCCAAAACGTGCGCCAAGCGCCAGCGCCGTCAATTGCGGCGGCAAGGTAAGGTTCACGTGGAAGCGACACCAAACCAGCCAACAACAAAAGGAACATAAACGGGGTCCACTGCCAGACTTCGACAATCAGGACGCTAATGAAAGCCCCGGTCGCACTGGACAGCCATGGCACGGCACCAATGCCAAACATTCCCAGAATGTCGTTCGCAGGGCCAAGGCTTTCGTGAAAAACTGTCCGCCAGATCACGGACATAACCACCGGTGTTGTCATCATCGGGATGAGGAACAAAACCCGCAAGAACCGCCCGCCGCGAACCTGTTTCCAGACTGCAAGCGCAAGCGCAAACCCTATCGTGTATTGCAAAGACACCGAAATCAATGACAGCAATGATAGCCGTCCAAGGCTTTGCCAAAACCGTTCGTCCTCAAAGACGCGCCCGTAGTTCTTACCGCCGATATAATCGAGCCCCGACTGGAACACATCCCAGCTCGAAAAACTCACACGGATTGTGAACAACAGTGGAAAAAGAATGATTGCAACCAGCGTCAAAAGGGCGGGCAACAAAAAAAAGTGTTTAGACGTTAACATGATTTGTTCCTCGAAATTTGAGGTGGGCGTCTGTAAGACGCCCACCTCTCATCTTCAGCCTTCGTTGTCTTCAAGTGTAACAACATTAGCATACGCATCGCGCAAGCGATCTTTACCGATACGATCAGTAATTTCAGACCACTCTTTGGCCACATCATCAAGCGCCTCTTGTGCAGTCTTCTGGCCAGCCATCGCCTCGGCTACACCATTCGCCATTGACGACATGAACTGGCTGACTCCGGGAACACGCAAATCAAACACGCGGTTTTGGCTTTTTTCCATCTCAGACAATGTTGTTACGTAAGTCTGAGCTGTTTTATCAGCCCAACCCTGACCTTTCCAGTAATCAACATCGAAATGGCTATTTCGGTAAGGGTTCACACCAAAGCGACCAATCTGCATGTCATGTTCAGCATTAGCTTCGTTGGAGAAGAAGCAAAGAAAATCAAATCCCATCTCTTGCTCTTCGGACATTGAAGATACTGCTGAAGACCAGCCCCACGTCATATATGGTGCTCGGTTAGGTGTCTCGAATGTGTCCCATGCACCAGTTGTGCGATTCCAAACTTCGGAAGCTCCCGGTAACGGGGCAGCTGCGACCATATTCCGGATCCGGCTGTCTTCTTGATTGGCCTGAATGTAGGCGTCATCCCAGCTATAGCTCATCAAAGTCTGACCACCGCCAAATGAGAAGATCTCGTCGCCCAATCCAAAGTTAGTACCGCCTGGGGGGAAACTGTCCTGAGCTTCGATAAACAGCTCAAGTCCGCGCACGAAGCCCGGCGTATTTATTAACGGTTCCATTGTTTCAAGGTCAAAGAAGAACCCGCCTTGGACATCTGGATGCTTTGCATAAGGTGCTGCACGGCTGATAAACGCCGAGAACATCAGGTCATCGCGCTTGGCGACTTCAGCAGAGCCATAGTTCAGTTCGCCGTCACCATCCCAATCGGACGCGTTGAAATATGCGGCTACTTGATTGTATTCCTCCCATGTAGCGGGAACGGTCAACTGGTTGCCTGTGTTTGTAAAGTACTCAGCTTGCACATCGGCATTGTCGAACACATCCGTGCGGAACTTCAGGTAATGGCGATCACCATCCATTGGATACTGGATCATTTCGCCGTTCCACGTCGCAACACCGGTAAAGCTTGGGGTGACATCCATCATACCCGTTGAAGTGACATAAGCCTCTGGCACAGGGGCAAGGAATCGGCTGAAATCACCAATCCAAAGTGATGGATAAAACATCACATCATAGGCGTTCTGCTCACTTTGAAACGGGATCATGATACGTTGGAACAGGTCACCAAATGGAACGTGAACGACTTTGACTTCAGCACCTGTTAGTTCTGCAAACTGTTCCGCATGAAGCGCTGTTGGCTCACCGATGACAGGGATCGCGTGGGTGATGATGTTCAGCGTGCGCCCAGAATAATCCTTTGCATCTGTAGCTGCATAGCTACAGGTGCCTGGCAAGTCCTGTTCGATACCAAAACGTGTGTAATCTTGTGCCGAGACAGGCACCGCTGATGAGGCGATAATCGCCAGCACCGAGGCCGAAGTTGTAAACCGATATTTCATGTTAGTCCTCCCAGTTTTGTTGATATGACCCGCTCCTCGCCGGTCGCGCGTGGGCCACGGTCGTGTGGCCCGCACGATAGATTTGAATATTTAGATAGTGTTAGGGGATCAGCA
>JBLILC010000124.1:0-6802 GCA_047635635.1 Octadecabacter sp. | reverse complement strand
GTGAATGTCAGCGGCAGTGAGTCGACCCGGAAAACCCCCGTTTGAATATGCGAACCTGCGAGGGCAACGGCAGCCAATCCATAAATGACACCCTGAGCGCAAATCTGTTCTTTTTTTGGCGTGTCGACCGCCGTTAAGTACCCCACTGTTGGCGGACCCCAGATACCAGACATTCCACCAATAAAGCCAGCGAAGCAACCAACTGCAGCCTCAATTCGGGCAGATCGTTGTTCCAACTTCGGATGCCATCCCACCACTTGTAGCGCTGCGAAAAGTGCGACTGGCCCACCAATCAATCCATAGAGAATACGGGCATCAAGAACACGGACAAGTTGTGAACTGAGGATCAACATGACCAAACCACAGGCAAGAAACAGACGAAACTGAACAACTGTTTTTATCGCACTGCCGATACCCTGCCGCATCGCCTGCCAAACATTTGTAACCAGTGTAGGAACTATTAACGCTGCAAGCGCCTGTTCAGGAGCCAGCACGAACGTTAAACCCGAAATAAGGATCGCGGGCATTGCAAAGCCTACGACGCCCTTTACTAACCCCGCAAACAGCGCGACAGCAAAAACGAAAGCTACTGAATAATAGCTGTCTAATCCCAAAAAGTGTTCCATTTCAAATATAGTACACTGTGTCAGCACGTGTCGCACGGCAATTCTGCTCAGTCACTATCGTTCGCTAGATAAGTTTTTTACGAATTATTATTGCGCTACCGCTGCGAAGGCGGTATTTCTGCACCTGCACAATGAAGGATTTACCCATGCCCCGTGACGCCCATGACCATAACGCTAATTCCACGCCCGTCCTGCCTGACTTGTTGGCCACGACAGCAATGACCATCGCGCCACTGCGCACCCTGCTGGCGATTGCCAAGGACTGTGTGCGTAAAAAAGTGATGGTAGACGGCCATGCATCAGGCACATTGGTTGAGGCAGAACAAACGGCGACCCATGGGCTTGCATGGCTAGCAACCTACGTCGAAGCATTAACACAAATGCAAGTCTGGGCCGAAAAGCTACTGGCCGACAACCAGTTTGATGAGGTTGAGCAGTTGATCCACCAAATCGCGTTCGGTGAATACCTCTGGCAAGTTTATGGCGGTATTCCAATGAACCAGAGTGAGATTGTGCGCCTGCAAGACATCGGTTTAACCCAAGACCAGATGCTCGCACTGATGGAACCAGAAGTTCAAAAGCTAACAAAGGGCGGCAACACCCAAGCCGCACGATTGCGTCTAGTTGATCTAATGCAAGAACGCAGTGCTGAAGCAACTTTCGGATCTACTGGTCTCGACGAAGAGCTAGGCATGATCCGCGAACAGTTCCGCCGCTACGCGGTTGAAAAGATAGAACCGTTCGCTCATGAATGGCACCTCAAGGACGAGTTGATACCGATGTCAGTAATTGATCAGCTTGCTGAAATGGGCGTATTTGGTCTCACAATCCCAGAAGAATATGGCGGGTTTGGGCTGTCAAAAACATCGATGTGTGTAGTTTCTGAGGAATTATCGCGCGGCTACATTGGTGTTGGGTCACTGGCTACGCGAACCGAAATCGCCGCAGAATTAATCCTCGCAGGTGGCACCGAAGAGCAAAAACAAAAATGGCTTCCAGCCTTGGCAAGCGCAGAAAAGTTACCCACTGCTGTATTCACCGAACCAAACACAGGGTCTGACCTTGGCGCTCTACGGACAAGGGCGACGAAAGACGGCGATGACTACCGCGTCACAGGCAATAAAACGTGGATCACCCACGCATCGCGAACCCATGTGATGACGATGCTGGTGCGCACAGATCCTGACAGCTTGGACTATAAAGGCCTATCAATGTTCCTCGCGGAAAAGACTCCTGGCGATTGCGCGCACCCTTTCCCAACTGAGGGAATGACGGGCGGCGAAATCGAAGTCCTTGGCTACCGGGGAATGAAGGAGTATGAACTTGCTTTTGATAACTTCCACATCAAAGGTGAAAACCTACTTGGCGGGGAAGAAGGCAAAGGCTTCAAACAGCTTATGGAAACGTTTGAGTCCGCGCGCATCCAGACGGCGGCGCGTGCCATCGGCGTGGCATGTTCCGCGCTCGATGAAGCAATGAAGTATGCGCAAGATCGTAAACAATTCGGTAAATCCCTGATTGAATTTCCCCGTGTTGCCAATAAATTAGCTATGATGGCAGTCGAGATCATGATCGCTCGCCAGCTGACCTACTTTTCAGCATCTGAGAAAGATGAGGGGCGGCGCTGCGACGTTGAAGCGGGCATGGCAAAGCTACTTGGCGCACGCGTCGCTTGGGCAGCTGCGGACAATGCTCTGCAAATTCACGGCGGTAACGGATTTGCGCTGGAATATAAAATAAGCCGCATCTTGTGTGACGCACGAATTCTTAACATTTTTGAAGGCGCTGCCGAAATTCAGGCGCAGGTCATAGCACGGCGTATTTTGTGACTAAACGTGCTAAGATCAGTGAGGTATTGCCCCAGTCAGCCTATTTAAAGGATAATAAAATGCAGGGCATTCAACGTAAACTCGCCAAATCATGAATAAAATATTTACCACAATCTGTCAGGGCAGCGTCGAAAACTTCCATCGAAGACCCTTGGTCCCAAACAAATTGCCCCATGTTCAATGCATTTTACTGTAGTAATCTCATGTGCAGTCTCAATGGAGTTGGCACCAACGGCAAAACCGTAACCAAAGTCTTTGGTGACTGCAAAAGCTCCAAAGAATATGTTATCAACAAAAAAATTCTTTTTGTAAGTTGCACGCATTACATCGGGCAACTGCAATCCAGTTAGTTGGTTCCCGACGCCTCTAGGCGGGTATGTAAGAGCTTGATGCACGCCTAAGGCGAAGTCGACCTGTACCAAAGGCGGACTAAAATTGGGCACTTAATTTGACAAATTGAGTGAAAGTGAAATTACAAATCCTAAAATCATGACGTTATTAAGTCGTTTTTTATAATCGCTGATTAGAGTAACCGTAAAATTTAAACTTTTTTAACGAAAAAAGCATACATCCTGAATTGTTGATCACACTCTCCGCACGGATGCCCACCGCCTTGTTAAAGCCTGTGTTAGAGGTACAAGAATTGCAGATTTCTTAGATACTCCGAGCGGCTATTATTAAATTAATAGTTAACAGAGAGTCTAACAATTTGTGCCCATGATCATTTTGCTGCGGTGGCAGAAGTCGTACGCCAAGCCTCATACAATAGCTATACTGCAACCCAACCAACACCTCACCAATGTTTCAACCTAAATAGGATCTATGCGACCCAAATGACCTATTTTCTATCTTGGCAAAAAAGGATGCTTTTATTGAAAACATAACGTTTCCCCAAGCGTCAGACAACATGTTGATCCTGTCCGACATGCTGTCTCCCAGACGCTCATCGTGGCACACTAGGTCAACCGTTTCATTGTTTCGATCAATCGCTGACGAGCGTTGGGGATTGGGCGATCACCAAGTGATCGTGCCAAGTGATTGTTGAGAAAATGTCCAGTGGTATGCAAAGCGATTATAATCTCACCTAGATTTGCATCACCTTTACCCAACAAAACATGTGGCAGAGGAAGCAACCGATCTGCCCATTCACCCGCAGCTAGTCGAGAAACTGCGCGACCAGTGCGCGGTGACACGTAAAATAAGTCATCGTTCAGCCCTGACACAGCGCAAGCTGACAGGTCCATTCCAAACCCCAACTCTTCTAGCAAAGCGACCTCCCATTGAAGATAGGCCAACGGCCAGACGTCGTTTTGGCCAAGCAAGTCGAGCAATTGTATTGTGCGGGCATAAAGTGGCGCGTGCACTTCACGATCTGGCAATAAAAATGATAATAGCCCCGTCACGGCGTTCAAACCCGACAGCGCAAGTCTATCCTGCATAACCTGAGCTATGCGACTGCGAATGGGTTCAACTGTGAAACTGCCAAGGTGACCTTCAAGTCGCGCTTTCCACGTCACATCCAACTGCGCACCGGGCTGTAAAGTTGGCGCAATCTTACGGCTGGTCCCACCGCGGACGATGCCAGCGGTCAGGCCACGCGAAGCGGTAAACACCTCAATTATAACGGAGGATTCTCCGTGTGTACGGACCTTTACCAAAGCCCCTTCGTCGCGCCATTCAATCATTTTTATAGTTTAGGCGAGAGATGATCTTAGGCAAGCGAAGGATCATCTAACAGATGACGTCCATCACGGTCTTCAACCTCAAGCACCCAAATGTCGCGATCAAATCCTGCCTGTTTGTAAAGAGATGCATCCACGTCTGCCTCAGCCCCTTCAACCAGAACAATCCATTCAAGCCCCCCTGACATCAGGTCAAACTGACGTTGAAACGCCTTTGCCTGCCCATCAAGAGTGTTTAGCTTGACCAAAACGGACCCCGCCGTTTTGTCCCCTTTACGGGTTACAAATACAGGAATCTCAATTAGCCGCAATCTCGTCAGATAGGCAGACACCCAAAATTCGGCTGTTAAGCGAGGGTTCATTCGTTCCCGTCTTTAAAATTAAGTCCCATCTCAGAATACCGGTCGGAATCTTCAAGCCAGTTCGGTCGCACTTTGACTTGAATGAAAAGATGAACTTTACGGCCTAAAAATTCAACTAATTCCGCACGCGCGGCTTGACCAACTGACTTGATCGTCTCACCACGATTACCCAAAACTATGCCTTTATGCCCATCGCGCATGACATAAACCAATTGGTCAACCTTACAGGACCCGTCTTTACGTTCTTCCCAATTTTCTGTCTCAACAGTCAACTGATAGGGCAACTCCTGATGTAAACGCAGTGTCAACTTTTCCCGAGTAATTTCAGCAGCGATCATGCGCAGGGGCAGATCCGCAATTTGATCTTCCGGATACAACCATGGTTCAACAGGCATACGTTCAGCCAGCCATGTGCGCAAAGTGCCCGCGCCGTGGCCTTTTTCAGCAGAAATCAAGAATGTTTCAGAAAAAGCGAAATGTTCATTCATTTTTTTTGTCAAGCCCAACAAAACGGGAGCTTCGACACGGTCGATTTTGTTGATTGCCAGCGCAATAGTGCGCCCTTTACCAACATCGCCCAACCGCTCCAAGATTGCCTCAACACCCTTGGTGATGCCACGATGCGCTTCAATCATAAGGACGACTACGTCAGCATCTGAAACACCGCTCCACGCTGCAGCAACCATCGCGCGATCAAGGCGACGTTTAGGCTGGAAAAGACCAGGAGTGTCAACAAACACGATCTGGCTGATCCCCTCAATCGCAACACCGCGGATACGCGCACGGGTTGTCTGAACTTTATGGGTAACAATAGAAACTTTTGCACCAACCATGCGGTTCAACAAAGTTGATTTACCCGCGTTGGGTTCGCCAATCAGGGCAACAAATCCTGCGCGTTGTAGCGTAACGTCTGGAATAATTGGTGGGGTATCTTTTGTACCTTCGGTCACTGGTTTTTCAGTCACAGGGTCTCTCCTTGTACGCGGTCCAAAAGGGACTTGGCGGCGGCTTGTTCGGCTTGGCGTTTACTGGGCGCTTGAGCTGTGTCGGTAGCGCCTGATTGCAAGCGAACTTCTATCGTAAATATCGGTGCGTGGTCAGGGCCAGACCGTGCTGTTTCAATATAACTCGGAGGCGGTTCGCCTTGCCCTTGGGCCCATTCTTGCAGAGACGTTTTAGGATCACGCGCGTCTTGTTCAACATTTGAAATTCGTGCCCCCCAGAGCGCTACAACCCGATTGCGGGCAACTTCAAATCCTGCGTCAATATAAATTGCGGCAATCACAGCCTCCATCGCGTCAGCCAAAAGCGCTTCTTTGCGCCGCCCGCCTGTCAACATTTCGGATCTGCCAAGTTTCAGCACCGCACCAAGATCAATTTCACGGGCAACATCAGCGCAAGTTTCTTTACGAACAAGAGCGTTAAAGCGAGGAGCTAACAAGCCCTCTGAGGCATTTATATCTGCCTGCAAAAGAGCTTCAGACATAACCAGACCAAGTACGCGATCACCCAGAAATTCGAGACGCTGATTGTCGTCACGATTAGGCGACGACATAGACGAATGGGTCACCGCACGTATTAGCTGCTCAGGTTTGGCAAAAGTATGGCCAATCCGGTCTTGAAAGTCACGAAGTGCACCCGATAATTTCATGAAATACTCATTCCACGGCTTTGAAATAACGATCCGACCGCCATGTCCAAAACGCCAAAAGCGAACGACCAGAAGATGAAAACATTATGCGATCAGCCCGCCCAACAATATCTTCCAATGGCACAAAACCAACACCGCGAGAAATCTGCGGAACGCGACTGTCTGATGAATTATCGCGGTTATCACCCATAAAGAAGTATTGGTCTTTCGGGACAGTAAAGATCCCTGTCGTATCGAGGTTTCGGTTGCCAATATTCAGCACCGTATACTCAGCGCCGTTGGGCAATGTTTCCACAAAACGTTGTTTAAGACATTCAGCCCCAAGACCCACAGCGCCATTTGCACAGCGAGGTAGGTTTCCCAAGCTTCCTTGCCGTTCCATCGTTTCGCTGAACAGACCCGCATCGACTTGCGGCACCTCAGTGCCATTTAGCATGATGATACCATTTTGCATTTGAATCGTATCGCCAGGCAAACCAATCACCCGTTTTATGAAATCACGGCCTGTGACGGGGTGGCGGAATACAACAACATCGCCGCGCTCAGGGTCTGAGCCAAACAGGCGGTCATCACTATCTTTGAACACGCCACAGAAGTCCTCCGCGTCAACGTTGATGCCGAAACGCGGGATAACGATTGATGGACAGGAGGC
>JBLILC010000123.1:0-7354 GCA_047635635.1 Octadecabacter sp. | reverse complement strand
CCCGCGAACTGGGCCTGTGTGACCCACTGCAATTGTAGTGATACATTGTTGGCGTGACCGTCTGCGAATGCAGTTGTACTAAGTGAAGCAGCGAATGCTGCGATTGTCATTGTTGTCTTCATGTTGACCTCCAGTGTCAGGTTACGTGTCGCTCCGGTTGCGCCGAAGTCTTATTGTTAATTTTTAGCGTTGTGAGGGATGCCAAAACGTCATCCGTTTTTCCATAGTGGCCATGATCCCGTAAAATGCTGAGCCTGCAAGTGCAGCAACAACAATTTCGGCCCAAACCATATCAAGTGCAAGCTGCCCGACCGATGTTGATATCCGAAATCCCATACCAACTGTTGGGGAGCCGAAAAATTCAGCAACAATCGCACCAATAAGTGCTAGCGTGGTCGCAATTTTCAGGCCGTTAAACATAAAAGGCAGCGCAGCAGGCAGGCGCAGTTTGAACAAAGTAGGCCAATAGCCCGCTCCATAGGTACGCATTAGATCACGCTGCATCATACTGGTATCTTTCAATCCCGCGACGGTATTCACAAGGATCGGAAAGAACACCATAACACCAACCACGGCGGCTTTGGACTGCCAATCACTTCCAAGCCATTTAACAAATATGGGGGCCGTGCCGACAATTGGCAAAGCCGCCATAAAAGCACCGACTGGCAATATTCCTTTGCTAAGAAATTCGCTACGATCTGCTAGTAACGCTACGGCAAACGCCGCAATCATTCCAACGACATAACCGGTCATAGCACCTTTTAAGATGGTTTGTTCAAAGTCCGCCCAAAGTATTGGAATTTCATTAGCGAACCGTACTGCGATAGAGGATGGCGGTGGGAGAATAATAGGACTGATGCCAAGCATCGTGACAAGTACCTGCCAAATCGCAATAATTGTTGCGCCGAAAATGATTGGAATAAGGAGGCTGATCGTTCGGCTATCAGATTGTGGCCCATTTGCGAGCTGCGCATTGATCCACCATCCGGCGGCCCATATTGAAAGTGCAATAATTAACGCCATCACGCGGTCGCCCCCATACCCATGCGCGCCAATGTGCGCCGTTCGATAAAGCTAAGGATTGCGACCAACAATGCCGCGGTTATCGCCGCTCCGAATAGCGCAGCCCAAGTTACCATGGGTTGACCATATTGGTCGCCAACTAGCATACGTGCGCCAAAACCAGCTCGTGCACCAGTTGGCAATTCTCCCACAATAGCGCCAACCAAGGCGGCAGAAATTCCAATTTTTAAGGACGCAAACAGATATGGCATGGATGCAGGCAGGCGGAGCTTCCAAAAGGCCTGATTTGCGTTGGCGCTATAAGTGCGCAGCAGATCCAACTGCATTCCATCAGGGCTGCGCAATCCTTTTACCATGCCAACGACGACAGGGAAAAAACTCAGGTAGGCGGAAATTATTGATTTGGGCAAAAGCCCCTGAATTCCAATCGCACCCAACATGACGATAATCATCGGAGCCAGTGCCAGAATAGGAATGGTTTGAGACGTAATCGCCCATGGCATTACCGATTTATCCATCGTTCGGTTATAAACGATTCCCACAGCCAACAGGATACCCAGTGTTGTGCCAATTACGAACCCAAGCAGCGTTGCCGATAGTGTAACCCATGCATGATATACTAGTGAACGCCGTGATGTGGGCGCTTTAGTAAAGATCGTTTCATACATCTCCATCGCGACTTGATGCGGTGATGGTAGGCGTGGTCGCACTAAAAAGTACGTCATTGTGATGATCTCAGGGTTCTTGATTGCCAAGGTCAGCCCCAAGAATTCTTGGCGGTCACGCGGAGCTTCTGGTGTCATGATCAATCCGTCCCGTTGCGCCTGATCCGCGGTCAAATGTGCGTTCATCGGGATAACGGCTGCTGTCCAAATGACAAAAATCATCATCACAACCACCAGCGCCGGAATAATGCCTCTTATATTCATGATTTAGTCATCCACATGCCCTGCACGTAACCCATCACGGACGCGGTGCGCGATTTCGATGAATTCCGGACTGTCGCGAATATCCAGTGGACGATCTTTCGGCAGTGGGCTGTCGATCACATCTGTGATGCGGCCAGGCCGCGGTGACATGACGACAATCTTGGTAGACAGATACACTGCTTCGGGGATGGAGTGGGTCACAAAGCCAATCGTCTTTTCTGTTCGCGCCCAAAGCTTAAGTAACTGTTCATTCAGGTGGTCGCGCACAATTTCATCCAGCGCACCGAACGGTTCATCCATCAATAAGATGTCTGCATCAAATGCCAACGCGCGTGCAATTGATGCTCGTTGTTGCATGCCACCTGATAACTGCCATGGAAAACGTTTTTCGAACCCGCCAAGGTCGACAAGGTCCATAACACGGTTAACGCGTTCGTGTTGTTCTGCTTTACTGAACCCCATGATTTCCAATGGGAGCCTGATATTGCCGCCAATCGTGCGCCATGGATAAAGCCCCGCCGCTTGAAATACATAACCATAAGCACGTGAGCGGCGTGCTTCATCTGGAGACATTCCATTGACGAAAATTTCACCAGCCGTTGGCGTTTCAAGTCCCGCAATACAGCGTAGAAACGTCGTCTTGCCACAACCGGATGGACCGATGAAGCTGATGAATTCGCCTTTGTTGATATCAAGGCTTACTGCCTTGAGAGCATGAACTGGACCGTCGTTTGTTTCAAACGTCAGGTCAAGATTTTTGGCGGTGATGACTGGGGTTTCGTTCATTAACATGACTGCAATTTAGTTGTTACATGGGGGCTATCAAAAAGCCAGATTGTACAATCATCCTTGCCCGTAGTAGGCATTTTGTACGACTGCACCCAAATTTTGTTTTGGCTTGTACACTGGCTTTGAGTAATATTTTCCGCATTCAGTTTATTATTAAAATTCACGATTTGGCAGATAATTTCCCAGTGTTCAGTCTGCTTTGCCCAAAGGATAGAAACTATATTGGCGCCTGCAAACTCGCTAGGAACCCGATTGCAACTACCAGCAATCCGCGCGCAATCTTTCCATATTTGTTGCATCTGCGCGCGCAGATGCAATGCCATCATGGCTAGAATTGTGATTAGTCTCAAAATCAAACTCCTGACGCTGGAATGCCAGTACGATTCACAGGACGTGGTGCGGTGAGCTCTTTCCACGACGATAGTGCCTTGTTCACGACGCCATTGCCGTCACGACGCACGAATTTTCCATGACCTTCTTGTGTGCGAATTTCACCGTCATGAACAGCGACATGTCCGCGCGTAAGTGTGAAGCGTGGTAGTCCTTTGACGTGCTTGCCTTCAAACACATTGTAATCGATCGCCGATTGCTGCGCGTCAGCGGTGATCGTCTTTTCTTTGTTAGGGTCCCAAACCACAAGGTCAGCATCCGCCCCAACTAGAACTGCACCTTTTTTTGGATAGCAATTCAAAATTTTGGCTATGTTTGTTGATGTCACGGCGACAAACTCGTTCATTGTCAAACGACCGGTGGTGACGCCGTGGGACCACAGCATCGGCATCCGGTCTTCAAGGCCACCAGTGCCATTTGGAATTTTGGTAAAATCATCTAAGCCCGTGCGTTTTTGTTCAGTTGTAAACGCGCAGTGGTCCGTTGCAACAACCGACAGGCTTCCACTTTGTAGGCCTGCCCAAAGACTGTCTTGGTGTTGCTTATTGCGGAATGGTGGGGACATCACACGTCTCGCAGCATGATCCCAGTCTTTGTTGAAATACTCTGATTCATCCAGCGTCAGGTGCTGGATCAACGGCTCCCCCCATACTCGTTTGCCCTGTTGGCGCGCACGTCGGATCGCCTCGTGGGATTCCTCGCAAGATGTATGCACTACATACAACGGCACGCCAGCCATATCTGCGATCATAATCGCTCGGTTGGTCGCCTCGCCCTCGACTTGTGGGGGGCGGGAGTAGGCGTGTGCTTCGGGACCAGTATTGCCCTTTGCCAGTAGTTTAGACTGTAGTTCAGCCACCACGTCGCCATTTTCAGCGTGGACCATTGCGATGCCACCTAATTCAGACAGGCGGCTGAAGGATGCATACAATTCGTCGTCATTCACCATCAAAGCGCCTTTATAGGCGAGGAAGTGTTTAAACGTGTTGATGCCGCGATCCTTGATTACGGTTTCCATCTCATTGAACACCTGCTCGCCCCACCACGTGACGGCCATGTGGAAAGAATAATCGCAGTTCGCGCGTGTCGATTTGTTGTCCCACATCTGTAGGGCGTCATGCAGACCTTGACCCGGTGAGGGCAGGGCAAAATCTACGACCATCGTGGTACCACCCGCAAGCGCAGCCCGCGTGCCACTTTCAAAGTTATCGGTCGAATATGTACCCATGAATGGCATTTCAAGGTGCGTATGCGGATCGATCCCACCGGGCATCACGTAACAGCCAGTTGCGTCGAGCTCATCGTCAGCGTGTAGGTTTGGACCAATTTCGGTGATAACGCCGTTTTCGATCATGACGTCAGACTTGTAGGTCAAATCTGCTGTGACTATTGTTCCGTTTCTGATGACTGTTTTCAAGCTTCGTTCCTTTATTCATCTTGGCCACCAAGCGGTGGGGGAGGGGGTGGCCCCATGTTGTGTCAGGCTACAATCTGCGCAGTCTCAAGAACTGCGTGCATTAACACATCGGTGCCTGCTGTCGCCCATTCTGGTGAGATTTCCTCGGCTTCATTATGTGATAATCCACCCACACATGGACACATAACCATCGCGGTGGGTGCGATGCGATTGATCCAGCAGGCATCATGGCCTGCACCAGAAATTAGGTCCATGTGACTATAGCCAAGGCTTTCGGCGGCGTTGCGCACGGCGCTTACACAACTCTCATCAAAGGTCACTGGATCAAACCCACCAACCTTTTCAAACTCGATCTTCATGCCCATAGTGTCTGCAATTTTCTGAGCATCAATGCGCAGACGTGCTTCCATATCTGTGATGACGTCCAAGTTTGGCGATCTGAAGTCGACTGTGAAAATAACCTTTCCAGGAATTACGTTTCGTGAATTTGGAAAGACATCGATGTGCCCCGCTGCACCGACTGCGTGTGGGGCGTGCGATAGTGCAATCTCATCTACTTTGTCCAATATTCGCGCCATTGCCAGCCCCGCATTTTTGCGCATGGGCATTGGTGTTGATCCGGTGTGGGCATCGCTGCCGGTAATTGTGATTTGGGTCCATGACAGGCCTTGGCCATGGGTTACAATGCCAATATCTTTGCTTTCGGCCTCAAGGATTGGGCCCTGCTCAATGTGCAATTCAAAGAATGCGTGCATCTTACGGGCGCCCACAACCTCACTGCCTTGCCAACCGATACGTTTCAATTCATTGCCAAATGTTTTGCCCTCCGCATCAACCCGATCATATGCCCACTCTTGGGTATGAAGCCCTGCAAAAACACCAGATGACAACATCGCGGGCGCATATCGCGTACCTTCTTCGTTGGTCCAGTTTGTGACGACAATTGGGTGTTTTGTTTTAATGTCAAGGTCGTTCATCGTGCGGATGATTTCCAACCCTGATAGAACTCCTAACACACCATCATATTTACCACCTGTTGGCTGCGTGTCCAAATGCGAACCAACATACACTGGCAATGCGTCTGGATTGGTTCCCGCACGGGTAGCAAACATATTGCCCATGGTATCGAGCCCCATTGTGCAGCCTGCAGTTTCACACCAATTTTTAAACAAATGCCGGCCTTCGCTGTCTTCATCTGTGACGGTCTGACGATTGTTGCCACCTGCCACTCCAGGACCTATTTTGGCCATTTCCATTAGGCTGTCCCACAGTCGAGCGCCATTCACTTTTAGATTTTCGCCTGTAAATGGCATCGTAGATCTCCTAGTGGTTGGTTCGGAGGTTGGTGCAACAATTTGACCAACTGGACAAAACAAGGCTAGCAGTTGCCTAAGAGCAGTCAAGGATTATACTTGTCTTACAAAAGATTATAATTGGCCGTTAAGCGGACTTTTGGTGAGCTGAGTAAACCAATTAGGCATGTTGCCCAGAATCTAGACGGATCAAAACAGACCTATGACCAATTCAGGCCCAAAATCAGACACGAGAATTCAGAAGAAAAACCAAGCGTTAATCATGTCAGCGGGTCTGGTGGTCTTCTCACAATTTGGATTTCGCGGTTCAACGCTGGATTTGGTTGCACAGGAGGCGGGTTTATCAAAGCCTAATCTGTTGTACTATTTTCGTTCAAAAGACGCGATTTATACCGCGCTTTTGGCGAAGCTTCTTGCAAAATGGCTGGAGCCTTTGCGCGAAATTGATGTGAAGGGCGATCCGGTTGAAGAACTGCTCGGCTATGCCAAACGAAAACTGGACATGTCACAGCACTATCCACGTGAAAGCCGCCTTTTTGCCAACGAAATCATTCAAGGTGCACCACGCATCGGTGACGTGTTACGCGGCGAATTGCGTGAACTGGTTGATGAAATTGCAGTTGTCATAAATGGCTGGGCTACTGCGGGTCGCATCAATAAGGTAGATCCTTACCACCTGATGTTTTCTATTTGGGCGCAGACTCAACATTACGCGGATTTTGATGTGCAGGTGCGTTCTGTTTTAGGAAAGACTGACCCGTTTGACGGGGCTCAATACCACTTAGAAGCGATGCTGCGAGGGCTTTTGACACCACTGGCCGGGCAAAAAGGTTAATAGGCATGATACTGGGCCAATACGCTAGTGGACCGGCCCAGTATTAGGGAGGAAATCATCAGTGATGACGTCATTATTCTGCAGCTGTGGCCGCAGGATTGTTTGTGTGCGTCGTCCAGTTTGCGTATTCTTTTTGCACCACTTTACCAGTGCGTGGGTCGGTTGTACCCGGTGCAAGGGCAATCATGGTGATACAGTCTTCAACAGGGCAAACATCCACGCAAAGGTTACAAGCGACACATTCTTCGTCAATCACAGTGAACGTGCGATCCTCGGACATTGCAATAGCTTGATGTGATGTGTCTTCGCAGGCTGCATAGCAGCGCCCACACGAAATACAGTCGTCCTGATTGATTACCGCCTTTGCGACATAATTTAGGTTCAGGTACTGCCAATCTGTTGTGTTTGGTACGGCTGCACCCATAAAATCTGCGATGCTGGTATGGCCTTTTTCGTCCATCCACTGTGACAAACCGCTGATCATTTCTTCGATAATCTTAAAGCCGTAGGTCATGACAGCTGTGCATACCTGCACATTTCCACAGCCCAGAGTGATGAATTCCGCTGCGTCGCGCCATGTTGTGACACCACCAATTCCGGAAATTGGCATGCCTTTAGTTTCATTATAGCGCGAAATCTCACTAACCATTGACATCGC
>JBLILC010000122.1:0-7451 GCA_047635635.1 Octadecabacter sp. | reverse complement strand
TGTGTCATAAGATACGTTGAAAAATAATTTCTGTCTTAGATGATTTAGAACGTATAGCTACAAAATAAATTGAATTAGGCTCGAATCTCATGTCACCAATTATCGAACATCCTCTTCGTTATGCTATGTCTAATGAATTGCATGCGCGGCCTTTCCCGATAGTGACTGCGCCTAGTCACGCATCATATTTGGCGATCAAACCGGCAACTAACGCAGCAGGGCGTAATCGTGATGCTGATATGGCTCAACTTGTAATTCTTCTGGATCGCTATGGAGCGAAGCATCCGCAGGTTGGTGCTACTCATTATTCGGGTCAAATCGGTCGCCATGAGTTGAAATGGGAAAGCCACACGGAGTTTGTGACATACACTATTTTTGGAGATGGCGATTCTGGAAAGCCATTTGAGGAAGAGAACTTTGGCGCGTTTCCAAAGGACTGGTTGGATGTCGCTGCTGGAACACGTCTTACATCTGCGTTGATTCGCATTGATATATTTGAAAATGATGACAAAATTGTTGAAAAAACAAAAGACTGGTTTGTACCTGAGAGCCTCGCCGTTAGTAGAGTGCTGGACGATCAACTGGTAATTGCCGGTGACTTTCGTATTGATCATAACGGGCATACGCGCTTTGCAGTTTTCCCCCGCGCAAGCTGTGGCGATCGCCGAGTTGGTCGTGTCGTTCAACGCCTCTGCGAAATTGAGACTTATAAATCGATGGCAATGTTGGGCTTGGATAGGGCACGTGAACTCGGTTCGGGTATGGGGGCAATTGAAACAACGCTCAATGAATTGTCTTCTGAAATGCGCGGTGTTGATGCTAAACATGACGAAATGTTGGAACATCTCTTGGAAGTGTCGGAGGAGTTGGAGAATAGAATTGCACAGTCGTCATTCAGATTTGGTGCCACAGAGGCCTATGAGGCAATTGTGAACCAGCGTATAAAAGTGCTGCGTGAGGAAAGGTTCTCAGGCATGCAGACATTTTCAGAGTTCATGATGCGTAGATTTGATCCGGCAATGCGCACTGTCAAATCATCGCAAAAACGACTGACAAACATGTCGCAGCGGGCCCTAAGAGTAGGCAATCTACTGCGTACACGAGTAGACGTTGAACGGTCTATACAAAACCAATCTTTATTGGAAAGTATGGATCGCCGCGCAGGCCTGCAACTTCGTCTGCAACACACCGTCGAAGGGCTATCGATCGTTGCGATCAGCTACTATGCGGTAAATCTTGCCCTTTACATGCTCGCCCCGCTTGAAACATTATTTGACCTGCCAAAGTTAGTGTTAGCTGCTGGCGTGACACCAGTAGTGCTGCTGTTGGTTTGGCTCGTTGTAAGGCGTGTCCATAATCGGCTTGATTGAGAACGGGCGTGGGCATTTCAGCGCGGTCTTGCACTACGGATAAGGCCGAGAGCTCGAAGCGTTTAGTACACCCAGCAGTGAGTGAACCGTATCTAAAATGTTGGTGCATTACTTTTTTAACAGCAGTCTAATTCTGCAGATGTTGTATTTAATTAGAGTTGTTTTCTCTTTGGAGATGATCATCAGATTGCCATCCATCACTTGGGCAAGCAGATGCGGGGCTGCTAAATTTTTGGTGGGGGACGCATCAATTGGTATGGCTTCAACACTATTGCTCACGTCATAAATCGTGTAATGCCAATTACTGGATAAAATTTTAACCTATACGCCGTGTAACACTGTACATAAGGCGGCACCCAACCCACCATCGAGAAAATAATTTTCTATGTTGTGGTTTATTCTTCAATCGCGAAAAATCTTTTCTAATTTGACGAACTCTGTCATAACTTTGCTGCCATTTCAGCCAGCCAGCCGCTGCCCATTGGCAGCCTTGGAATCTGTAAATTTCACTGTCGCAATAGACATGGCTCTTTATGGCTTTATCGTTCAGATTATTGTTAAGGCTAAACGAGATTGGGGTTTTCCCAAGCTCTGTGTAAGAGGGGTAGCTCAGTCAGTTTCGATAGCTGATTTATTGAGCCACTGTAAAAATTGTATAGCTAATTAGCTTTATGTGTAACGCTATTGCTAAAAAGCGATGAATGTATTGTTGAAACGTTCTCTATCGCATTGGCATATCTTTGAAATCTCAAAATGAAAGATGTATCATTTTTTAATCGTTACCTCGTCAGTGGGAAAGCTACCACTCGTTTTATTTTTTCTGCGCATTGCTCAATTTCGGCTTTCAATCCCATTTGTAGTTTAAATAATTTTGAGGCTTAATGGGGGGAGTGAAAAATAGGATAACTTATCGCCATACTCTAAGCGAAAATAAGATTAATATATATTTATTGCCCTATACTGGCTTTAACTAAGCCAAAGATTTTTCGCTTTTTTGTCATACGTGGTTTAGTAACTGTTCTGACTAAGATCATTTCTTACTTACAGTAAGTTTACATCATTTGGTAAATTATATGCTAAATGACTAGTTGCGTAACCTAGTAATAATGAACTTTCGTTCGCAAGCTCTACATCAGTTCCGTCAAGGAACTCTTGGACGAGGTGAAACTCTTTTTGACTTTGTACCGCTTAGCAAAGCAACACCAAAACTTTAAGAGAACCATTTCTGTCTCGTATCAGAAAAATCCTGAAAAAACATGATACCCAAATAGTTGATCAAGTTTGCATCTTTTGCGGACATTATTGTTGTCCGTAAAATGGCCTTTTTCTGGACACGTATTCTGGTGTAAATAGTTGAAGTTAGCGTGCTGAAAGGTAATCACTGGAGACGTAACCTGTGATCTGAGGTGCGACTTTAAGGGACACCTGGCACCAACGCTGGCCAACTTCGGTCACGCAGTTGTGGCGATTCAAAAAGGTTCCTCCAGGCAAGCCTAAGACAATGCCGTAGCCAAGCCCAGGGCCTGACCTCAACTTTAACAACTCGTCTGGCCCCGTATTTTCGACAACACTGTGATCAGTGGGTAAATTTCCACACCCGGTTACGAGCATTAAAAGTAAAACAATTGCATGTGTGCTTTTGCGCATGATTTAACCTCATTCATTTATGGACAAATAAACTGATTACGGACAAAAAAACTGCTGCTACAGTGACCTGCTACATCTTAATGTAACAAAGTAAAAATGAATAATCTAGATGCTCATGAAGAAGGATCTAAATGCTTACACTTCAAATCAAACCACGCTTTTGTCATGTCAATTGAGACCGTCGTCAAGTTTTCGGATGATAGACCCCATCGTTGTGACACACAAAGATTTCGCTGCGCGTGTTTAGATTTTCACGAACCTTCCAGTCACCGCCAAAGTCACGTTCTGCGTGGTTCTGAGCATGCCTTGCTTAATCCCCAAGAAAAATTACTTTTGGTTTAAGAATGACTAAGCTTGGTTATCTGAGCGAAAAACAAGCGGTGAAGTTTGGTGGTTTTGTACAAATATCTAGGTAATTGGAAAAAAAGTGGTGCGTCAGTAAGTGAATCCAAAGCCGTAGGGCTAGCCTCAGGCGGCATTCTACTTATCAGAGTTTATTGCAAAACTCTCTACCCTGAATATGAAGTCGTAATATGAGTAACTAATATTAATTGGAATTTGTAATAAGTTGGATGACATAGCTGACATGCGATAGCGGGTTGTTTTAGCCAGCGCACTGCTTCGTGATCTAAGAAAAAGGACACAAAAAAACCTAGCATTGATCAATGCGGGTCATCATAGGGTTGTGTACAAACTATTGCCGCAAAAAACACCGCCTTGTGCGAAAGGCAGCCTAAATGAGTTAACAGATCTTAATGTAAAAATTTATCAAACTCTTGATGGTATTTGAGTAGGTACGCCTATTAGATGCGTTATCTTTTGCAGAAGAAGGGGCTCTGCGACCCTTCAGCCGCTGAGGCGGGCACTTTCGGGTCCCTGAGACTGTTCTGAAGGAACTAGAGCACGGACAAGTTTGCTCATGTCGAGTACGCCAACCGGTTTTCCATCTTTCATTACGTGATAACTGAGGGCCGTGTCACCCTCGGACAGCGCTATTACAGATTCTAGAGTGTCTTCATGATCGATCTCGCCTGACCGTTCCAATTGAATATTTGGAATACTGGTCATCACAGACCTGACACGTAGCACTCGCGCGCGGTTAATGTCGCTCACGAAGTCTTGAATGTATGAGTCTGCCGGATTGAGCAAGATATGCTGTGGTTCGCCCTGCTGAATAACTGAACCGTCATTTAAAATAACCAGATGGTCCGCCAGTTTCAATGCTTCGTCCAGATCGTGCGTTATGAACACAATAGTCTTCTTCAGCTCTGCCTGAAGCTCATTCAGTAAATCCTGCATGTCGGTACGAATCAAAGGGTCAAGTGCAGAAAAGGCCTCGTCCATTAGCATGATGTCAGAGTTACTAGTAAGTGCGCGTGCAATTCCTACGCGCTGCTGCATTCCGCCGGACAACTGATGCGGATATTGATCTGCTTGCCCCTGCAGACCGACCCGGTCGAGCCACTTACTTGCTTCTTCCGCATATTTTCGTTCACTTTGCCCCTCAATTGACGGCGCTAGTCCAGTGTTTTGTAACACTGTACGATGTGGCAGCAGCGCAAATTTTTGGAAGACCATAGACATTTTATTCTGCCGCAGGTCTCGCAGCTGCTTCTCGTTATATTCTAAAATATTGTCTCCAGCGACCTCGACTTCGCCTGCTGTGGGTTCAATTAACCGGTTGAGATGCCGGATAAGGGTTGATTTACCTGAGCCCGAAAGGCCCATGATGACCGTCGTCTTTCCGGTAGGTACTTTGACGTTGATATCGTTTAGGCCAAGCACATGATTGTGTTCTTCAAGTAATTCTACCTTACCCATACCATCCTTGATGTATTGCAAGGCCCGTTTGGGGTCGCTGCCAAAGATCTTATAGAGATTGCGGATCGAGATTTTAATATCTTTATTTTTCATATTCCTGCCCCCTTTAGTTTGATTGGCTTACGTTGATGCGGGCGAGTGCCGCTTTAGTCACACGATCTAGAATGATCGCAAGTAGGACAATACCCAGACCAGACAGCAGACCAACGCCAAGTTCTAGGGATCGAATACCGCGCAATACTAGTACACCCAGACCTGGGGCTGACACTAGGGATGCGATAACAACCATCGCAAGGCTCATCATGATAGTCTGGTTTACGCCTGCCATTATATTTGGAAGTGCTAGAGGGATTTGCACGTTGAACAGCTTTTGTCGCTTGCTCATGCCAAAGGCGTCTGCTGCTTCAATAACGTCTTTGTCAACCAATCGAATGCCAAGATCCGTGAGCCGTACAACCGGCACAATTGCATATAGAATAATAGCAATGCCATACAATTTAGGTTCAGTCACTGAGAATAAAAAGATCAACGGTATCAGATACACGAATGGTGGCAGGGTCTGGAGCATATCAAGAATGGGGATCATTATGCGCTGCACTCGATTGTTGCGCGACATTGCTATGCCTATGGGCACGCCGAAGACAACACATGATAACGCACATACGAAAATTATCGCAAGCGTTTGCATCGTGTAAATATAGTAGTCAACAAAGCCTAGGAACCCGAAACAAATCGCGACTAATGCTACGAGTTTCATTTGACGGCTTACTAGCCAAGAAATGAGCATTAACAATGGGATCATGATAAACCATGGCACCGTCTGCATCACCCACAGCGCTTCGTTCAACGCCCAACTTAGGGGTTGCGTCAAAGGGTCAACTACGATTTTCAAGGTGTCCTTGATCGCCAAGAAACCATCTTCTAATCCGCTCGTCAGTTCGCGCGATTGTGGAAAAGATGGGCAGGCTTCGTGTAGCGCATCCATCGATGGGAAAGGTGTTTCCCATGCAGACATTTCAACATCGTCACCTGACGTTTCCGCAAGAAGCTGCGCCATGGATGTCATACCGTCGCCATTATCGCCGCTTTCACCGCACCAGTTGCGTAATCCTAGTCTGTTGAAAATGAAATCATAAGTCGCCATGATGAGCCTCATCTGGACCCAATAATGCGGCCCTATTTTTCATATTACTAAATTAATGACAGGGCCAAATCACATGATTTTAGCCCTGTCCGTTAGCCTAACATGGCCGCTGAGAAATCCCCAGCGGTTCACTTTTATCGGTATTTGACTTATTGCAGCAACGCAGAAAGGTTTTCTGTTGCAGCAGTGTTGATCCAACCACTCCATGCGTCAGGATTATTTTGTAGAAAATAAACTGCCGCTTCTTCGTTAGAAGCGTTGTTGTCTTCTTTCCATGCTAAAAGCTGGCTCATCGTAGCTGTTTCAAAGGTCACGTTTGCCATTAAAGCAGCAATGTCAGGATGAGAATCCATAAAGTCCTTAGTTACGATTGTCAGCACTGGTGCAGCTGGGAATGCTGATGCCTGTGGGTTGGAGGTGTCAACGTTTTGGTTAGCACTGTGCACTTCGGCGTTGTATTCACCAAGATCTATGCTGGTCATGTCAAACATACCGAGTGGCGTTGTCGGCCCCCAGTAGTAACCGAACCAAGCTTCTTCGCTCCGATAGGCCGCAGCCATAGATGTCGAGAGTGTTTCGCCAGACCCATGATTGAAAACCTCAATGCCACTATCCTCAAGGTTGAATGCGCGGATCAGGTTATCGTTAGTAATGCGGCAGCCCCAGCCATCAGGACAGTTGTTGAACATGCCACCAACTAGTTCTGGATTGGCCATTATGCCCTCGATTGTCTCCAATTCGGGGTATTCTTCGACCAGATAAGTCGGAAGCCACCAACCTTCAACACCACCCGGATTAAGCACGCTGCCTAATTCGACGATATTTCCATCTGCTCGCAATTTTTTGTACACGTCTCCAGTAGAATTTGTCCACAACTCAGTCACAATATCGGGTTCGTTGTTCTCAGCCAGTGACGCAATTGCTGGTGTGGTATCGGATGGAACAACTGTAACGTCACAGCCATAACCCTGTTCCATTAGGAATTGTGACACGGCAGTAACGATAGCGGATGAATCCCAGTTCATCTGGGTGATTGTGACATCACCGCATTGTTCCTGCGCCAAGATAGCCGTTGGGGCGGTCATTACAGCAAGTGTAGCGCCTAACATAAAGCGTTTCATATCACATTTCTCCTTAGTGTTTCTTATTTTTTGGTTAACAACCAGATGCTGCTAGACCCACGAAACGCCCATAGGCGTCGTAGTCGCCTTTCATGTCGCTTGGATGATAGCAAACAACTTGTTTTTTCGATCCAAAGTTTATCAATTTTTTTTATGTAAAAACGTAAAACTTTGCTTTGAAAAATGAGGGTTATTAAAATTTCTGTAAGAGACTAAATATTATAAATCTCTAAAAGTTTTGTAATTACTTAATAAAGCTAAGAAAAAGCCATAACTACATAACAAAAAATACATACTCTGTAAGTAATACTAACCTATTACACAACTTTGATACAACTCTCTTGACCA
>JBLILC010000121.1:0-7665 GCA_047635635.1 Octadecabacter sp. | reverse complement strand
TTCGTTGAAACTGTCTCTGGCAGCGGTTGCGTCGACGACTGAGGAAACGTTGACGGGAATATGTTTGGTCATCTTTACATCATTTAATTTAGTTATCTGGCCCCCACCATTTTGACAACGACGATCGTTGCACTGACCAATTGTTAGCGTTGTGCTGTCTGGATCAGGTTAGCATCATCAAACCAGTTGGATTTATCATTGTAGGATGGCAAAACAATGTCGCTAATAGATGCTGCATCCATGACCGCAGAAAGAACCACGTTTTTATCAGATCAAAGGTGGGGGTGTAAGTTGGGATCAAAGGCTATTATCCCGCAAAATGCGCAAAATCTGCGCAAGAAGGTGATTAAGGTATTAATGTCTGCTTCAGGCAGGATCTCAAGTGTGATGCTCGAAAAATATTTAATGTCAGCGCCCATTGATGCTGCTTTTAGTGCCGTGCGATCGCGGGCCAAAATGCGTGCAGCGCTGTCCACACACCAATAATTAAAGCTGCGTTCCCTAAGGCTCAACTAGATTATATAGCCAGCTGGATCATGTAAAGGTTCAACGGACTTTTCTGGTCTGTGGAACATATGGGTTATCCCAATTCTAGCCTTTTTTAAAAGGCAACCATTTGATCAAATACAGGGTCTGTGCCAACAGTGCTGCAAAGCTCAACTTAGTCTTTTGCCGTCAAGAAGGCGCGCAAATACTAAGTGGTATTTATGATGTCTCCAGTAAAGCCTATCTGGAAGGTGGTTTGATCAGGGAAAGGGCCTTTTTGAACATGGTTTTCGCTAATTGCAATAATGCAGGTTAAGGAGGTGCATCCGTGAACATGTGTGGTTTTAAAATTTTGTTTTCGATGAATCCAGTAATTCTGCTAAGATTTTTGTTATGAGGGCAGAAAATACAATCTTATCACCTTTTGAAATTGCATCAAATATCTGGATGTATTCGTCTAAAGCCAGTGGTTAAGAGGGACAAAATGCGTATTAGGTCCATGTGCCCTTTGCTTTCATGGATCAAATCCCAGACATATTGAATGTCAAAACGGATGCATATCTCTTGGTGGAAATGGTCATCAAGGGATATAGAATTTATTGCGGCCTTGTTCCTCGATGGCCTCTCTTTGTTGTTTTATTAATGCGGCGAAAGTGGCGAGACCGTCAGTGTCAATTCGTGTGCATGCCGTACGATAGGTCTGTATTTTCAATGCCATTCGAATATAAGAAGCGCAGAGTACGGTTTCTTCTGAGATTAGACAGACTTTGGTGCTATTCTGCGGGCATACAATAAAGAAACCAAGTTTGGCCAAACGTTTAAAACTTCTGGTACGGGTTAGAGTTATACCCCCATTTTTTGGGCAATGAGCGTTTTGGATATTTTAGCCGTATTTGAAGGTTTTTGAGATATAATATTTTTGTTTAATTCGTCAAACACTTGGTCCGTTACAGTTGGCGAACTAAATTATTTGATCTGGGCAAGTATTAAATTGTTATTAGTTTGTTGTTTTGAATTCATCAAAGATTTTGCCCAATAATAAAGTTAATTTTTATATTTATATTTTTAAAAGTGTAATTGTTTTGCAAGTTAACTAAATTATTAATGCAAACTTGGATGTTAATTTTGAAGACGTTATATCGACTGCAGGCCGTAACAGGGGAGGGGCTTTATGCCATTATTAAATTAGAATTGGTCGTTTCCAACGGACCCAAGCCTGCGTAAAGTATGATCTTTGAGATGGTGTGCGTTCGCTGCCAATTATAAGCCTCTATAGGCATACTAATCCGCGTTGGCTTGCTCAAAAGAAAGCATTCTCTGATCCCCCCAACCTGATTGTGACGCTAAATCATTACATTTTTAAAATGCTACACTGCCAGTGAATACCGCTCGGCGCTTAGTGAACTGTGTATTGATGGTGGAGCGGTTGAGACTGACTTGCATAAGATCTGGCGTCTGTTTGCCGAGAATTTTTTTCGTGGCACGCCATCGTGTATTTGGTTGGATCACGTTTCAGAAACAGTCTTGGGCGTTACCCAGCGTTTATCCATTGAAACGGCCGACGTAATTTATGACCAGATTACGGATTGCCTGTCTCAGGATGTCTATCATCTTTGTGCATTGTTTGATAAGTTCAACATCGAAGTGATCTCCACTACTGAGAGTGCGATCGATGACTTGCGCTGACATCAAATGATCCGCGACAGTGGTTGGACGAGCAGAGTGATTACAGCTTACCTGTCCAGACGCTGTAGTTGATCCCGAATTTGCTGGCTTCGCAATTAATGACAAAAAAAATGGGTGATATGGCTGGGGAGGACGCAAAGACATGGGTTGGTTACCTGGCGGCACACCGTAATTGCCGCGCGTTCTTCAAAACATTTGGCGCGATGTCGTCTAATCATATTCATCTCTAGTTATGAACTGAAAATTTAGCCCAATATACCGCCGTAACCTTGTTTGTAGGCTAACAGAGTAAGGTTTGAATTCATTCCGTAGTATCCTGTCATCTGATTGTCCGCAGTAAAGATCGGCTTGGCTTGGATTTTAAATCTAAGCTGCACACAACAACTTTTTACTAACCATGATTTGTTGGGTTTGTACTTGATCCATAGATGTCGTGTTAGATGTGTAGGAATAGATCCTAGTTGGTCTTGAATAAGGCATCAGTGACTTTCAACGCAAATGCGTAGGATCTCGCAGCGTCTTCTAGGGCTGCAAAACGGCCTGATTTACCGAAGTGGCCAGAGGTCATGTTGGTGCGCAACATTAACATATTATCGTCCGTTTTTCTTGCACGCAAACGGGCCACCCATTTTGCAGGTTCCCAATATGTCACGCGCGGATCTGACACGCCCGCAGTGACAAGGATTGGTGGATAATCCTGTGACGTAACGTTATCGTAAGGAGAATAAGTCTGGATATCTTCAAAGGCCTGCTTGCTTGAGATTGGGTTGCCCCATTGAGACCATTCGCCGGGGGTTAGGGGCAGGGTGTCGTCAAGAATTGTCGTAAGAACATCAACAAATGGTACATCAGCAATGGCGCCAGCCCACAAGTCAGGCCTCATATTTAAGGCAGCACCCACTAACAAGCCACCAGCAGACCCACCCTGAATGACGATCCGCGCAGGTGCGGTGTAGCGCTCGGCAATTAGATATTGCGCGACTGCAATAAAGTCGTGAAAAGTGTTGGGTTTTCCACTAAACTTAGAGGTCTCGTACCAATTACGGCCCATCTCCTCGCCGCCGCGCACGTGGGCAATAGCGTAAATAAAGCCACGATTAACCAGGGATAGGCGGCCGCTTGAGAACGAGGCTGGTATGCTCATGCCATAAGATCCGTAAGCGTAAAGCAGGCAGGGTGCTGTCCCGTCCAATGGGGTGTCTTGGTGATACAGAAGCGTCACTGGGACCTGAGCGCCATCATGAGAAGTGGCCATCTTTCGCACAGTGACGTAATTATGAGAATTGTGGCCAGACGGAATTTCTTGTGTCTTGCGCAAAGCCCTTTTGCCACTGGATAAACTATAATCAAATACCTGCGACGGTGTGGTAGGCGAAGTATAGGTGAAACGGAATATGTCAGTTTCGTATTCAAGGCCGGGGTCACTACTGAGGGCATAGGCTTGTTCATCAAACGTGATGACCTGTGCGGCCGTGATAGGCTGGTCCTTGGCGACGTAACGAACGCTGGGCAAGGCATTGCGCTGCTCAACCCAAATCAACCAATCTTTGTGGACCATAGTGGAAATAATGCGGCAACCGTCCTCATGGGCAACTAGATCAACCCAATTTGCACGGGACGGGGCCACGACAGGGACCGTCATTAGCTTGAAATCGATGGCGTTGTCGGCATTCGTATGGATGATAAACACGTCACCTTGATGATCGATGTTATACTCCAACCCTTGGGTACGGGGTTCGATAATTACGGGGGCCGCATTGGGATTGGATGTGGGAATAATGCTGATTTCGTTTTCGTCGTTCATGCCTGTAAGAATGGTAATGAAAGCCCCAGACCGCTGGCGATAGACGTCAACGTCATATCGCACATCATCTTCGCTAAAGACGAGCACGTCGTCTGTGGGATTGTTTCCCAATGTGTGGCGGAACACTTTATTGTACTTGTGGCTTGCATTGGCGCGCACGTAAAATAGTGTTTGCCCGTCGGCCCAAGCTATAGAACCTACGTCAGATATATGATACTGAAGATCATTGCCATTTTCGATGTTTCGAAAGTTCAAACGATAAAATTCAGAGCCGTTAATATCCGCCGCCCAAGCTAAAACTTTTTGATCTGGCGAAATTGCCGTTGGACCAAGGTCGAAGTAATTATGGGCTGCGGCCTGCGTGTTCACGTTAAGTATAATATGTTCTTCGCCCCCGCCTCGTGGCGTGCGAATAAACAAAGGGTGTTCGGCCCCATCATCGAAACGGGTGAAATAGGCATAGGGGCCATTTTTGTGCGCAACGCTACTGTCATTTTCTTTGATACGTAATCGCATTTCTTTGACGAGTTGACGCTGTAGGCTGATCGTGTCCGCCATTGCTACATCATAATAAGCATTCTCAGCATTCAAATACGCGGCAATATCGACGGGGAGTTTGTGGGGTTCTCGCATTGCTTCTTGCCAGTTGGGCGCGCGCAGCCAGCCGTAATCATCTTGTAGATCGACGTTGTGAACCTGTGTTGTCAACGGGCGGCGATCTGCAACGGGGAAGTTTGGCAGGGCTTTAAATGAGCAGGGCATGTTTATCCTTTCAGATTAGTAAATGTAGGTTTGTCCTCGATGCTTAAGAATGACAATTGCAACTAAAGCGATTAGATAAAACTTAGTACATATCTGAGTGAGGCATAGACCAGATTTGTGTTCAGGGCTAACTATGAAATAGGGAAAAATTCGGATATTATACTTTTTTGAGAATATTAAAAAATAAAAATTTCTGATCTAATCCTTTGGTTAGGCCATTCAAGAAAAATTGCATTTTGAACTATAAATCCCTGTTTTTTGTGGATAGACACATCATATGAACCGTTCGGTCTGCGATTTGTGTCAACCTATGAAATACTTCCATCTGGCCTTTGCAAATGTAGTGAATAATGGCTCCAATAAATATTTTATCTAGTTAGATTATATTGATGAAGCCATCATTATTTGAATAATACCCGCACAAGTTACGGTGTTTACTGAGCCGCCAAAATTTGGCTGCTCAGCACTTAAGAAGTCCTAAATTCACTTTCATTTTAAAATTTTTGCTATCCATATTGTTTGAAGCTGTTTAAAGTTTTGTTCAAACAACCAAGCGATTGTGGATAACCATTATTTTTCTTGTTGCAGCGGACATATATGCATGCCCGCAATATTTGTCACTTTGGGCTGGATGAAGGCATCCAATTTTAAAAAGTTTAAGGTCAATTTATTAATAAATGTTATTAACTGCGACGCGGCCATAAATCGCTGAGGGGGGGGGGGTATCATTGGCGTTTGAGGTAAGGCTGCACAAATTAGCTGAGATACCGGTACCTAGCCGAAAAAAGACCAGTTGAGGAAGAAGCCCTGACGAGAGCACTTAGGAGACCCTTTGTTTATCAAGAATATTGACGTTAAGGTGTATCAAGTTTTTGTCGGTGTACGGCTGATTTACAATAAGAAAAGTGGTCTCGGCAGGTTTTGAGCATATGTGGATTTCTAAGTTTTTCTTGTGCAAACCATCAAAGCTATAGATTTAAACTAGTTATTTGTGCAGTTCATTGTATTATTTTTAATTTTCAGGCTATTGATATACTTGAGCAAGGTACCTTGTTTGACTGACTGCCCAGACAGGGTGGATTTCATTTTTTCGGGTTCACATTTTGATAAATGTAAAGCTTTCATGTCAGTAAATATTAGCACAGGAACCCTCTAGAGTTTTGCATTGATGAATTTTTAAGTTAAAATTTTCTTGGTCTTTTTAAACGGGCGGTTATTTTTTGAACTAATATTTTGCGCACAGTTGAATCCTGTAGATAAATAACGAATTCGTTAAACCATCCATCGTACTAGAACGGGCACAATTAAACTTGTTAAGAGCGCATTCAACGCCATTGCGATACCTGCATAAGCACCTGCAATTTGGTTAACCTGGAACGCGCGGGCTGTACCTATTCCATGGGCCGCAACGCCGACAGCAAATCCTCGTGCGCGCCAGTCCGTTATTTTTAATAAGTTCATCAGAGGAGTCACCATTACCGCGCCGATTATGCCTGTGAGGATTACTAAAACTGCCGTCAGGGTAGGTATACCGCCCACAGCTTCGGATATACCAAGTGCTACGGGTGCTGTTGTTGATTTGGGTGCGAGGGAAAGTAATACATCATTTGGAAGGCCGAAAACTTGGGCCAACAGAATAGCAGAGCTCGCTGCGACGATCGAACCAGCTAATAAAGCCAGAAAGATTGGAGCAACTGAGCTTCGAATGGTCGCTCGATTGTCCCAGAGAGGCAAGGCTAAAGCCACAGTTGCTGGACCAAGCAAAAAATGGATGAATTGTGCACCTTCGAAGTAGGTCGTATAATCTGTTTTTGTGAGCCCCAAAATTGGAGTAAGAAGTATAATAGAAATAAGAACTGGATTTGCCCAAGGTGGATTATCTAACCGGCGGGCCGCGGTATCAGCAGCAAGATAAGCAATCACGGTCGCTGTCAGCCACAAAAGTGGAGTAGTAGAAAGATAGCTCCAAAGTCCTACCATATCAGTCATAATTCCTGCTTTTCGGTCAATTTGCGTACCCCAATGAAAGTGCAAACTGTTGCAAGCATCGATAGAAACGTCGACATCGTCAAAATGACAATGAGTGCAAACCAATCAGTTGAAAGTGCTTCGAGGTTTCCGATGACACCAACACCTGCTGGTACAAACATAAGCGAAAGATTTGCGAGTATGACGCTGATGGTCTGGCGCATATCTTCGGCCAAGCTAGGCTGAGTGCGCAGCACAATAATAAGAATTACTAGGCCCAAAACTGGTCCTGGTATAGGTAAGCCTATGCTACGGACTGCGACGTGCCCGATCAGCTGGCAGCCAAGAAGGAACCCAAATGTTTTAAGCATTACAACCGCACCTCATCTGTTTAAATAACATCATCTCATTACGCTAAACATCACTTCAAGTCGTTGCACAGCGGATAAAAGGCTTTTTATAAAAAAACAAAGACATCTATATGGGAACACTGAAGTGGTCCTGCTTTTTAGGACAGTTTTGCGGCTTGTCTAAGCTGTATCTGGTGTGTGTTCATGCTGCTTTTCGTATTTCTGCGTGGCCAAAGTATGCGATGTCCGGAGTGCGCTTATCAAGGGCAGTGTGAGGGCGCTCTGAGTTGTAGAACTCAATCCAGTCATCGATGATCTGTTTTGCTTGGAAACCGTCGGTGATTTCATGCAGATAGACGGCCTCTTGTTTCAACGACCGCCACAGGCGTTCGATAAAGACGTTGTCCAGATAGCGGCCCCTGCCATCCATCGAGATTTTGATTTTGGTTTCAGTCAAAGTTGTGATCCAGCCGGAGCCTGTATATTGGCTGACCTGATCTGTGTTCATGATCTCTGGCTTGCCGTATTTGGAAATAGCCTCCTCCAGCGCCTCAACACAGAAGCTAGCATCCAGCGTATTTGAGAGCCGCCAAGTCAGCACTTTTCGCG
>JBLILC010000120.1:0-7798 GCA_047635635.1 Octadecabacter sp. | reverse complement strand
GGGCAGTTTGCTGCGCGCGGGCTCCGGATCATTCAGAAAACCATCGAGATAAGTCGTGTCACAATAATCCCCATCGGGCAGATCACAGATCGCTCCGCGCATCAAGCGTTCGGAATAATCCACCAGAGCATAAAAGGCGGCCATTGTCTGCTCTAACTCATGGTGATCAACCAGTTCGAGGAAACGGGCGGCACCAATACGAGCGGATTCAATCTGCGCCTCTATATCACCAACAACTAAATCCTCGACGTGAATAATGATTCGCAAAATATGCCATACGGCTTCGTTTTTTGCCCTCATCATAAACTTTGATAGCTTTAAACTGCAGCCCTTCGGCATAGGTGTCCACCGCATCCACGATACCGGAGCTGCCCAGCGACAAGGCACCGATGTCAAGGTGATGCGCCGTTGTGACAGACCAGCCGATCAATGTCTCATCTATGAAAACGGGCACAAAAAGGTAACATCCGGCCCATGACTGGCGCCGCCTTATGGATCATTGTGCATGATCACATCACCAGGCTGGACCGGATCACCACGTTCTTGCAGCACCTCAATCACGTTGCGCACATATCTCAGAATTGGCCCCGATTGCAGCAGCATGGACATCTTGCATTTTAAAGTTGAAACCTCATGCATCATTCAGGTGACATATTATTGGTAAAACCATCTCGCCGCTAATAAGCCCTGCATGCACTAAACTTCACATTTACTTGGTTTGTGTTGCTATAAAAAAGCTGCAATAAAATATTCTGTCCAAGAAAGCCATAAGAGACTCCACCCTCTATTTTGCCAAGCCAGAACCAACTGATTACTCAATGATCCCAAATTGATGACAGCAGATGGCATCATATGTCTGTGAAAGAACGTTTCTGTTAATTTTTAGTGTGGCTCTAAAAGTGCGCTTAGGATTTTTTCCAAAAATACTGGTGTCGAAATAGTTTTTAAATACGTTTCACGCTACGTATAATTCAATGATCTTAAGCAGATATTTTCGGTCAATATCACCGAGACTTCTGAATATTTACTAAACTATAATAAAAACACATGGTGCCAATTGCGTAGTTTTTAAATTCACTGGATTGAAAGTTCTAGCAGCAAAATGCTAACAAAAGATAAACATGAGGCAGATGTTTCATCATGACATGTCTGCCCTCAAGCTGGCTAAAGGTTTTCACCAAATGACTGACCACCGCAATCGTAAACTGTCGATTCAGACCCGTGTGGCGCAAGCCCTGCATTTTATTGAGGCTGAAACGGGCGCAGTTGTGCCGTCTATCCAACCTACGGCCACGTATGCCCGCAATGAAAATTACGAGGTACGTAAACCCTATTGGTATCGTCGCGATGGCAACCAAACCACAGCTCACGCCGAGGCCATCATTGCCGAGATGGAGGGGGCGTCGGATTCCCTACTGTTTGCGTCCGGAATGTCGGCCTGTACCGCCGTGATTGAACAATTGCCGACTGGATCACATATAGTGGCCCCGAAAGTAATGTATCATGGTGTTCTGATGCAGATTCAGAATTATGCAGCCAATGGTCGTATCACTGTCAGTTATTACACTGCTGGTAATCTTGCAGAGTTGGCGGTTGCTGTTGCCACCCAGAAAACAACTCTTGTTTGGGTTGAAACACCTAACAATCCGAATTGGGAAGTTACAGACATTCAAGCCGCTGCCAACATCGCTCATGCAGCGGGAGCAAAGCTGATCACAGATTGCACTGGTACTCCTCCATCAATGACACAGGCCTTGGATTTTGGCGCAGACATTGCATTTCATTCGGCGACGAAATACTTAAATGGACACTCAGATATCACTGCGGGTGTCTTGTCAGTGCGTGAGACGGGTAAGTATTGGGACGACATTTGCATGGTGCGAAAGTTGCATGGCACTGCACTGCATTCCTTTGACGCATGGTTGTTGATCCGTGGCATGCGAACGTTGTTTTTACGGGTTGAACGTTCGTGCAAAAATGCAATGGCCATTGCAACGCATTTTGAGAAACATCCACAGCTTGAATCGGTGCTATATCCCGGCCTTGCGTCAGATCCTGGCCACGCTGTCGCAAAACGTCAGACAGGTGGTCAATTTGGCGGCATGATGTCGATCATAGTGAAGGGGTCCGAGCAGACAGCAATTGATACCACTCGTTTCTGCGAGCTGTTTTATCCAGCAACCTCCCTTGGGGGTGTTGAAAGCTTGATTGAGCATCGCAAAACTGTATCTGGTGACGGCTTTCCTGTTCATCCAAGTTTATTACGTCTATCGATCGGAATCGAGGATGCGGAAGATTTAATTTACGACCTGGAACAAGCACTAACAAAAGCTAATCTGCAGCCTTAGCGTTGACCTTCTCTGTAGACCTACCCATCGATAATCCAGATATAGTAGATGCTTCCTGCCCATTTCTGGATTGGCCCAGTTGCAGAAAGATGCTGATCATGTAAAGTGGGTCTAAGTGTTAAAAGAGCGATTGCAATCCGAAATGTACGTACATTTCTGGGCCTTTATTATCTTAATGATGTTGTGGCGGTTCAAACGACCTAAGCATCGTCTCCCAACGTTCACTTCCAATTCCTTCAACTCTTCGGTTATGCGAGGCCGCCCGTAGATTTGTGTGTCAGCCGTTCTTTTCGCACATATGAGCCAAGATTACCATATTATCCACCGCCCCCTCATGCATGTTTACATGCCCGAGGGGGCGGTGAGGCTGGCTCATTGAGCCGTACCGACCCGTACGAAATCCTAGCCATGTGACCTGCATAACTTTGCAAAAGATCGTGATTGGCCATTTTTCCTTCTAAGTGTCGATAAAGAAAAGCCTCACCCACTGCCCTCACCTCTCGCAGAAGGCAGACTTCTCTGCGCAGGCGCACGTTCTTCTTTTCCACGTCTTCAAGTGGTCCTAGCCTTAGGTCATCATGTTGCTGATATGAAGCCATTTGTTCAGCGTAGATAAGCTCATCCCCAAAGCGGCGTAAAGCGCGCAGTTCTAACTGATCATAAACTTTTTACATATGAGTGTAGAGGCCCATCAGCGTTTCTCATTAGCGGAAAATCTGTAAACGCAGCGTCATTCCGCAGGGCTTCAGGTGAGAGGAACGAGAATTAAATTTTTAGTGTTTGTCAATTATTTCAGATCTGTAACTAATAAACTCTTTAATTTACAGGCATTATAATCGTAACGCTAGAAAGCGTTTTTATAAGCATTTTTCGTTGTCAGCCAGATTTCCAAAAGTAATTTCTGTTTTAAAAGCATCTCAAATTTTCGCATCTCTTTTTTTAATTGGTTAAATCACTCTGTTCGTTCTGCAGCCGGCATTATCACTATCGCCAATTCAAAATATAATGGCTAAAGTTTTTAATTTTATGGTACAAACCCTGAATACTTTTGAGAGAAAAAAGATGATAATTACAGGTCCTTGATTTAATCCCAAACATTACCTCATTACATCATAAATCCGTTTTGTGATGCGATGTAATTGAAACTTTATCAAAAATAGAGGTGATTTGTAATCCAGTACTGGCCAGTGAGGCTCAAACATGTAGTTTGTTGCAGATTGGCTGAATATCAACTTCGACGGTGTTATTTTTCTAAGACTTTGGCTGATATTGAGCCAGTCGAGAAGTATGGTCGCACCGCTGTAGCAAGATATATCGCCATTTCACTGGTGTCGTTCAGCCCAACGCTGAAAGATTTCAGCCCAATAACTCAGCGAAAGGAAATAGTTACCTTTGAGCAAGCATAAAATGCAGTCGAGTTTATTGTACGGTTTCCTGAACTATTAGAACAGGACATGTTGCAGCATTTGTGACTCTGCTGGTGATATAAGGATCGAATAACGCTTTAAGCCAAGATCGAGTTGGAGATCCAACCACAATCACATCGGCATCGCAGCGACCGGCATAGTCAGCAATGGCTTGTTCAATTTGGCCGCTGCACACCTCAATCTCGGTCTCAACACTTGAACCACTTTTTAACCTCAACTCTGCGAGTTGCCGAGTGCGCTCTTTAATGATTTTGGTGTTATCAACAGCAATAAGAGGGACTGCTGCAACCATTGGTCCTGCGGCCATCAGCCCAGCCCCCGCGAATTCCAACGGGACAACATTCAACAAGTAGACTTTTCCACCAGCGACCTCTGCCAAGTTGTAAGCAATACCTGCGACTTCACGATTTAAATCTTGATCAACAGTTGTAACGACCAAAATCCGCTGGAAGCGCGCGACTGGAAGGCTTTGATTATCAATGGCTTTACGTTCTTTGAACTTCTCGAGTTGAATTAGAATAGCCTGAAGATCGTTGGCGCAATATGCCTGATCGCCCCCCTGCGTACACTCGATCGTCGACTCTGCCATCAGCCTTGCATCAGATGCCATTGATCTTAGGACCTTCTCTTTTTCACTACGGTTGAGTTTGCCGTCATTCAGAACAAGGTCTGGAGAATTATAATATACTGACGGGTTCAATATTCTCATTTTTGCGTAATTGAACATGGGTCTCCTTTCTAATTCGATTGGATGGAAATCTGGTAGTTGCTATTAATTAGTTTGGTTTGACAGCCAAGTTTGGATAGATCTGCTAAGCATTTGCGTGCGATTTAGATGTCGTGCTCCACCGCACACTTCAGACCCTGACATCATGAAAATTTCCACATTGAAGTGAATAATACTTACAACAAAAGCAATGAAAATTCAAGTTTGGCACAAGTTGGAGATAATTGCCTCACAAACTTGAGGCTGCACAAACTGAATGGAAAATGTTATTTATTGATGCTGACCTGAGCCTCAAGTCTCCTCCAACTTTACGCGGAATCCTTGGGGTTAAATCTTTGGCGTTAGGCCGCCATCTTGTCGATTGCCTTTCTCTGAAAAAACTCCATCAGATTCAGGTTTGCCAAGGCCGAATGTGGTCTGCGCCAATTGTAATCTTCCTGCCATTCTTCAAGCGATTTGCGGGCATCCTGCAATGTTCCAAATAGCGTTTCTTTCAAACATTCGTTCCGCAGCTTACGGCGTCCAGCGATAATCTGATTCAGTTTACGCACAACCCGTTGGCCAGACAGCGATGTGTCAGCCACCAGCACCAAGTTCTTAAGCCTGAAGTCATCAACAACTGCAAGAATGCCGAAACAACGTCCATCCATCAACGCATTGGATACGAAATCTAAGCTCCAGCGTTGGTTTGGGCCATATGGTAACACCGTTGGCTTCCTCGGGCCCAAAGCACGTTTTCTATCGCCTCTGCGGCGCACCTGAAGCTTCTATTCACGGCAAATGCACCTAACTTTCTTGTCGCGCACCTCAAAGCCCTCTCGCAAAACCATCACATGGATGCGACGGCAACCAAACCGACGCCGTTCACGAGATACGCGTTTAATTGCATCTCATAGTTTGGCATCACTACCAAGGCGCCCCAGATTCCACACCGTCATTTAATCAAACTGCAGCACATCACACGCCCACCGCTGGCCCGTACCGAGCGCTTCGCACAGGTGTACCACCGCTTCAAACTTTCCAGCAGGCGTCACCATTTTTCATTGATGTCTCGCGACATTGAGTTGTTGAGCATCTGTTTGGCCAAGAGCTTCTTCAGCTTACCGTTCTAGTCTTCCAAAGCCCGCAGTCGCTTCACGTCTGACGGCTCCATGCCGCCATACTTCGATTTGTATTTGTAAAATTTACCGAACTGAACCCGTGCCTCCACCATACATCAGCATTCTTCGCGCCAATTTCATGTTCATTGATCATTGATCATTGATCATCCGCTGGCTGGCAGGCGATTGCAAAGCAACCACCAAGATGGATAATGATCTGTTTGTCTGTAATTCGTGCCTTTATTTGTCCGTCCTTTTGTTGGGTGGACTTTACACAAATTTGGAGGAGTTTTAGGGGCGCAGGTTAATGCGCAAAAAGGTTGCAGATGACCTGAATGTAAGAATTTCGAAGTTGAACAAATGGACCACCCGACATCTAGATACTAACGTGGAATTGGATGAAGTTTAGGTTTGAGTAAAGATATGAAAATGTAAGAGGCTAAGTTAGATCTAACAAGGCTTCATGTTAATAAATAAAATACCTATTATATTTTTTTCCGTAAGGCGCCAAAATGAAATCTCATCATGCTGTGGTTATTGATTACGCGCCATTACCATCACGCTTCTCTCCTGAAGAAACGCTACAAAAAATTGCGGACAAAAAGTCCAACCATTCATAAGCTAGCTGAGCTGCAAAGTCTGGCTGATGGAAGCCAGCCCTTCTTAAGAGCTGAAGAAAAGCAACTAAAAGATTTAAAAACAATACAACAAAAGAAAAAAAGGGGAAAAGAACGAAAACAATCAAAATTTATAAAAATAGGAATTTAACAATAAAAAAGAAAAAAAGACAGCTCTGGCCTGCTGGATAACCTGATATCAGGAAGTCAAAGTCTTTCTTGGATGTTGCTTGACCATGTTATGGTTTAACACAATTTAAAAATTGGCTGCGTTTTAGGTTAATTCCTATACCTGGTCACTGCCCCAGCACTATAGTCCTTTGGAAACAAGCAACTGGGCTGCCTATCTCCGGTGACATCGTCTATAATGACCCCCTGCTTGAAAGTGATGATCCTGCTAAAATGGAGCAATACTTTACCAGCATAGGACGCTTGAAAGAACTGCCAGTTGAGACCGTCAACGGCGGGCATTTTCCGTCAAATAACGGAGCGTGCCACCATAAAATCATAACTAAACGGCTGCGCGCAAAAGGTGTGCGAAATTTTTTAACTGACAGGATACTCAATCATGGCCAACTTCAACCAACCGCTTGGCGGAAACACTATGCCCCGCTTTGGTGGACCTGCGACAATGATGCGTTTACCCGCCCAAGATACCGCAGCCGGATTGGATGTGTGCTTTGTTGGGGTACCGATGGATATTGGCACCTCGAACCGGCCTGGCACTCGTCTGGGACCACGCCAGATCAGGGATGAAAGCCGAATGCTGCGCCCGTATAATATGGCGACAGGGGCAGCGCCATTTGATCAATTGCGAGTGGCCGATATCGGGGATGTGCCAATAAACACGTTTGATCTCAAGAAATCGGTTCAGATCATCGAAGACCACTACCACGAGATTTTAAACCATGACGTCATCCCACTGACCCTTGGTGGTGATCATACGTTGTCATGGCCAATCCTGAAGGCCATCAAAGAAAAACACGGACCTGTCGCATTAATTCAAGTGGATGCCCACGCCGATACTAACGCCAATATGTTTGGCGAAGAAACCGCACACGGTTGCCCGTTTCGGCGCGCCTATGAGGACGGCTGCCTGATCAATGACAAGGTCTTCCAGATTGGTCTGCGTGGTACAGGTTATGCACCTGAAGACTTTGATTGGGGGCGCAAAAAGGGCTGGAAGATTATACCGGCAGAGGCCTGTTGGCACAAATCACTTACCCCGTTGATGTTTAAAATTAGAGAAATCATAGGTGATACAAAGGTTTACCTGACTTTTGACATCGACAGCCTAGATCCTGCCTTTGCTCCTGGTACTGGTACCGCGGAAATTGGAGGCCTGACAGTCATGCAAGGAATTGAAATTGTGCGCGGCTGTTGTGGGCTCAACATTGTTGGTGCTGATCTTGTCGAAGTTTCTCCTGCGTACGATCATTCGGGAAACACGTCCGTTGCTGGGGCCAGTTTGCTTTTCGAAATGCTGTGTGCATTACCGGGTGTGCAGCGAGAAAGAGAAACGCCAATGACTGATATTTCTTTTTAAGGAACGCTATGGGGGGGGCAAAATTCTCTTTTT
>JBLILC010000119.1:0-7862 GCA_047635635.1 Octadecabacter sp. | reverse complement strand
CTTCTACTCCAGACCTGATGCCACACTTAATGGATTAAGCGTGTTTTTATTGATTTTTTAAATTTTTTTACTGACAAGTATGGTTGAAACCATGAATTAATTTGAGATCTTTTCAGAACATTAATTCCTTGAGTTAAAATAATACGTCTTTTTATTCCTTGATGCCCCGCTTCATCTTTTGAAGTCTAAACTGAATTGTATAAAAGGTGTGAAGGGCAGCTAAACAGCTTCTCAAACACCTTTCATCAACGGACTAGCAAATTAATTTTTTTGTGCGAAATGGCTTTAATCGGCATTTGTAGTCAATCCAGAGATCCAAATAAGTCACACGGCATTAACGGATTGCCCATGACACTGCTAAACTTTTTACAATTGATTTAGGCAACATGTGCGTACGTTTGAAAGTTGAATAAATCACTTTGTTCATTGAGTATTTTTGGTGGTACTAACGTATCGTCCTTCAGTAATTTCAGTGGCAATCTGGTAAAGACTTCCACAAAGTTATATAGGATATGATGCGCATACTTTGTGGATTATAGTATTTTTATTGATTATAATTTAGTAAGAGTTTGAGTATTTGGTTCGGTATTGCACAACCATTCATTAAATGAATTCTTGCAGGACTGTGGAAGAAAAATTCACTTTACCTTGATCTAGGTTGTAGGCCAATTGTTTAGCGAGAATTGACTAGTGCTTCTACAATTTGTGTAACAGGTTCAGCTCTCTTTATTGCTGATAGACGGATAACAATTTTGCTCCTTAGTACTATTATCAGGCATTATGGGCTATTCAATCAATTCACATTTATTTCTATACGAACTTTTTTGAAGATTTTTGAATGCTCAGGTCATATAAAGCGCACGTAACCTTTCGAAGATATCGTCTTGAAGATCAAACATGATTTTAGGCTGCAGTTGGGCACTGAGGCTAGCAAGGGCAGGGGATGAAAAAATATGTTTCGGTTAGATTAAGTCGCCAGCCAGTCGGACGATTAAATATAATTTATTTGAAGTATGTTGCACATGCCGTTTTGGTCCATGTTGCAGTCTGCACTTGAAGCGCCATTATTTAACAATCTCATCTTATCAAATGTCGATTTCGACTTTGAATCGTTCTTTGATGAAGATTTTGTGGTCTATTTTCCATTAAAGTACGTTCTCCAAAACATCCATGTGGCATTTGTCATTACCATTGATGCCAATCGGGAAGTTCAGCGATTTGGGTCTGGTTGAGGTTTTTTGTTCAGTAGAACGGTTCAGTGGACTAGCAGATATGAACATTAGTAAAAGCCGGTCAAGTGCCTGCAATCCAGACATGAATTGTTAAGTCCCAGAGGTGAAGGGCTTAGATTTTGGATAATAAAAAGTGAGTGCATCAACTTGCAATATCAGATTGATTTGCATGCGCCTGTCGCTGACGGTCCAATGGGGACACTGCGCGTAACTTTAGACGATTGTATGCGGCTGTGGATGCTTAGCTGTTGCTAAACATTGCCTATGTGAAAAGGTTAGGGGCTGGTATCAGGCAAGCCGTAATTCTATTCGAGAAGCAATAGCAGACTGCTAGTGGTCTAAATCTTCTGCTTCGAACGTATTTATTTTGGTACGTTATCGACGCCCGACCCGCCCCACGGGTTGCAACGTATTACACGGTGGATAGTTAGGGCGGTGCCCTTGATACCACCGTGTTTACGCAAAGCCTCCATCGCATATGCGCTACACGTTGGGTGAAAACGGCAGCCGTGGCCAACCCAAGGCGAAAAAACCAGACGATAGAAGCGGATTGGCAGTGATGCAATCATGGCTAAAGGTGACATGTGGAGGTTTATCCAAGTTTGCTGAGTGTTTTGGCAAATTCAGCTCGTAACGCTTTGAAGTCACGGTTAGCGGTGACAGCTCTTTTGCCAATCAGTACGTAGTCATGGCCAGACTTGGCCAGATGGGGCAAGTCAAGCCGAGCAATTTCGCGCAATCGACGTTTAGCACGGTTTCGCGCTACTGCGTTTCCAACTTTTTTGGAACAGGTAAAGCCTACACGTACCGCGTCGTCACCATCGTTACGATCCCGCACCTGAACGGTTAAGCTCGCGGAGGTTCTGTATTTTGCCTTAGAAGCAGCGATGAAATTGGCTCGGATCTTCATAATCGTGAGACGCAAAGAAGCCGCCACAGGCAAAGCTTTGGCGGTTTCTAAATTTCCCTCAGATGAGGTCATATCAGATCTGTTGCTTGAAGTTTGCGCAACATTAGCATGCGCAATTAAGCGCTAAGTTCCTTACGGCCCTTTGCACGACGTGCATTAAGGATATTACGGCCAGCTTTGGTGGCCATGCGTGCGCGAAAACCGTGACGGTTCTTACGAACGCGATTGGATGGCTGAAATGTACGCTTCATTGCGTCTCTCCGGTGTTTGGGCGAACCCTGAAGTAAGATTCGAGCCTCAAGAATTTATCGTGATGTTTAGAAGTTTGTTCTTTAGGGCGAGGCGGGGCGTGTGTCAACGCGCGCAGTTGAGAAAGTCTGCAATATTGCATGAAACGCTCAGGTCAAATGTTACAGTATTTACGACAACTGCAATAATACCCTCTCAAATGAACACTCTGCATCAACGCCACGTGATAGGGGTATGCAGTTCCCACAGGCTCGTCCATCTAAGGTCTAACTTAGGACACCTTATAAAAAAAGATATGTTGAAAATGATTGAAGCTCCAGACCTTGATACCTCCCAATCTAGCGCCCTGATGAAGCGATTGCCTATAATCGTGATAACTGTTGTTGCTGTATTGGGTGCATATTTTTTGCGTGATTACCTGACGTTTGAGGCTTTAGCCGAAAACCGCGAAAGCTTAATTGCGTTTCGTGATGTTAATTACTTACTGACCGTCTTGGTGTTTATTGCAATTTATACTGTAGTGGTGGCTTTTAGTTTGCCTGGCGCGATAATATTGACTTTGGCGGGAGGTTTCCTGTTTGCGACATTCCCTGGTTTCTTGTACAACGTGATAGCGGCCACAACGGGTGCAACAGGCATTTTCATCGCCGCACGTTGGGGTTTTGGCAAACAGTTGGGTGCGAAACTTGAAGGTTCCGCCGGTATTGCTAAAAAGATCAAAGACGGTATCAACAAAAATCAATGGTCGATGTTGTTTTTAATTCGCCTAGTGCCCGTGGTACCCTTCTTCGTAGCTAACCTGATTCCAGCCTTCCTTGAAGTGCCTCTGCGCCGATTCGTGATTTCTACATTTTTTGGCATCATCCCCGGCTCAGTTGTCTACACATCCGTTGGCGCTGGGCTTGGTGAAGTGTTTGCCAAAGGTGAAACACCAAATCTTGGGATTATATTTGAGCTCCACATTTTGTTTCCCATTGTTGGCCTTTGTGTGCTGGCGGCTATTCCAATTATAATCAAGTCCGTGCGCGGCAATAAAGGCTTGTAGTCATGGACCGTATTAAAACTGACGTTTGCATTATTGGCGCAGGTTCCGGGGGGTTGTCGATCGCCGCCGGTGCGTCCCAGATGGGGGCATCAGTAGTGCTGCTTGAGGGCCACAAAATGGGTGGTGATTGTCTAAATTATGGCTGTGTGCCGTCCAAGGCGCTTATTGCTGCTGGTAAACAGGCTTTTGCCATGGGCCATACAGGTGATCTGGGCGTCAAAGCCGTAAAGGTGAACGTAGATTTTGCTGCTGCCAAGGATCACGTGCACCGTGTCATTAAAACAATTGAACCCATGGATAGCCAAGAACGTTTTGAGGGTTTTGGTGTCAATGTGATCCGTGAATTTGGAAAATTCATCAGTCCAACGGAAGTTCAGGCGGGTAATACGATTATCCAAGCGCGGCGTTTTATTGTTGCAACCGGCTCTGGGCCGTTTGTACCACCAATCCCCGGCTTGGAAGGCGTTGATGTTTTCACCAACGAAAACATTTTTGATCTTCGAGATAGGCCCAAGCATTTGATCGTTGTTGGTGGTGGTCCCATTGGTATGGAAATGGCGCAAGCGCACTTACGACTGGGAAGCAAGGTGACGGTTATTGAGGCCGCTAAGGCTATGGGAAAGGATGACCCGGAAATGGCGGCAATCGTGCTGGATAGATTACGTGCGGAGGGCGTTGAAATCATTGAAGATGCGCAAGTTAATAAAGTTAGCGGAAGTAAAGGTTACTATGCCAAAGTGGTTGTGCACACTCCACTGGGTGAATTCACAGGCTCACACTTGTTGATGGCAGTGGGTCGTAAAGTAAATGTTGAAAATCTCAATCTTGATAAGGCAAACGTCAAATGGAACCGTGGCGGTGTCGAAGTTGGCGCAAACCTGCGGTCTGCAAGCAATAAAAAAGTTTATGCTGTTGGTGATGCTGCCGGTGGGCTGCAATTCACCCATGTCGCTGGATATCACGCTGGTGTAGTGATTCGGTCAATATTGTTAGGCCTGCCAAGCAAGCAGCGCACCGATCACATCCCGTGGGCAACATATACAGATCCTGAACTGGCGCAGGTCGGACTAACGGAAGCCCAAGCAAAAGAAAAATTTGGTGGCAACGTCGAAGTTGTGCGCTTCCCTTATGATGAAAATGACCGTGCTATCGCAGAAGGAAAAATAACAGGCCTTATCAAAGTGATGGTCTTCAAAGGCAAACCTGTAGGCGCATCAATTGTAGGCGCTATGGCGGGCGAATTGATTGGAATGTGGGCTATGGCAATCGCCAATAAGATGAAAATGTCAGCGATTGCTGCAACTGTTTTACCCTACCCCACCGTATCTGAGATTAACAAACGCGCTGCGAGTGCTTATTTTGCACCTAAGTTGTTTGAAAGTCCTATTGTTAAACGTACGGTAGGATTTGTGCAGCGCTGGCTGCCATAAGCCCAAAAAAGGAACGGACAGCGATATGCTCAATTCCCTTTCAGGGCGTTTTTTAATTCTTACTACGGTATTTGTGTTGATTGCTGAGCTGTTGATTTTTGTGCCCTCAGTTGCGCGTTTTCGCGAAGATTATTTTCTTAACCGGCTTGAAAGAGCGCAAATAGCATCTCTGACATTGCTTGCCGATGATATGATTATGCCTGACCTTGAGGCCGAACTGCTAAAAAATGCTGGAGTTTTCAACGTGGTGTTGCGCCGTAACGAGGTTCGACAGTTAATTCTTTCATCCCCGATCCCGATCCCAATTCATAAAACTTTTGATATGCGCGAACCACCTGCATGGATGTTAATCCGCGACGCGATTATTGGTCTTTGGGACAGGGAGGAACGCGTGTTTCGCGTAATTGGTAATCCAGTACAGGACGGTGGCATGCTGATAGAAATCACAGTGCCCTCTGCGCCGCTTCGTGCGGCGTTGATAGATTACGGTATCCGAATCTTAATCTTATCGGCGGTCATCTCGGTTGTGACAGCGAGTTTGTTATTCTTAGCCGTGCGCCGTTTTATCGTAAAGCCTATCAAAGGTGTCGTGGATTATATGCAGGCATATGCCAAAGCCCCCGAGGATGCGAGACTGATCATTGTTCCAAATGCTGGCGTGACTGAACTTCGCGAAGCAGAAGAAGCTCTTGCGAGCATGCAAACCCAATTGACGGGCGCTTTAAAACAAAAAGAACGGCTTGCGCAATTGGGGGGGGCTGTCAGTAAGATTAGCCATGATCTACGTAATATTTTAACTTCTGCAGTGCTATTTACTGACCGCATTGACGCTTCCAATGATCCTACAGTTCGCAGGCTGGCCCCTAAGTTAGTAAATTCTATTACCCGCGCGGTAAATTTGTGTGAAAGCACGCTGAGCTTTGGACGCGCAGAAGAAGCTGCGCCGCGTCTGTTGCGGGTGTCACTGGCAGAAATTGTTAATGATGTGATTGCTGGTGAACTGTTGGCTGTCGGGGATCATGATGTATCGTTTTCTGAAAATATTCCGGTCGGTATGAATGTTCGTGCTGACGCTGAGCAGCTTTACCGTGTCATCGGCAACTTGGTGCGCAACGCGCGCCAAGCAATTATTGCTAGCGGTAAATTAGGCGAAATTTGCGTCGTAGGATCAGAGAATGACAAATGTTGGCAGATCTTAATCACTGATACTGGCCCTGGTCTGCCCAAAACTGCGCAAGAGCATTTATTCAAAGCTTTTCAAGGGGGGACAACCCGCGGGGGCTCCGGTTTGGGATTGGCCATTTCTGCGGAACTAGTGCGCGGACATGGTGGGCGGCTTGATCTTGTTCGTACGGACGAGACGGGTACGCGGTTTATGATTAACTTGCCGAAATCCAACTTGGGCCTTCTGCCCACGATCCTTTAGATTTCTCTCTTGCAAAGCTAGGACAGGGCGGCTAGGTCGCTCACAACGCACCCGTAGCTCAGCTGGATAGAGTACCTGACTACGAATCAGGGGGTCAGAGGTTCGAATCCTCTCGGGTGCACCATTTATTTGAAACTAACTATACAATAAGTGGTTTACGTCTATCATATCAATCTCCTTCCGTCTCTGAGTCTCCTTGGTTGGCATCTTGCTGTTCAATCTTTGTTGGTTCTCCAACCCCACATCATGTGCAAAGAAACTTCAGTTGTACCGAGTAAAAGTCTACTTTTATGGGTTGGCAGTCGCCGGACACTTCAAATGCCAGAGTTCTCAAGCGGTTGTTTTGCGACTGGTACGGGTTCCAGGTTTTGATCTTAAAACCTTGAAACGTCTTTTCCCTGTCAAAGCTAAAAGCATAACTATCCGGACGGATGCACTCATATGCAGATGCCCAAAAAAGATACTTTTGCTTAACTGTTTTTTTGGTTGCACGTCTATAGGCTTGAATTGATCAACAACTTCTAGAGCACGGTTCACAAAATTAGTTCTTCAAGCTTTTTGAAACTGAAGTATTAGGAAAAAATTATGCTGATTATTACGTGGAACAACACTCATAACATCATAGCTAATATCTATTCATTGAACAACTGTAAGATGTTTTCTGAGTATGAAAGTAAGCCCCGACTGAGGGGTTATGATTATTGTAATGATGAAATTGATGAATGCGATGTTCTGTGTGAATTACCTTACTATCGCTGGGCTTGTTTACAGTAATTGATGTGTTCATTTACCCTAAGCTTTTTAAAATACTGTCGGTTGTGATGTCTGCCAACACTTACTGGAGTCTTGACCTTGGTTTGACATCAGCGTCTACACTGTCAAGGACGTTGACTGCTATCTAAGTCACCATTACCTATCGTGACAACTTGGGGTTTTATCCTAAGCTGTTATTAGGTTCTATATATTTTGTTGCTCATAGGAAATTGGGTTTCTATGCCAGCTATAAAACATCAGATTTTTTAATTTTTAAACGTTCTTGTGGTTTTTCCGTTGTTTTACTTACGGGCCTTTGCCGACCCTTAATGGTACTATGCAGTACTCAAGTTTGTCCAACATACGTTTAGCGTATCATGTGGTCAAATCAGCGTTACTTAAAAAATATGAGCCAAGGGCAAAAGTCTTGAATTTTATAACATTATTATTTTGCCTTTTAAATTTCACTAGCTGCATATTTCGGTGTTATTAAATTTGTTGATATAAGTGGCCTAGAAGAACTTAATTATAAAAATTAAAACTGGTTTTGTAATTTATGCATAGCTCGTGACCCATGTGCTGTCTGGAAAGTCGAATTTAGAAGCTATCATCAGTTTCGACTGATCTGTCGGTCTGACACTAACATATCATGTAAATCTAACTGAAATCCTTCGGTAAAAATATAATGGCTGCTTAAAAAATGCTGTTGAGCGTTGGAAATAGATATTCGTACTATTCTTCAATAAAGGGGTTGCGGGTCTTGGTTACTGGGCTTAGAAGCCTCTTACTGGCCGCGCAGAGATGCACGACTGGGACG
>JBLILC010000118.1:0-8317 GCA_047635635.1 Octadecabacter sp. | reverse complement strand
GTTGACTCTGGGAGTGGGGGATATAACTGCATTTGCAATAATTTGTGTTTTGTCTGGCGCAACAATTGGTGCTGATTTAACGTTGTTGCCGGCGATGTTTGCCAAACGTATGGCAAAGATTGCACCAAATGGTGGGCAAGGGTTTGGGCTTTGGTCCTTGGTGAACAAATTCACGCTGGCGTTTGCGGCGGTACTTTTACTACCATTATTGGAAGGGGTCGGTTTTCAAGCTGGAACTGATAATCCACAAGCTGCACTGACACTGCTAACGTTGCTATACGCGCTGGTCCCATCTGTATTGAAGGTTATAGCTATCATATTGTTATCATTTACGAAGTTGGAGAATTAAAATGCGTGATTGGCAAGGAAAACGGTACTGGCTTATCGGCGCAAGCGAAGGCTTAGGCAAAGCACTGGCTGATAAGCTGAGCCGTATGGGGGCTGAAGTGATAGTGTCGTCGCGGTCTGAAGAAGCACTAATCAAAGTTGTTGCCGGACTACCCGGCAAGGCATCCTGTCAGGTGATCGACATTTCTGACGATGACAGTGTGAAAATAGCTGCCGAGGCCGTGGGTGAGATTGACGGTATCGTTTTGCTGGCAGGGGTCTATTGGCCGTTTGGCGCAGATGAATGGGACGCGGACAAGGCTGTGACAATGGCAAATATCAACTTTACTGGATATTTGCGTGTACTGGGTCAAGTAGTGCCAAAAATGGTGAAGCGCGATGCGGGTCACATCGTCATCACATCATCGCTGACGGGTTTTCGTGGCTTGCCAGGGTCAATTGGTTATACCGCCTCAAAAGCAGCCAATATGTCGCTAGCAGAATGCATGTATGCTGATCTACGCAAAACTGGTATTGACGTTCAAATCGCCAACCCTGGTTTTATTAAGACACGCCTGACAGACAAAAACGATTTTAAGATGCCGTTCATCTTGGAGCCTGAGGATGCAGCGCAAGCGATGTTGGATCACATGAACACCACTGATTTTAAGAAAAGTTTTCCAACTGTCTTTTCGTGGGTTTTTCGCTTATCTCAGTTTTTGCCTGACTGGGCTTATTTCCGAATCTTCGGTAAATAGCGCTTTGATTATATGTAGGTTGCAAATATTTTTTGTGCCCGCCCCCAGGCGCCTGCGTCGGGGTAATCCAGTGTCAGCAGGTGCTGCAAAAGTTGAGACGCAAAGTCATTGGTGCTTTCGACGGGTAAAAGTGACGGTAGATTATCGATTGCCATGACGTCGAGCGGAGGCGTTTCATGAGAGCGCAGCGTCGGCACATCCCATGTTGTCGCAGTATTGTAGACCTGAATTGGAGAGAAATCACTTTCAGGATCACATGCTATATCCCCAATCACTGACAACTTACGGATGTTGGTTCTGGCGTTGGCGTCTACAAACACAGGCGCGCCTTTGTGGGCAAGGATGCAGTTGAGCAGAATATCGTGAGTCAAAACTTCAGGGAATGGTCCGCCATGTGCTGTTTGCGCTATGTCCCACCTTGTTGGTGAAATACCTGCTGCAACACACAAATCCATGGCTCCATTTCCAACACGGCCCATTGCCCCTATAATTAGCGCGGTGGGAATTGTGTCGATTGATGCGCGAACATCGCGTGCCATTTCAGTGGATGACGCAAATGCACTCACTTTTCCGAGTGTTTTTCCACGTTTTTGCAAGCCCCATGCCATCACCGAAAGCGCGGCACCAGCGTATCCGGCCCAATAGCCAAATGCAGCGACGCGCCGTCCTGTGTCATCCACCAGATATTCTAGATCCAGCAACTTTCCCCCCCCCACCTTGAAACGATCTAACAGAGTGCGCCCTGATGTCTGTCCCTTAAACGCATGTCCAAACATGATGTGGCGGTGGTGCAGTGGCGTGCCATCTTCAGGCAATTCTTTCAGCCCGAGGATGATTGCATCTTTGGGTGCTTTGACCCACGATCCGTTTTCCACGATTTCGCATCCGACATCATGATATTTGGCAGTTGGAATACAGCGATTAGGTGCGTCTTCAACTACCACCCGCCAGCCTTTGGCTAAGATGTCGGTGGCACCCTTTGGTGTCATTGGGGCGCGGGCTTCATTCTCGCGCGGCTCACCGCGCATCCAAATCAACATGGGCTAATTCCTGTTGCTAATTGCCCCTCATTCGGGCTTGATTAAATTTGCATGAACTGATGGCCAAAGGCAAACAGCCACGCCTTTGAAATTCGTTCTCGGCTACCTAATTTCTTGTATTTATTTTGTAACTTGAAGGCTTGACGTAGGCCACGTATGAATAAAATAATTAAATACAATGTGTTAAGCCTAATAAGAAAATCCATGTTCCATTTTTTATGTTCATCAATTATTGGTGATAAATATGCTTGCAATGCCCTTTCCAGTGTTGGCGCAAGAAGCTGTACTCGTTTTAGGCAATGAAAGGTATGAGCAGTTTGATCGTGTAAACTGTGCTGATGATATTTTGCGCGCCACCGGTCCCTTTGAGACACTGGACTTTAAGGTCTTTAGTCGTGCCTTGGACATATTGATGCTATCAAAGTTCTTGAGGCGACGTTTTAGGTGCACTCAAGTAGTCGGATCGTTTACTTGTCGTGCTATCGCAGATTTTAAATATGTAGCTCGTACATGGTTGATTTCCATGAAATCAACTGAACCTGATTTGTTCACAGTACACGATGCAGATTTGGATACAGATGCCACATTGTGGGATTGTGCCATCGACTCCGACACTCTTGGAGCTTCTCAAATGTATGTGGCGCATCATTCACAAGGGCAATTGATTGATGATGCTGAGGCCCAAATTAAAGTGGAACATGTTAGTTAAAGCGCTCAAGTTGAAGCGCGTGATCGCAGCTATTTGACTGAGATGGATAGTGTTGGCTATGAAGTGGATTATGATAATTTTCTGGCACAATTTTTTGATGGTCTGTTCGCCTATATCGGCAACGCGCAACTTTTAAAAATTGAGGGCCGCAGCCAGTTAGCACTTAAGCATGAGATCGTGACGTTTGGTTGAGTGTACAAAACAGAGATACTGTGGCGGGGCACCTAAAATAACTCGCGGTCTATTTGTGGTTGAAGCGCATATTTAGCTTCTTAATTTAAAAGCAAAATTCCCACTGATGCAGAAATTTTGCAGTCCCGTTTATAATAAAGGAGGTTAAGCTTCTCGAGTGTTCACGCCCAGCTGTTATAACTACGACTGCGCGGCATTGGCCACGATCCAGGTAGTTTGGGTTGTGTGGTTGACGGTAATACTTATAACTTGATCGCGGTCTACCAGGAATCCTAAGGAATTACTGTGACGGTTCATGTTGAACGTGCAACAGAAATTGACATAATCATTTTGCGCTAAACATCACAATACCAAGGACCTAAATGGTAAGACACCCCCCCTCAGTAACCTATTGTGGGTGGGTATTTTAATAATACAAATTGCTTAAGGGCTTGCAGGAACATAATGCTCGAATACCAAGCGGATGAAGCCTCGCGCTTGATCGTCCAACTGTCGCACAGCAACCAGATAGGTTCCGGGCTGCACACGGACTGTAAGCAATGAATCCAATGATCCGTTGTTGTCGTCATTCTGACCGACTTGACGACCTAGATCGTCATAAATAAACAAAATAGGATCACCCTGGCCTTGCGCAATCGCTTCGATTAGCACGAGTCCACCATCGTTGATGTCAAAAGTATACCACGCGGCATCACCACTGACGTTGACATCCTGACGCAATCGCGTTTGCAATTCACCAAGAAGCTTAACTGGATAGCTGCCATCAAGTGGTGGGCTCGCATCGCCACGCGCGAATAGGTTCATCTGAACTTCCATCGCATCATACACCCTGGCAGTCATAGTGATTGGCAGGCTTCCATCGCCGTACACATCAAGTGCAACACAATATTGGCCTGCTGGTAGCATATCAGTCATGTCGATACGGCTGTTGAGTCCGTCAAAATCGTCGTTGTTTCCTAGCAAATTCCCCAAAGCGTCAAATAATTTTAGGATTGGGTCGGCATCCTGATTTTCGGCGGTAATTGTTACTGCGGCAGGCGCATCAAGCTGGAAAGAATAGAAATTTTGCTCTGCCCATGCATTGGAAACAGGCTGTCCAAATGTCAGCGCCTGCGCGACGCTAAGGTCGCACTCACCACCCTCGTTTGTTGGGGACGCAACTCCAGGGGTTAATGGTTCTTGGTCCAACCGCCCTGCACGTACAAATCCGGTAATTGGTGAACTGTCAAAGCTTCGCATTGACACGCAGTAGGTACCGACAGAAAGGTAGATTTCGGCGCGGCTGGAAGTATCACCACCACTGTCGTCATCAGATGCTACGATTTCACCGCTTGTATTGCGCACTTCAAGAACTGTATCACCTCCCCCGCGTCCTTCGGCTTCGATGCGGTAATTTCCATCTTGTGAGACTGAAAAAAGGCCAACAAATTCGTTTTGCATCAAAACTAATGCCATTCTTTCGATGTACGCTGGCGATGTTGTGATATCAGATGAGGCTTCATCACTACCTAACCATTGACCATTTGCGCCGACCCCACCACACAAGTTTGCATCCTCCGCAAGCGCAGGAAGGGCTGCGAATGCGAATAAGCTTGCGGCTATTGCTTTTGAAATTGCTCGGATCATCGACATTCCTATCTGCTAATAACTTTATACAGCTTAAGCGGCCCAAGGCATCAAAGCTAGTGTGTAGAGTGTCAAAGTGGTGAAAGGTCATGGAATCCATACAGTGGCGCCATAAAATAGGGTCTGCGAGTTGTGCAGGCCAAGAATTTTTACACAATATTGGTATCTGCACCCATCTAATATTAAACATTTAATAAAGGTCTTTTTGGTGGTTGGTGCAAAGGTTGCGACTGTTTTGTAAGTAAAATATTTTTTTAAAATAGTGGATCAGTTTTTTAGGCATGCCTGTTGCCATTGGGTAGGTGTTTGAGTGCAATGTGTACAATCTTGCTACTTAAATTTGACTGATACATCTATTCTGTTGAATGTGGTGTGTGTAAAATTGATTGGTTCGTTGCTTCTAGCCTTTTGTGTGAATTTTTAATCTGAAAGTAATTAGTTGAAAAAAAATACGCTTATATTTTGAGTTCTGTTAATGACAAGTGAAAAGGCGCGCTCAGGCTGTCCCTAACCTCGTAAAGATACAAGAAAAATTCAATTCCATGTGGCCACGAAGGTGCTTGAATTTGAATAGATTGGTGAGGTGCGTGATGGTTCCGTAATTATCCTGTGTAATCTCATTTACAGCCCCCTCCACGCTTGGACTTCCATCGCTTGGTGCCGAACTGGCCGATGAAAGTAGTAAGAGCAATGTATAGAGAGCTTTCTTGGATTAGGTTCACGAGAAATTCGATCTTCCGCCCTCTAGTTAGAATAAAATTATTAATAATATAAAGGTCTACGAACGCCTAAAGTTAAAACAGTTCTGGTGATCCGTATCGCCCACAGTGCGCAGTGGCGTGACTGCTCCGAATAATCGCAAGGTTATAATCATCAATAGGCGTATTCCACAAAATGATGATTGCAAGACTAAGAAATGTTAACAGAATATCAGCTATGTTTGATATTGAGATTAGTATTGTCCGATTTAATCTGATGATCAAAGTATTCTTGTCGTAAATCGATCTGCCACGGACAAATAAGCAAAATACGCGTCAACAAGCGATATCGAGGCTAACATTTCGACTTAGAATGTGAACCTCTCAGTTCCTTATCCCCACCAACAACACAACAGTAGCGATTGAAGTGCGTAGAGTACAAAAAACAAGGATAAAAGCTGATTTTGGCGCAGGGCATGTCGAATAAATAGAACATAAAAATCTGGACAACAAAATGACAAGGCTGCAAAATAAAAGAATAAATATTATAATCGCGATATGAGGTGTCCTGAAACCCAATTATAGGCATATTTATGAGAGGTACCTTTCACAGTCTGAACATCAACATTTGAACGAGATAGTAGACCTGTACTAGCTATGCCAAAAATTTCCTAACAAGATTGTAGTGTTCGCAACCTTTACCGGTCTTTGTAAATGGGTGATAAGGTAGACTACTTGCCCCCTTCTATGAGGGCTCTGTGGAGATGACGTATGAATACGACTTTGTTTTAACCCACCAAGAGTGCGCTCACTCGCATACCTGTTATCCAGTTAGTTTATGCCAACAGTAGATCACCGCTGTTGGCAAAGGTGTGTTTATGGGCCACTTCTGGGGCGAGGTTCACCACATCCTTATGTATAATTGTTCCCAATGGTCCTGATTTCACATGTCACGAGTGAAAGGTGGACCAATACGGTTGGGTCACATTTTTTTGGCTGAAAAAAATGATGTTGTTGTTTCTAATTACTCTAAATTAATTTATCGCAACCCCCCCACACAGGCGGCGGTTTGCGTTGGGCAACGTACTGTCGGAATTCTTTTAATGGTCACCAAGCAACAGGATTACCCATGTATGGATATCGCATGCATCGTGGCATTGGAGTTCTAAATTGAAGACTATATAGACACGATAACTACGTCATGTCTAATTGTGGTATTTTCGTACTTAGGGATATTTATCAGTACGTGCTGGATTTTCCACCTGCATCGAAGGGCTTACGCGACCAGCGCGTCAAAGCCGCTATAAATATTGATAAGTTATTACTGAGACCCTTACGCCAGAGCACTTATAGTAAATCAACATTCCAGTGATGGCAATAAATTTGGGCTATGCAGGAACTATCCCGTCCGATGTGGGTGCGAAAACAGCAACGCTTTAACATGAATGGCCCAACGCGACCCACTCTATTTTCTGGCAAATTGCAAACCTAAAGATACCATTATTTGGTTAGTGAGGATGAGTTTGACCCACTGTGTGATGATGCCCAGAAACAAATGTGAAATATAAGTCAAGATCAACTGGAAGAGTTCGTTATCTGAGTAAGGTTTTGTATTCATACTGCTGAAAAGACGCGCTGATTACCTAGTTTGACGTATTTTAAAAAAACCGTTTAAGATTGGGAAAGTTACTTGGCGAGGTGTGCGTCTGATCTGGGAGACTAGTTCCTCTTGATCTGAACTATCTAAATAAAAAAAACCGCGTCCCATCACTGGGCGCAGCTTTTAATATAACATATTTTTTTTAATTAGCCCTGACGGGCTTTGAACCGTGGGTTAGTCTTATTGATAACGTAAACCCGGCCTTTACGGCGCACAACGCGGCAATCGCGGTGGCGCGACTTGAGCGAACGGAGGGAGTTTCGAACTTTCATATGTTCTGTCCTTTGTCTCGCGGCGCGGCGATTGCGCCTTTGTTACAGTTATGCGCTACATAAGTAGCACTACGAAATAATTATTTACACCAGCTGGAGTAAAATGATGCTTGCTCCACAAGGAGCAAGCTTATGGTGGACGATACTGGGATCGAACCAGTGACCCCTTCGATGTCAACGAAGTGCTCTACCGCTGAGCTAATCATCCATGCCCTTAACACACTGACGTCCTAAAGAATAAGGACCTATAAGCATGCATCGGTTGGGCGGTCTATATAAAGAGTCGTGATAGGGTTCAAGGCCTTTTGGCAAATGGTTTAAATGCGCTATACTGATTTTAGTAATGTGGGTGCGAAAGGGGTCACTATGACAGATACTACGACGAATCTATCCTACTTATTGTTGCGCCCAAGTGAGCTTACAACCTCCGTTATTTTTGCTTCTCCGCACTCGGGGCGCAAGTACTCAGCAGCATTTTTGCGGAAGATTGTTTTGGATGAGATGCAAGTCCGTTCATCTGAGGATGCGTTTGTAGACGATTTGTTTGGATCAGCAGTAGATCATGGAGCGCCATTACTTTTGGCGCAGTCGCCAAGGGCTTATTTGGACCTGAATCGTGGTGTTAACGAGCTGGACCCAGCGGTTATTAACGGAGTGCGGAGTGTCATACAAAACCCGCGCATTGCCAGTGGTCTGGGCGTGATTCCACGTGTCGTGTCTAATGGACGCGCAATTTATAGTGGGAAATTATCGTTGCCAGAAGCACACGAACGTATCAGTTCGATCTGGCGACCCTACCATGACACTTTGCAATCTCTTATGGACGAAGCTCACGAAGGCTTTGGCGAAGCGATCCTTGTGGATTGCCATTCTATGCCTCACGAAGCGCTGGACTATGTTACTCCTTTAGGTGCAGAGCGCCCCGATGTTGTCCTTGGTGATCGGTTTGGGGCAGCAGCAGCGTCGTCTGTGGTGGAACGCATCGAGTTGGCTTTTACATCCGCAGGTTTTAAAGTTGCACGGAACATGCCGTTT
>JBLILC010000117.1:0-8339 GCA_047635635.1 Octadecabacter sp. | reverse complement strand
ATTAAAGTGGCGCTCGAGATTAAGGGAGACCGCATGATCTTAGACTTTGCTGGCACAGCTGACCGCTGCGCCGGCCCAGTCAATATCGCCCTGCCAACTGCTGTCGCCACAGCCTATGTCGCGATCAAGCATATTTTCCCCAGCTTACCAGCAAACGCAGGTGTCATGCGCCCAATCGATGTTAAAATTCCTGATGGGTCGCTGCTGTCCGCCCCCTTCCCTGCTCCCGTTGGCGGCTACACAGAGACCATTTTGCGCATGGTTGACGTCATCTTTGCGGCAGCATCACAGGCAGCGCCAGACCGCGTTGTTGCAAACGCTTATGGGACGATCAATGCGCTTTCCATATCGGGCAAACGCGCCGATGGCCAACCTTGGGTCATGTTCAGCTTTTACGGTGGCGGACATGGCGGATCAATTGAAAGTGATGGTCTGAACCACGGCAACGCACCTATTTCTACCGCCACTATACCCCCAATGGAAATTCTTGAGGCAGCTTACCCTATCATGTTCAAACAATGGGCCTTGCGCCCCGACAGCGCCGGTGCGGGCATGCACCGAGGTGGCATGGGCGCCACTTATGAAATCGAGGTGCTCGAAGAATCTGCTACAGCATTTCTATTTGGTGAGCGTGGCCGCTTTGCCCCCAAGGGCGCCGCTGGTGGCGCTGAAGCAGCAATGAATGTATTTTCATACGAGCAGGCAGATGGCTGGCACAACCCGCCTATGGCCTCCAAAATGGTTGGTATTAAACTAGAGCGTGGCCAATCAGTGCGCCTCGATACCCCCGGTGGAGGAGGATATGGCCCTGCGGCAAAACGCGACCCAGCAGATGTTGCACGCGATGTCGCTGGAGGGCTGCTGACGGACAGTAATGCCACTCAAAACTATGGCCCAGCCTGGAAAGAGGTGCCCTTATGACCCGCTCAAACCAAATGATTGGCGTCGATGTCGGCGGCACATTCACAGATATTTTCATATTGGACGAGGCGACTGGCATTGCTGAGGTGGCCAAGGTGCCGACCACGCGGCCTGACCAATCAGATGGCTTTCTGTCTGGCATCAGCGCACGCGTCAAGAATCTCTCCACCGTATCTGTGGTCGTTCATGGCACCACCGCAGGGACCAACGCCCTGCTTGAGCGCAAGGGCGCGCGCATAGGCGTAATCACCACTATGGGACTGCGCGATGTGCTGGAAATGCGCCGGCGTGACCGACCACGCACGTGGGGCCTTCGGGGAGATTTTACCCCCATCGTAGAGCGTTCGTTACGTCTTGAGGTGTCTGAGCGCACCCTTGCTGATGGTACCATTCGCACCCCTGTAGACCTGGAAAGCGTGCGCAAAGCAGCTCAGCAACTCATTGATGATGGATGCCTCGCCTGCGCAATCTTGTTTGCAAACAGCTATGCTAATGCTAAAAATGAACGTCTTGCCGTGGAGGCCGTACGCGCCATCTGGCCCAATGCACATGTTTCAGCTTCGTCCGAGATTTTACCTGAAATTCGCGAGTTTGAACGCTTCTCGACCACTGCTCTAAATGCATACCTACAGCCTGAGGTTTCTGGCTATATTGCTCGGTTAGAGACTGCGTTGAAAGATGGCGGCTTTGCCGGTGAATTTATGATTGTGCAATCCAACGGCGGCGTCATGGATGTAGAATCCGCCGCAAAACTGCCCGTGCGCACAGCCCTTTCGGGTCCAGCTGCAGGGGTCATCGCTGCGGGTTACATCGCTGAAGCCGCGGGTTTTGCGGATGTGATCACCGGCGATATGGGCGGAACGTCATTTGATGTTAGCCTCATCGCCAAGGGCCAGTCTATGCTCTCACCACAGACTTCAGTTGATTTTGGCATGGTAATCAGGTCACCTATGATCGAAATCACGACAATTGGTGCCGGAGGAGGCTCCATAGCTTGGGTCGACAAAGGCGGGCTGCTAAACATTGGCCCCGAAAGCGCCGGATCTACCCCTGGCCCTGTTGCTTATGGTCAGGGCAACACAAGACCCACGGTCACTGACGCTAACGTGGTTCTAGGACGCATCGACCCCCAAAACCCCATCGGGGGCAAGCTAGATCGGCTTGATGTTGAAGCTGCTAAATCCGCTATATTGGAACATGTCGGCAAACCCTTGAACCTAGATGCTTTGCAAGCAGCCGAAGCCATTTTGCGTGTTGCCAACAGCCGAATGGCTGGTGCGCTACGATTAGTCTCTATTGAACGTGGATTTGACCCAAAGCGCTTTGCGTTTATGCCGTTTGGTGGTGGAGGTGCGCTGCATTCAGGGGCGATGCTGGAAGAAGTTGGTCTCGCACGCGCTATTGTACCACGCTACCCTGGCGTGACCTCTGCCATGGGATGCGTGATAGCAGACATGCGGCAAGATTTCGTCCAAACAATCAACGCAGCCCTAACAGGTATCGACCTCCAAACCCTAACTTCTTTCATGCAAAATCATATTGACAGTGGCTTTGCCACTTTAGATGCTGCTCGCACGCATTTTGAAGGGCGTGATACAGAGTTTACAATCGACATGTCCTATTTGGGACAAACCCATACGGTATCTGTTCCCCTGCCAGTGGTGGTGGCAGGTGGGAAGGTTGTGGCACCTACTGAAAATGAAATTACTGCTGCCTTCGATGCAGCTTATAGTTCAACTTATGGGCGTCTCTTGGAAAAAGGTACACGCCGTGTGATTAATTTAAGGTCGGCAATCATTGGACGGCGCCCACGCTTTGATCTCGCAAGCCTCGCACCAAAGGGTGGTAGTGTTGAGGCCGCGTTCAAAGGAACCCGTCAAGTTCATTTTGCAGACCGCTGGTTTGAAACAAGGCTTTATAATAGGCTCGATTTACCCGTTGGCGCAAAAATCCCAGGGCCTGCAATCCTCGAACAACCCGACACAACTGTGCTCATTGAGCCCGGTCTTATTGGAAAAGTTGACGCCTTTGGTAACACATTGATTGAGAGAGCTGCCTTATGACCCCCTCTACGACCGCCTTACTGACAATCGACCTTCAAAACGACTTTTTGCACCCCAAAGGAGCGTATGGTCGCGCTGACCAAGGAGCGGAGAGTATTCTTTCTCTTCCGCACCGGATTGCACCTTTAAAAGCGTCTCTAATAGAGGCGGGTGGGATATTTATATCAGCTCAATTCACATTGGTGCCTGGACGCGATGGCGTACCACTCATAGCAGCGCATTTGCAAAAGCTACGCCCCTTTCTAACAAAGGGTGACTTTGCCCCCGGTAGTTTTGGGCACGCCCTTACCGACACCCTAGCGCCGGCTGATTTCACAATTGAAAAAGTAGCCTATTCCGCATTTTACCAGACTCGGCTCGAATATGTTTTACGCGCTATGAAAATTGATACGCTGATCATTGGCGGTATCGTCACCAATGGTGGCGTTGCGAGCACCGTACGCGATGCACATCTGCGCGATATTCATACCGTATTACTCAGCGATGGCTGTGCCGCTTTTAAAGACGACATGCACGATGCAACCCTGAAATCTCTTGGATCAGTGACAGATATACTAACCTGCGCAGAAGCAATCGATAGGATTGGTGGTATCGCATGACCTTACGCAATCGGTTAGTGATACCACAAATTCTTATTGCTCCAGGTGTCTATGATGGGCTGACCGCAGCACTTGCTACTGACGCAGGGTTTGAGGCGCTGTATCTTTCGGGTGCTGCTGTTGCTTATACTCGGCTTGGTCGGCCTGATATTGGGCTGACAACAGCGTCAGAGATGACTGATACAATGGCTTTAATTGCGGATCGTACGGATCTTCCCGTGATCATGGACGCCGACACTGGCTTTGGAAATGCCTTAAACGCACGGCGCACAATGCAAAGCTATGAACGTGCAGGCGCATCAGCCTTACAGATAGAAGACCAGGTTTACCCAAAGAAATGCGGCCACTTTTCCGACAAATCATTAATATCATCTGCAGAAATGACAGGTAAGATTTCAGCTATGGTCGACGCACGACGTCATGACACTTTGATCATTGCGCGTACAGATGCGATAGCCGTAGAAGGCTTTGATGCAGCGATTGAACGTGCTGGAGCCTATATCGATGCAGGTGCAGATATGCTGTTCATTGAGGCACCTCGTGACAGTGGTGAGTTAAAAAAAATCGCTGATAGTTTTAAAGGACGAGTGCCTTTGCTCGCAAATATGGTCGAAGGCGGTACCACTCCGATCTCATCTGCCACCACTCTACAAGACATGGGATACGATGTCGTGATCTTTCCTGGCGGGATCGTGCGCGCCCTCGCAAAAACCGCGCAGAATTATTACGCAAGTTTAAAGAAAACTGGCTCTAATAAGTCTTTTTCCGACCAAATGCACGATTTTGATGGGCTAAATACAGCGATTGGCACACCTGGAATGATAGCACTCGGGGAACGTTTTGATGGAAAGACCTGATGTAGCCCCCCCCCCAACCAGCTTTGATATACAGATTGGCACTTTGATCATCGGCGCAGGGGCTTGCGGTATGGTTGCTGCACTTTCTGCCCATGAGGCTGGCCAAGATGTCTTGTTGATCGAGGCAGATGCCGTCCCAACAGGCTCTACCGCGTTGAGCGCCGGGTTAATTCCGGCGGCAGGCACTCGGTTACAAAAGGCCGCTGGAATAACCGATACACCGGCTCAGTTTGTCAAAGACATTCAGGCTAAGGCACATGATGAAAACAACGCTTGCCTCGTTACTGTGATGGCCGAGATGGCGGCACCTGTTATCGAATGGCTTGCAGAGACTCACGCCCTGCCTTTTTCCTTGGTAACTGATTTTGATTATCCTGGCCACGCACGACGGCGCATGCATGGTCTGCCCTCTAGGTCCGGACAAGAATTGATTGACGCGCTACGATCACGCATCGAAGCACTAGATATTCCACTGATCTGTAACCGACGTGCTTTGCGGCTCTATGCAGCGGTGAATCGAGTGTATGGGGCAGAACTTACTCTGCCAGATGGTAAGACCGAAACGGTAGGATGCGATAGACTAATTTTAGCCTGTAACGGATATGGCGGCAATCGGGAGATGGTCACGAAACATATGCCTCAGATCGACAACGCTGTATGGTTTGGTCATGGTGGTAATAGAGGTGAGGCAATTGCATGGGGAAACGCTCTAGGGGCCGCGACACGCCATCTTGGCGCCTTTCAAGGGCACGGTAACGTGGCTCACCCTCACGGTATCTTGATCACTTGGGCCACTATCACAGAAGGCGGATTTCAGGTGAATATAAATGCAAACCGCTTTTGGAATGAAAGCCAAGGCTACTCAGAGGCAGCCCGTGCTGTTTTGTCTCAGCCTGATGGGGCGGCCTGGACAATCTTTGATAGTAGGATTGCAGGAGTCGCGCGGCAGTTTGAAGATTTTAAATCCGCCGAGCGGCAGGGCGCTGTGATGACCGCGGAAACGCTCGAGGAACTTGCCGTTATGGCAGGTCTTCCGACTGCAGCACTTGTTCAAGCTTCTGTTGATGTTCCTGTTGAAGGTGTTGATGCCTTTGGTCGGGTCTGGGCAGGCAAACCCCGCCTTTCTGCTCCCTTTCACGCGGTAAAAGTTACAGGAGCACTATTTCATACGCAGGGCGGTTTAGACATTATACCTGCGAGCGCCGCAGTACGACTTAAAGACGGTGGACAGTTTGAGAATTTGTTTGCAGCTGGCGGTGCCGCCTGTGGCGTTTCGGGAAAAGGTGATAGCGGTTATTTATCAGGCAACGGCTTGCTTGCTGCTGTTACCTTAGGCTTCATAGCGGGGCGTGGTTAGACAACAGGGATCATTCATATCTTGGCGCTTCACCACCCGTGTGGAGGCTTTTAGCAATGTCTCTACTCTGCCTTTCGACTTTGGAGAGTGGGCATGTTAAACCGATCATTGCTTGCCAGGCCAGGCAGTGGATTTACAAGTTCATTATGGACTATGTAAATAAATGCCCATTCGCTTTTTAATCTTGTCACGCTTACGTTCCGGTCTCCCAACTCATTTATGCAGCCTTTCGTTCAAAGGCCAAGGGACTCTTGCCCCCCAGAGATGAATGGCGGCGGCGCGGGTTATAGAACCCGTTGATATACTGGAAGATAGCCCCTTCGGCTTGGCGTCTTGTTTCCCAACGATTGCGCCAAATCAGCTTAGCCTTGATGGATTTAAAGAACGTCTCCATCATAACAATTTCCCTTGCCGCTCATTGATACTTCGAAGCCGTGCTTGGTTAGAAGCTTTTGGTAGTCATTCGAACAGTATTGCGAGCCACAATCTGTGTGATGAATGCAGCCTTTGGGTGGCTGACGCAAAGCCACTGCCATATCCAATGCACGTATGGCCAGATCCCGCTTCATTCGATTGCTGACGGCCCAGCCAATCACACCCCAAGAATACAAATCAAGAAGGACAGCAAGGTAAAGCCACCCTTCGTTCGTCCAAATATAGCATATATCGCCCACCCATTTCTGGTTTGGCCCTTAAGCAGAAAAGTCTTGATCAAGCAGATTGGGCGCGATGTTGAACATGTGGTTACTGTCCGTTGTCGCTTTGTATTTCTGGGTTCTGATGATCTTGATGCCATTTTGGCGCATCAAACGTCCGACCCTACGATGGCCCACCGGTAATCCCAATTTTTGCAGTTCCTCGGTCATGCGCGGCCGCCCATAGCTTTGCAGGCTTAAGCGATGCTGTTCACGGATATGAGCCAGGATCACCATATCATCACGTTGACGCTGGCTCATCGGTCGAACCCGCCATGCGCGGAAACCACGCGATGTGACCTGCATAACTTTGCAAAGAAACTCTACAGGCCATTCTTCTTTCTAGGCATCGATAAAGGCGAACCTAACCCGCTGCCCCTTCTCATGGTTTGCTTGCAAACCATGAGAAGGGGCTTTGGCCCGAAAAGAAGATTGCCGCCTTTTTTAGCACTTCCCTCTCCTCGCGCAGAAGCTGGACTTCTTTGCGAAGGCGCGTGTTCTCCTTTTCCGCGTCGTCATGCGGTCCGGACATCAGGTCATCGTGTTGATGCTGTTGAACCCATTTATTCAACGTCGATAGGCCAACCCCCAAATCCGATGAAAACTGCGGTCGCGTTAAACCACTGGTCGTGGCGATCCGCACAGCATCACGACGAAACTCATCTGTGTATCTCTTTGCCATTCGTTCTTTCCTTCATAGCAAACATTGCTCGAAAGAAACTGGAACTAAACCGTGACAAGACCGACAAATGGTCTTTAGGTATCATGCCAGCAAGCCCATCAGAATAAAGCCACTGATGACATCCGTTGCGAGAGTGTCTCCTGAAGGAAGCGACAAGCTGCGCAAGCCCTGACCTTCAAGTGCATCAAGGATCAAGCAAGCTACCACACGAGGATCTACCTGTCGGGCAAATACACCTGACTTGGCCCCTTGCGTGATGCAATTGGACAGTGAGAAAATTAATTTGTCACGATTGCGACCAAAGACATCGGCGATTGTGGGGTTGCGCAATGCCTCTGTCAGTATCTCCACACCAAGCAACGCGTTCTCTGAGAGTGCGACATAGGCCGCGTATTCACCGATGAACCATTCTAATGTGGCGCGGGGATCACCCTTGCCTGACAGCCGGTTAACGAAGCCCGACAGTTCCTGCCCTTCAATTTCTGCAATGAATACAAGTATCGCGTCTTTGCCTTTGAAGTGGTTGTAGAGGTTACCAAGGCTGATACCCGCTTGTCCTACAATGTCGCGCACACCGGTCTGGTGATATCCTTTTTCCAGAAAACAGGTGACCGCCGCTTCCACTATTTCAAGCTTGCGTGGATGTATGGGCTTTGACTCTTCAGACATGGGTTGACGATCCAATATTAAAAATCTACTTAACGAACGATCGTTCGTTCATAACATTAAGTGAGTTACTAGGAAAGAGCTTTTCATGAAAATTGACACCCTCGTTGCGTTTTTTGAGCAGCACCAGATTATGTGGGCAATAGCTACACTATTTATCATCAACCTATCAATAACCGGTATCGAAATTGTGCTGGATCTGGTCACCTCCAAGGAGCGTCGTTGGAAGGATACCATGGCAAACTTAGCCATCTTCGTCGCCCATCAGCTCATTGAAAAGACTGTATTTGCATCTATTGGCTTCGTAGCCTTGTTACCGTTTTACTATCTAACGCCACTTTCAATCCCGATGTCCGTGTGGACATGGGCTCTAGTTCTTCTCGCGGCAGATTTCACCTACTACTGGATGCATCGCCTTGAGCATGAGCACCGCATCCTTTGGGCCAGTCACAGCGTTCATCATAGCTCGAACGACTACAACTTTACTGTTGGGTTTCGC
>JBLILC010000116.1:0-8456 GCA_047635635.1 Octadecabacter sp. | reverse complement strand
TAAATGGTAATGGGCCAAACAAAAAAACTCCGATTATTGCCGTCACTGCCCACGCGATGCCTGATGAACAAAAAAAGTATGTGACCGCTGGTATGTTGGGATATATTGCGAAGCCAGTAAAATTAGAGATTTTAAAAACAACACTCTCAAATATTTATTCTTTATACAAAATATTACCTTCTATTAAGCCTCTGATAATAAACAGTAAATGTAATTGTAAAAAACCATTTATAAATAAAAGCCATTCTGTAGAGCTGTTGAAAATACTTGGACATAACCAATTTTCTGAGTTAATTGACGTTATGGTACATCAGGTTAAGGATGGAATACCTGCCTTAATGAACGCACAGGTGGCTCAAGAACTTCAAAAAAAATCTCATGAATTGGCAGGAATGAGTGGTAATCTAGGAGCGGAGCGCATGCATGGTTTACTCAATGATATTGAAAGACATTGTAAAAATGGTGATTTTCAGAAAGCGCATAGGCTTGTCAAATTAGTACCAGCTGCTTGGTATCACACAAGAATAGCCTTAAATAAAATTGTCTCTTAATAATTTTTTTATATTTATTACATAACAAATCACAAAACCTGAATTCAAAATCTGCTACATTGCTTCTTATGATTATTAATTTAAATTATTAATAAACCAAATATTCTAATAATTTTTATATTTAAAATTATCAATTAATTAAAATTATTTAAAAAGTATCCCAAACCTAATTTTTACTGTTAGATGCACCACAAAATCATAAAGTTCATGATTCAACTGTTTAGCAAAAGAAATTATGAATGGTACTGTGTTAGGGCTTAATCTTGCTAAGCGATTTATAACAGTTTTGGGTTGCAAAATAGGCTACTTCAGTAAGTCAGGAGCACGCCGCTTATTTTGTGTCCAACTATCCTTAGAAATGGTCTCAGAGCCCCAAATTAAAGCTAGTAACAGATTAATTCTTCCTAAAACTAGTCCTCAAAAATATTGCTGTTAAAAGACAATAAAATAAACAGTCAAGTAGCTCGTGGAATGTTGGAACTTCTGAAAATTCTGGAACATAAATTGACCGAAGCAAAAGGCAATCTATAGGGCTTTAAATTTGCAAATACTGCAAATTTAAAAATATATTTTGATATATATAGGTATTTCGACCATGTGTGGCCAAGTTGCTACGTGCAACATTCGTACAGGTAATAGTTCACCTGCAAATGTTCCAATTATAAAATTTACAGCTAATGTCTTAACAAATGTGCGAAAAGATCTTTAAATAGATTTTATAGATGGGGTTTTACCATTACCTAATACACTTTATTTTACCATTTTTTACAAAAATTTCCTATTGAAAGAGATATTTGAGTAATTTTCTAAAATTTAGATAAGTAGAAAAGTAAATAAACTTAATTTTATTTTATTAAGTCTATATTTATAGTAAATGAACTTACTTTTAACAAATTTTTTAGTAAGTTTTACTTATAATAATTTAAAATAATTTTAATATTACGTGTAAGATCAGAGGGTAAATGGATAATCATAAGTAATAGATATTACTTTTATTTTTTATATATTTTAATTTATTATAAAATATAAATTTTTATTAATATTTTTTTAAATTTAAATTTCGAAAAATATTTACTTTTCAAAAAATTATTTTTTAAACTAAGCTTTAATAGAAACCCATTTTATAATGTAAAACTCTCATTCTCAACAACCTTTTTCAAAAATCATAATTTGATCATAGTATTGGCGTTGTCCAAGCTGATACCATGATATACCAATAAAATAAATTGTATTGCTCTTGATCTCAAAACAAGTGCTACCAATTTAAATTAGTTTTCTGCTGAACGCTCTTGGCAAGGCAAAACTTTAAAAACACAATTTCAGAAAAAAGCATTTAATTATGGAATATTTTTCTTCTCGAATTCTTTCATCATTAAAGCATCACAGCTTGCCCAGTGCGCGCACTTTTTTGTGCAGCTAGTCCCATCGCCACTGCCTTAGCGCCATCGCTCAATGTCACCTCGACAATACCGTATCCACGCACAACAGCATTAAAGCGTTCGTGTTGGTAAAACGTCGATCCATTGTGATCACCTGCATTTAGCAAAGTTGGATCAACAGGAATATTCATTGCAATCGGTCCCTGCGGTGCACGCGGACTGATAATCAACTGAGATACTGGTGCGGGGCCAAGTTTTGCAGGCCAGAACCGCCCTGGACCAGGCACTAGACATTCTATCTTGCCCTTTGGCCCAACCGCGCTGATTTCTTCTTGATAGCGCGACCCTTCAGCGAACATGCACAACTCAAGCATCGCGCGCGCACCACTATCAAAATCAAGGATAACATAACCGTTGTCCCAGATATCAGGCGTCTTGCCATTATAAGTTTCATCTTTATGGTTTATTTTTTGATCTGCACTGGCCATCACCCTTATTGGCTCGGCTTTTAGGATTAACCGCATTAAATCAAAAAAGTGACAGCATTTCTCAACCAGCGTTCCACCAGTGTTGACGTTAAAGCGGTTCCAATCTCCAATCTTAGACAAAAAAGGAAAGCGATGCTCGCGAATGCTCAACATGGAAATCCCCCCCGTGGCCTGTACTGATTGTTCAATTAACGCTGCTACAGGCGGCATATAACGGTATTCCATCGCCACCCAAACAGGATGCGAATATCCATTGAACAGTTCATCAAGGGCATATCTATCAGCAGAATCGGTAAAAAGCGGCTTTTCGCACAGAATCGGTAACGGGCGCTTGGTCACAATTTCTCTTAATTGGCCTACATGGTGGTGGTTTGGACTGACAATCACCACGGCATCCAGATTTTGACACGCCAGAAGTTCGTCCAAGGTGTCAGCCACCACAACCTGCAGCGCCACATCCTTCTTGCCCGCTAAAACCGCACAATCTTCTGCTAATTCACGCATAGGATCATAAACGACCGTGACGCGTCCATGGGGCAATAGATTAATATTTGCGATATGTTCACGCGCCATCATTCCACAACCGATTATGCCGTAATTGACCATTTCCATTGATTAGTTCTTTCCTAAACGAGAGACATAATTAATCTGATTAGGATCAAACCAAGTCCTTGAAAATTCGATAGTTTCGCCAGTGTGTATGCGGCCAATGCGTTCGATATAGCCCGCCATGTCCCCTACTGATAAGCCGAACCGCTTATCAACCCAATCAGGCATTGGCGCAACATTGACATGATCAACGACACTGGTAATCACAACTCCGAGGACATCCGAATAATACAGGTATAATGATTCAGAGACAGCCGCCTCATCCACAACGTCCGTTACAGTACCGTCAAGCCATATTTCTTCCATTGCAGCAGGCACTTTGTCCATGAAACGCAAACGTCGGAACCGAAATCCGTCCACGCTAGCAAACCCCGATTGAACAGGCGCGGTCATTCGATCAATCGACAAAACCTCAGCTGTTGGCAGTCCACCTCCTTGAATTCGCTCGATCCTCAAAAAGCTATAGACCGATGACACATCACTGCGGGCTCGCACGTAATTTCCAGAGCCCTGCACACGTTCTAAAAGATTCTTAAAAGCTAACAAATCAAGAGATTTACGCAATGTTCCAACTGCAATCCCAAGCTTTTCGGCCATTTCGCGTTCCGGCAGCAGTCGCGCTCCATCCGCGAGCCGACCGGCAGCAATATCGCGGATCAACATTTCAGCAATCTGTACATACTTAGGCAGAGCTGTTGGGCGTTTTCCGTCTGACATGTACGCTTTCTCCGATAGTACAAACGCGTGATAAAATAATTGATATACTATTGATGCACTAGAATAGGAATGCTACGCAAGGGACATAAGCTGACTACTAGGATAAGAATCATGACAATTGTGCCCGTCACATCTGCTGACTTATACACGTCTGAAGTAAGCTGGTTTTCCGCCCTATGTTCCGATGATTACGCCTATCTGGGTGTACCGGATGGCGCTCTACGTTCGTCGTGGGAAAATTGCCGCGATATCGTGCTTGAGGCTGAGGCACAGGGATTTAGAAATGTTCTTGCACCGTCCAGCTACCAAGTGGGACAAGACACATTGTCCTTCGTGGCGGGCATGGCCCCACTGACGAAGTCAATCAATATGCTCGCCGCAATCCGCTGCGGTGAAATGCAGCCCATCATGCTTGCGCGCACTGTAGCGACACTGGATCACATGATGAAAGGCCGCCTAACTCTCAATGTTATTTCCTCCGACTTCCCTGGTGAAGTGGCTAACAGCAAATTACGCTATCAACGCTCACGCGAAGTGGTCGAGATACTTAAACAGGCCTGGACACGCGACGAAATTAACTATGATGGCGACGTCTATCAATTTGCCAACATCTCCACGGCGCCCTCAACTCCTTACCAGAGCGGTGGCCCTTTATTGTATTTCGGTGGTTACTCTCCAGCAGCCTTAGAATTGTGTGGCCAGCATTGCGACGTTTATCTAATGTGGCCCGAACCAATGGACCAACTTACACAACGGATGAAAGACGTAAATGCAGTTGCCAGTCGCCACAACCGTACCCTCGATTACGGATTACGCGTCCATGTAATTGTGCGCGACACAGAAGCAGAAGCTCGTGAATATGCCGATCACCTCGTGAGCAAGCTAGATGATGAATACGGCAACCTTATCCGTGACCGCGCCCATGATAGCATCTCACTTGGTGTGTCACACCAAGCCAAAGCTCGCGAATTGGCCGATAAATTTGGTTATGCTGAAGCCAACTTATGGACAGGCGTTGGCCGCGCACGTTCCGGCTGCGGTGCAGCCCTTGTGGGATCAGCAGACCAAATCTTGTCCAAGATCGAAAGCTATCGTAAAATGGGTATCCGTAGCTTTATATTCTCTGGCTATCCACACATTGACGAAGCAAAGTATTTCGGCAAACTTGTAATGCCAGATTTAAAAACCTGCTCATTGCCCCACGTTTACGGACGTGTCCCTATCAACACCCCTGCAACCCCTCTCGGAAACGGACCTCGTATATAAAATGACATCTATGGAACGTATAACTTTGACTCCAAATCTTTCCCTGTCGCGCATTGTATATGGTATGTGGCGCCTTGGCGATGTTGATGACACATCACCCAAAGCGGTTCAGGCCAAAATCGAAGCTTGCCTAGAACAGGGTGTCACGACCATGGATCAGGCCGATATTTATGGCGGGTACTTGGCTGAAGAAATTATGGGTGCGGGTCTGACCCAAGCGATCAAAGACCAGATCGAAATAGTAACAAAATGTAATATTCTTGCGCCTGCTGGGCGCTATTCCGAAGTCCCAGGCAAATATTACGATACAACGCGTAAACATATAATTTCATCTGTCGATAATTCCCTGCGCCTAATGGGGGTGGAAAAAATTGATGTCCTTTTGATCCACCGCCCAGACCCGCTGATGGACCACCATGAAACTGGTGCGGCCCTTGATGACCTTGTAGAATCTGGCAAAGTGGGCGCTGTTGGTGTGTCAAACTTTAAACTGCACGATTGGAATTTATTGCAATCGGGCATGAAATCAAAACTCGTGACAAACCAGATTGAGGTTTCGTTATCATCATATGATTCCCTTACCAACGGCGATCTTGCCTATTTGCAAGAACGCGGAGTTTCACCAATGGCGTGGTCGCCACTTGGTGGTGGTAAATTGATGACTGCTGATACGGAACTTGGCCGCGTTTTGGATAGCGTAGCTGTCAGCAATTGTGTTGATCGTTCTGCCGTTGCTGTCGCTTGGTTACTGGCACACCCCGCTAAGATCATGCCTGTAATGGGAACGAATAACCTAATCCGTATTAAAAGATTTTCAGATGCCTTTAAAGTCAATATGTCTCGTCAAACTTGGTTTAAGCTATATGAAGCCACCCTTGGACATGAGGTGGCCTAGATGGAGACGTTTGACCCACTAGTAGATCAGCGCGCATTTCGTGCAGCTTTGAGTGCCTACGCAACGGGTGTTACTGTTGTTACAACTGACACGGCTTATGGGCCCATTGGGATAACGGCTAACAGCTTTGCTTCTGTGTCCCTAGACCCGCCCCTTGTACTGTGGTCACCCGCGAAGTCATCCAAGCGTTTCAAATATTTCACAGGTGCAAAATATTTTGCGATCCACGTTCTTGATGGACATCAACAGCAGCTTTGTAATGATTTCACTCGTGACAAGTCAGCGTTTGACGGTCTCGACTGGGCTGCAAACGAGGAAGGCGTACCGTTGATCAATGGCTGTCTTGCAAGGTTCGAATGCATCTTAAACGCAGAACACGACGCTGGCGATCATACCATCATCGTCGGCCAAGTCACAAGTGCCAGCACTCGCGATGGTATACCATTACTTTTTCAAGCAGGAAGGTTCGTATCGATAAAAGATTAATTTGAGGAGTGGATCGTAAAGCTTTTGAATAACCAAGAAAGAAACCACTGAAGCCTAGGGAGGGCACACTTTGGGAGGACGCCTTGCAATTGGAGCGGTCGCAGCATCTTACGCAGCAATCCTATTTATTGGTGCTTTTGAGGACAGAAGGGAGGCTGTGGCAAAAACAATTAGCGTCGGTGACATGGCTCTAGTTAGTTTGATGGCAGCAGCTTTTTGGTTCGCGTGCATACTGCGACCAATTTCTGCCGCCCGAGCCCATGCAGCACTCAATGAAAGCATCCACAAGGTCGTCAAATCTATTGCCGTCACCGCCCTTTTTTTAATGGTATGCTTTATCCTGTTACAAGTTTTCATGCGCTATGCCTTGAACGACGCCCCAAATTGGACCGAAGAAGCCGCGCGATTTGGCATGCTTTGGATGACTGGTTTAATGGCGCCAATTGCCTACCGGCATGGCGGGTTTGTCGCCATTGATATGTTGGAACGTGCGTTGTCTGAACGCCTCGCAACGGTACTCACACTTATATTATTAGCAATATCTTTTGCGGTATTGTTAGTGATGTGGGAAAAAGGTCTTAATAACCACGTCGACAGTCTATCGGGGCGCGGCTGTTCTTCTACACTGCGCTGGCCGTTAAGCTTTGAAATCGGAAAATGCCGAGGCAAATTTTCAAATTATTATCAATATGCAGCCCTTTGGGTTGGTATAAATTTGCTGATCCTTGTCTGCGTTGAGCTGATCCTTCGCCAAGGGTTGAAATTGTTTGGGCGAGACTCAGGCATCACCCCGCTGGGCGACCAAGACATCGCGAGTGCATCATAATGCTAATTTGGTTCCTGCCACTTTTTTTTACCATTCTTATGATTGGAACACCTGTCGTCTTCGCCCTGTTATTTGCACCAGGCTTTATGACGTGGGTCACAGGAAACGAAAAAGATCTTTCGATCCTATATCGAAATGTTTACAATGGTATTGATAGCTTTCCATTGATGGCATTGCCGTTCTTTATGTTGGCTGGTGAGGTGATGAACCGCGGCGGCATCACCACTCGCCTTGTAGAGTTTGCTCAAGCCTTCATGGGCCATATGCGTGGTGGCCTGGCGCAAGTTAACATCCTGTCATCAATTTTATTTGCAGGCCTCTCCGGGTCTGCGGTGGCCGATACATCTGCGCTTGGTTCTACACTTATTCCGGCGATGGAAAAGAACGGTTATACCCGTAAATTCGCAGCTGCGATTACCGCTGCCAGTTCGGTCATTGGCCCAATAATCCCACCCAGCGGCATCATGATTATTTATGCATATGTTATGGGCGAAAGCGTCGCAGCACTGTTCATGGCCGGCATTGTTCCGGGCATCTTGGTCGGTATTGGCTTAATGGTGATGGTGCGCCTAATGGCTGATCGCTACGACCTACCAAAAGCGGAACGCATCGTTCATAAGAACCAGATCATTACCAAAGTTGAACATAACCTCTCACTACTTTTAGTGCGCATTAATTTAATGGGCTTACTTTGGGCTGTGTTCAGGCTCACATCATCGTTTGCAGGGGTTGCAAAACCGCAAGGTTGGGTACTTGTAGGTACACTTGCAGTATTGCTAGTATTCGCGCACTTCTTTTTTATGTGGTTGCGCACCGTCGTCAGCGCAGACTTCCGCACCGTTTGCAAAAAGGGCGTAGTGCCGCTGCAAACACCAATCATTATATTAGGTGGTATTCTTGTTGGCGTCATGACACCAACCGAAGCCTCAACTGTCGCTGTCGCCTATGCACTTCTTGTCTCCATCTTCGTCCTGCGGTCCCTAACATGGGCAGACTTCTTTGACGTTTTGCAACGCTCTGCTCTTGCCTCGGCCTCAGTCCTTTTACTGGTCGGCGCTGCTGTGGCATTTAAAACCATTGTTGCAACATCAGGCGCAGCCACCACTATGGCCGACATAATTCTTGGCATGTCCGAAAACCCCCTAATCTTGTTGTTCCTTATCAACATCCTGTTGTTTATAGTTGGAATGTTCTTGGACGCAGGTCCCGCAATCATCATCCTTGGCCCTATCTTAGGTC
>JBLILC010000115.1:0-8637 GCA_047635635.1 Octadecabacter sp. | reverse complement strand
GTAACGGTCCGAAAGATCGAAAAAACCCATCTGCGCCATCACCACATTCCCCTGCCAGTTTACCTCTCAATCATATCGCAAAACCAACGTCAGGGCAATTTTTAGAGGTGCCCTTTAGATGATAATTAAGTTATGTCAGCCTTGCTTTTTCATCATAGCGCACCGTTTCAAAGTTTATTTGAAGAATGTTTATATCTGGGTGACGATCACTTCAGCTTTAATTGGACAGATTTCAAAACTAATCCGATCTTTTAGCCATCTAATCAACTTTGAACACAACCCTTTGGGCAGCGATGGCTCCAACCACAAATCTAAGCGCAACACTTCGAACGAGGTTTGCATTGCTCGAACAGAAGCTCAATGTCTTGAACCATATCCTTAATATTTCCATTAATAGCAAAGCAAACATCTGATTGCGGCGACATAACGTTATCCACGGCCCTGCCCGTGTCACAGTCAAAACTTTAACGTTGCAGAAATGACCTTGCATATCACTAAAATAAGCTGGTGGCCTAATGCCTTTGCTAAAACGGCGTTGAAATTTGAGGTCTGAGCTAACGCGGTGAGCCACAGTTTCTTTAAAGAAATCACAAAAATTCAGGATCGTCCAAATGTTTCCCAAAAATTAGTGTAAGTTGATTTTAAACTAAAATAGTACGGTTCCACAGCTTGCAATGCCGCAACAATTATATTTGAACTACTGATATCTATGCAGCCTTATTTTCAATTTTACTCCGTGTCTTTTTAACTGTTACACCACGAAATCGCTAACCGCACATTTTGTCAGCTAGACGCATAGCAAGAATAATCGGTCAATCTCATATCAATTATGGCAAATATAGTGCATTTTAGGATAATTTTGAGAATTTAGCTACCTTGGTAATTACCGCAGTTTTCAGAATCGGTGACAGCCACTTCGTTGTATTTAATATTAAGCAGAAGTTAATGCGGGCGTTCAACCAGCGTCAGCGCGTCAAAATAAATTCTTAAAATTCAACTTAGCCCACTTGGATGGGGACTTCCACCGATTGCTAGCAGCAAACGCAAGCTCATGCATATTTTTATCCCAAATATTTTACGAATTCTCTCCTAAATTGCCTAACTCATCACTGGTAAACATTGGGTTCAATCATGGAGAAATTATCCAAAACAGAGTTATGCGGACGGCTTTGTGACACCAATCGCGCCTTCACGGATCATTTTCATTAACACATTGTACTCGGGTGGTTCTTCAGACTGGCCACTGACCCATTGATATAATTCATGATCGTTCTCGTTAAGCATCCGATCATAAACTGTCAGCTGCCCTGCATCCAACCCCGCCAAATGCACTTTTGAAAAACCCATAAGGATCAAGTCCATTTCTTTAATCCCGCGCCGAATTGATCGCATATGCAATCTTTTACGCATCACATCTAGAGGTTCATTCATGTTATCACCATTATTTTACGTTTATTTTCAAGCACTTAAAGCCGCTCATTTGAATATTTCATTTGTGTCTGCAAAGCGCGGAGTCTCAAAAGCATTACATGTGCACCCGAAACGATAGGAGCGTCTTCGTGAGGCTCAAAAAGCCACTGCTTCTCAGCAGCTCTAAACCACCTTAGGAAAAATCCAACAATATCAGACAAAATACTCAACCAATTGATGTACGTTTCGCTCAGATATTCTTTATGGTTGTTTAAGTCTCTAAGCTTACCCCTCACACGCTGCACGAATTGTTTTTTTGCCGTCTGCACTACGTTTGGGGCAGCCGCTAGATGGTCCCCGAACGGCAGGGTTTCCTCACAATAACAATTTTGGGTCACCGTTTCAGTGTTCATCTCCGTCTCCAGTATGACTGAGGTCTGTTGTCGTTTACTGCAGTCTCTAATATGGCATGTAAAATAGAATTTTCCAGTTGAGGCCAACCATGTCCTTTCTTTCAGCGACACTTAAGCGCGTAAAGCCATCACCGACAATTGCGGTAACAACCAAAGCGCAGGAATTGAAAGCCGCGGGGCGCGACGTTATCGGCCTTGGAGCCGGAGAACCTGATTTTGAAACACCTGACAATATTAGGGCGGCTGGTATCGCGGCTATCAACAGTGGTAAAACGAAATACACGGCAGTGGATGGCATCCCCGAACTGAAGAAAGCAATTTGCGCCAAGTTCGCACGGGACAATAACTTGATTTACACTCCAGACCAAGTGACTGTCGGCACGGGTGGCAAACAGGTTCTTTATAACACGTTCATGGCGACACTGAACTCCGGAGATGAAGTAATTATTCCCGCACCCTACTGGGTCAGCTATCCTGATATGGTGCTCCTTTCTGGTGGCGAACCCGTGTTCATCAAGGCCACGTTGGAAGCTGGCTTTAAGATTACGGCCGATCAACTTGAGGCAGCGATCACCCCAAAAACAAAGTGGTTCTTGTTCAACTCGCCCTCCAACCCCACTGGTGCCGGATATAGCTGGACTGAACTAAAGTCCTTGACCGATGTATTACTACGCCACTCGCATGTCTGGGTTCTGACTGACGATATGTATGAACATTTATCTTATGGCAGTTTCAAATTTTGCACGCCCGCACAGGTTGAACCGCAGTTACATGACCGAACACTGACTATGAACGGCGTATCCAAGGCATATGCTATGACAGGCTGGCGCATTGGCTATGCGGCAGGCCCAAAGAATCTCATTGGAGCGATCCGTAAGGTGCAAAGCCAAAGTACGTCCAACCCATGTTCCATCAGCCAATGGGCAGCAGTTGAAGCGTTAAACGGCCCACAAGATTTCATCACCCCAAACAACGAAATGTTCGTACGACGCCGCGATCTGGTGGTGTCTATGCTAAACGACACGACAGGCATAGTCTGCCCCGTACCCGAAGGTGCGTTCTACGTTTATCCAAGCATCGCAGGTTGCATTGGCAAAACCACACCCACCGGCACAGTGATTACCAATGATGAGGTCTTTGCCACAGCCCTGCTGGAAGAAGTCGGTGTCGCTGTTGTTTTCGGGGCAGCCTTTGGACTTTCACCAAATTTTCGCGTCAGTTACGCCACATCAGACGACGCACTGAAAGAAGCCTGCACCCGAATTAAAACCTTCTGTGCCAGCCTTAGCTAAGGCTGGCACAGATCAGTAAAACTGCTAGAAATTAAATATTTAACAAAATGGGCGAAGGTTTTCTTAGCTATTATTTGTGTCTGTAAAAACGCCACAGGAGTGTCTAAAATGGAAACTAATATCTCAAAGTGAAGTATAAAGTTAAACCAAAAAGCAATCATCAACATCAAGAAAAACGAAGTAAAGCCCAAAGACAACCAAACTCTATCAGGGATCAACATCGTCTAGATCGAAACATGAGTAACGCAACGCAAGTCTCTGTTCGTGAAAGCGGTATAAATAGTATGTGCCGCGAAATCGACTATTCCAACATCACGACACAATCGGTGCAATCCAAATTTAGCGCCCAACATCGTTTAAACTCAAAGATGTTCGCTTACTGGTGATGCACGGCTCGTGTTCTTTAATGGCGTTTAAAAAAACCGCTTTTCTGGTAGCTACGAAACACTACCAAACAACATTTCAAAAGTCTGTCGATGCACCCTGTCATGACTTCAAAATATCCTGATGGGTAGCTCGAGGTCTCTTTACTTAAATTACTTCTGTAAGCCCGTCGCTCCGCCACGTGCAATGTGCACCGACCCGCCCCAGAAACGCTGGTTTAGCAATACCGCTGCAACACCAAGACCGACAGTAAGGCCAAGCCATAATCCTACAGGCCCCCAGTCAAACGTGAATGCCATGAAATAGCTCGATGGGATGCCAATGACCCAGTAGCTAAAAATAGCCAACCACATTGGAACCCGAGTGTCTTGCACTCCGCGCAACACTGCTAGTGCTACAACCTGGGCAGCGTCAACAAATTGAAACAACGCCGACAACATTACCAACACAACGCCTAACGCCAGAACTGCATCACGTGCAGGATCGACTGGATCGATGAAGAGCCCAACAAAAACTGCTGGCATAACAAGATATAATATCACCACTATGACGGAAAAACTAAGCGAAACGCCATAAGCTGCAGCCGCACCGCGTCTCAGATCAGTCTCATCTCGTGCACCGAATTGGCGGCTAGCACGGATCGTAGCTGCCTCTGACATTCCTACGTGGAACATAAACATAAACGCAGTTAGCTGCATGGCTATCCCGTGCGCAGCGAGTTCAATCTCCCCAATCCAGCCCATCATAACCGATGAGCCAACGAACAATCCCCCTTCAGCGAAAGATGTCAGACCAATAGGCAAACCAAGCCTGAAAACCTGCCCCATCGCCTCATGGTCGGATTTCCAGATCCGGCGAAACAATTCAGCTTTGGGCTTTTTCCACTGCACGTAAAGCATTAACGCGAACATCTGCAAAATTTGGATTACCACAGATGCAATGGCAGCGCCCTCAATTCCCAGTTCGGGCGCGCCCAAATTACCAAAGATTAGCGCGTAGTTTACCGTTGCGTTCGCGGCCAAAGCGACCAGTGTGATCCACAATTGAACGGCCGTTATTTCCATAGCACCAAGGTAGGATCGCATGACCTGCACACCCATCGCTGGGAACATGCCCAGCACCGCAATCCGTAAATATAATCCGCCTTGCGTAGCCACTTTTGCTTCCTGCCCCATCGCCAGCAAAATCGCTTCTCCGTACATAAACGGCACAACCAACAAAACCGCATATATAGCCGACAACCATAAGGCCATACGGGTAACACGTCGTGCGCGATTATTGTCACCCATCTCAACCGCTTCCGCCACCATTGGTGTCACTGCACGCCCAAAGCCTGCGCCGATAATAAACGTGATGAACCACAGACCCGTCGCCACCGTTGCCGCCGCCAATGATGTGACAGAATACCAGCCAAGCATGATGGTATCTGTCATATGAATCGAAAAACCCGCAACATTGGCACCAACCAAAGGCAGACCTAATTTAAGCAAACGTTTGGTATGCGTGCGATATGGCAATATTGTAGTCATATTATTTGCATATGCCCAATCTTTGCGCGGGTCTAGCCACAGACCATCCGTACAGGATTTATAGTGTGCGACACACAAATCTCATACGTCCACAATTCCTCACGACACCTTAACATCAGCAATTCTAGCGATTAGTTTTCGCCAATAAAGCCCACGGAGAAGCCAAACTGCGCAGCCACATTAGGACCAAGTAATATTTTTGAAATTAACCATAATGAGATCACGATCGCTGCTGATATTCTAGAATTCAACACAGATGTGACTAATAATTGATGCAAAATGAAGGATATCAAACGGGATCATCTGACGGAAAAGTAACGTCCTTCACCTAAACGAGATATGCGATGTGGAACCTCAAACACAAACGTGTGCAGTCGCCCTTCTGCAAAGACAATTCACATCGCCACTTCCATTTCTTTAAAATGGTACTTTACGAATAAATTTCGAATTCGTTTATGCCAAAGCTGCAGAAAATAATTTTAAAAGTGTTTTAATTCTTAGCTCTGTTTGCTCGAACTTTTATATTTAGAAACCTAAAAGGAATGTCTTTATTCAACAAAAAGCTAAAGCTCAAATTGGGCCAGGTCTGCGCTCTTCACTCAGCAATACGTTTGCCTCAACATCCCCAACACCCGGCAATATCATCACACGTCGGCGAAGAACCCGTTCGAAGTCTGCTAGATCACGCGCAACGACCCGAAGGCGGTAATCGTAACGTCCCAGTACATGTTCTACCAAATGCACCTCGGGAATGGCCGTCACAGCGCGTTCGAAATCGTCCAGTGATACCCGTCCCTTCGTGACTAATTTAATACCTAAAAAAACCGTCACGCCAAAGCCCAGCTTAACTGCGTCCAATGACACCCGCTGTCCTGCCAAAATCCCCGCATCACGCAAGCGTTTGATACGACGCCAAGTCGCAGGCTGACTGAGGCCGATCCGCCCTCCAAGGGCCGCCGCATTTTGAGTCGCATCGTGGACCAGCGCACACAAAATTAATCTGTCTGTGTCATCAATATTTATCACAACGGAAAACTTTCATCATCCTTCAACGTTGCTACTGTCATCAATGCTTCAATATCGGCCATATGCGGCAGCGCAAGGATATCTTTACGATAAATCGATTGGTAATGCTCCATATCGCGTGCAATCACGCTCAGGCGCACATCGACACGCCCTAAAAACGTCTGGATTTCTGTAACCTCTGCAATGGCGCGCGCCGCATCAATAAATTCATCAAAAGCACGGGTTTGGGTTTTGTCTAGCGTTACGCGAAGCGACACTACAACAAAATAGCCCAATGCGTGCCAGTTAATTACCGCGTGATATCCTTTTAAAATACCACGTTCCTGCAATCGCCCCAAGCGTCGCGTTGCCTTCAAAGCCGATACGCCCGCCCTCTTGCCCAGCTCAGCAACTGTAAGAGTTGGTTCGGCCTGCAATTGGCGCAGCAAACGGCGATCTAGATCATTAAGCATGAAATATCCATAATAGATTTAAAACACGCATAACAAATTCGTTTTAACAAATAAATGTAAAAGAACAGGCCTCGTAACGCACTTAAACCTCAGCCATAAGTGAACCAATGCGAACCACAATAAAGGAATATCTCCATGCGCGTCTATTATGATCGTGACTGCGATGTGAACCTCATCAAAGACATGAAAGTTGCTATTCTCGGCTATGGCTCACAAGGCCACGCTCACGCTTTGAACCTGCGTGATAGCGGTGCTAAAAACCTTGTCGTTGCATTGCGCGACGGATCACCAAGCAAAATCAAAGCCGAAGGCGAAGGCCTTTCCGTTATGGGCATTGCAGAAGCTGCGGCTTGGGCCGACTTGATCATGTTCACTATGCCCGACGAATTGCAGGCGGAAACTTACAAGAAATACGTGCATGACAACATCAAGCCTGGTGCTGCTATTGCATTTGCCCATGGACTAAACGTCCACTTCGGTTTGATTGAACCTAAAGAAGGCATTGACGTCATTATGATGGCGCCAAAAGGGCCAGGCCACACAGTACGCGGCGAATACACCAAAGGCGGCGGAGTTCCTTGCTTAATCGCAGTCGACAAAGACGAATCTGGCAAAGCCCATGAAATTGGATTGTCCTATTGTTCAGCCATTGGTGGCGGTCGCTCCGGCATTATTGAAACCAATTTCCGTCAGGAATGCGAAACCGACCTTTTCGGCGAACAAGCAGTCCTATGTGGCGGTGTAGTTGAACTCATCCGTATGGGCTTCGAAACCTTGGTTGAGGCAGGTTATGAGCCTGAAATGGCATATTTTGAATGCCTGCACGAAGTGAAGCTGATCGTGGACCTGATCTATGAAGGCGGCATCGCCAACATGGACTATTCCATCTCTAACACGGCTGAATACGGACAGTATGTTTCTGGCCCGCGCATATTGCCCTACGTAGAAACCAAAGCCCGCATGAAAGCGGTTCTAGACGATATTCAGTCTGGTAAATTTGTACGAGACTTCATGCTAGAAAATGCAGTTGGTCAACCAACGATCAAAGCAGCTCGTCGCGCGAATGACGAACACCAAATTGAACAGGTTGGTGGCAAACTGCGCGACATGATGCCGTGGATTTCTGCTGGTAAGATGGTCGACAAAGCTAAGAATTGAATTAATTTAAACGTGAGCATAAGTTTATTATGCTCACGCTACTATAAAATTAAATAATTAATATGACTTTATATGTAGGCTTTGATTCTGCTCTCAGCGAGCTTTAGCTAGTATTATCAGACTTTAGATTAGCACTCATCCTCTCAAACTATTTTAGTCTTTGTACCAGTTGCGAAATTAATAGTACTTTTATATATAAAAATTCAGAATTATTTTTTCTCTTTCTCGGCTTCGTTTCATAATGCTTTATTTAATATTTTAAAAATATTAATTTTTTTGTTTTACTGGTGTTATTATACCTACCATTTTTAACTCAGAAAAAAATGTGTTCAGTACTCTAAAAAAATAGATATACTTGTAAAGTTATATTTTTTAAAAAAATTCAATAAAAAAGTTTTAAACGCTACTTTAAAGTACTGACTTTTTTCTATTTGATTTATTTTTATTATCTTAATTAGTGTTATCTAGAATAGCTCATGAATTTAAATCCAGGCTATAGACAAACCATTTATAATTAAATTTTAAATCAGATTTGGTTGCGTGACAGTCACAACTGATCTCTGTAAAGAAAATTTATGAACAACCAACCCACTGTATTTAATTGGCTATCCATTCTGTTTCTTGGCCTGATTTGGGGTGGAACCTTTATGGTCGTAGCTATTGCACTAGAAGGCTATCCTCCCCTGACTGTTGCCTGCGCACGCACGACATTAGGCGCGCTAACTTTGTTGTTGTTAGTACACTTAATGGGCCGCCCAATGCCCACTGGACGTGCAGTTTGGGGCTATTTAGTAGTGATTGGTACTCTGAACACGGCCTTGCCATTCGCTCTTTTATCATGGGGCCAACAATATGTGCCGTCGGCGTTTGCAGGTATATCCATGGCAGTATTACCACTGTTCGTATTGCCGTTAGCGCATATTTTAAGCGACGAAAAAATGACAGCCCGGAAAACTGGGGGAGTCATTCTTGG
>JBLILC010000114.1:0-8645 GCA_047635635.1 Octadecabacter sp. | reverse complement strand
CAGCAATCGCCTCATGGCATTTATGGGTGTCATACGCCCCATCCGCAGTAACGCTGCCGATGTCCTGACTGGATGGGATTTGGTTCAGAAGTTCGGGTAACATGGGTGCGTCACCGATGTTGCTGCCCGTGACTTCAGCCGCCCGCACTTCAAGCGTTTCCTCGTCGATACCAATGTGTATCTTACGCCAGACGCGGCGTTTGGAGCCTCCGTGCTTGCGCGCGTTCCACTCGCCTTCACCCTCGGCTTTGATCCCAGTGCTGTTGATGAGGAGATTCAGTGGCCCCTTTGATCCACATAAGGCAGGCTCACGTTCAGTGTCTTCTGGCGTCGACATAAAGTGCTGAAATCTGGCGTAGCTCAGTCCAGGCTGACAAGCTGCAGCAGGCTCTGGACGAACCCAGTTGTCTGGCGAAGCGGCATACCGAAGAGGACCTTAAGCGTCAGACACGTTTGAACAGCGGCGTCACTGAATTGCTGTTGCCGACCGCGTTTGCCACTTGGCGGTGGTGTCCAAACCATCTCTGGATCAAACCAGATCGACAATGATCTTCGCCGCTTCAAACTATAATTGTGAGACGACCAATTCTTGGTCTTGTACTTCGTTGGGGCCCAACTGCTCATCACTCTCAGCTATCACACTGGATTCATACAGTGAATCCCATCAGCTCATTTGTGCAACAAAGCCTCTGATGATTAATAAAGATTACACCTTGCGCCACCTACTTGTTGGCGACCATTCTCGTTATCAGTAATTTAACTAAATGTAAGAGTTCTGTGGATGAGGTGGGCCAAGCCAAAGCATCTTGCCAAGCCTGTTAAATGTTTCTATTTTGTTCTAAATTTTAAAGTGAGGCATTAACATGACTGATTCCAGCATTACAGAACCAAAAGTGCATTATATCTGCCAAACATACGTTGCAAAGTCGGGAAAGGGTGCTGGGGAGGTCATTATGCAGATTGGAAAGCAGTTTGAATATACATCAGCTATGCCGGCTCAAGAACGTGCAGAACGCGAGTCGCAATCAGATTCGTGTATTGGTGCCGATGCATATATGGTGATTGAAGACCAAGATTCAGGTGAGGTTGGGATGCCTACGTTTCTTGCACGGTTCGGTAGTGTCCCTGAGATTGATTCATTTTAAATTAAGATAAAATAAAATTTGCAACTAACTTAACATTGAACTGTTTTGTTACAAAGCGTTTGATCTAAATGTGTTGCCTTTTTCCCTTTGATGCATGAACATAAATTTTTTTGGATTAGGTCTTTTAGTATGATTATCTACGGATTGAGTACCTGCGCAATTTGCCAACGCGCCCGCAAAACTCTCGAGTCTTGTGGCAAGGAAGTCGAGTTCCGTGATATACGATCAGATCCTCTGAATGAGGCTGAGTTGGCTGAGCTGATTATGGAGTTTGGTGATCGTTTGGTGGATCGCAGCTCTAGTGACTTCCGTATGCTAAACGACTGGTTAAAAAACTCTGAAGTTGAGGCACAGATTGTAGCCAAGCCCAAGGTCATGACCCGTCCGGTAATCCGCGATGAAAACACATTTTATCTTGGCTGGGATGACGCTGTACAAAGAGTTTTGCTTGCGGATCAGTAACTTTAGTTAGTATGCAGCTCCCAGAACTATTCGCCAATAACCTTAGCATTTATGGTAAGATCCCAAGCCAGAAAGCCGTTGTCACAATCGATAAACCAGTGCCAACTAACACCGCAGATGCTGCCACCCGTTTTGCTACACCGTACATATTTGCAAACACATATGCGTTTATGCCTGGTGCGACGGAAGCAGTTAAAACCGCAGACCGGAATGCATTTTCTGACAGATCATTGTAGCTGCCCAGCGTCCAAACAATTGCCGGGTGCAATCCAAGTGATATCAAGCAGACAAATAGAATAGTCCGCATGTCGCCTTCGGGTCGATAGCGATACAGTACGCCTCCTAAGCCGAACAATGCCACGGGAAGGGCCCCTCGTACCATCAAATCTAATGCATCGGTAAACACGACTGGCAGCGGGATTTGTCCAAGGTTTACGATAAACCCAAGCGTAATGCCCAGAACCAGTGCATTTGAAAATATCGCTTTAGCAACCTTTAAGGGAATATGGCGCAATGGCGTTCCTTGCGCGAGCACCAATTCCATCGCAGTGATACCAAGCGCGTAGCCAAAAGGCGCGTGAAACGCTATAATAGTGTAATTACCCAGTAATGCATTTGCGCCGTATGCGCGCTCTGTAATTGGTAGACCCAACAATAAAGTATTTGAAAACAAACAACAAAACGAGATTGCAACACAGTCTTGCCATGGGCGAGCAAACAAAAAACGCGCCCCCAAAAGCCCAATTGCAAAAGCTCCAACAACACCACTGTAAAAGCTTAATAATAGTGGAATGTCAAAGTTTTGTTGAAGATCAAGCGTCGATATTGCGCGAAATAGAAGGCATGGAATGGCAAAATTTTGCGCAAATTTCATCAAGCCGTCAACAGCGCTGTCGGCAAACAATCTGCGCCACACCGCAAGGTAACCAAATCCCATCACGATGAAAACTGGTAAGATGATGGCGAAGATATCTAACATTGTTCTAGTCGGCGATTGTTAGGGTCAGGCCATCGTAAGCAGGTTGAATATTGTCAGCCGTCTCTGCTGCTAACGTCGCATAATCCAGATCAATGTGCATGTTTGTCAGAACTGCTTGTTTAGGTTGCACGCTGCTAATCCATTGAAGTGTCTTAGCCAAATGTGTGTGGGTTGGATGAGGATCGCGGCGTAGGGCGTCGACGATCCAAAGATCAAGGTTTTCTAATTGTGGCCAAATATTTTCAGGAATTTCGGACACATCCGGTAGGTATGCGGCATTGTTAATGCGAAAGCCTAGAGCGTCAATATTGCCATGTTTAACCTCAAATGGGATGAAAGTAATAGGACCTCCGGCGCCTTCGATTGTCACATCACCTTTAATGGTGTTGAGATCGCAAATCGGTGGGTAATTGGATCCCTTGGGCTGAACAAAGGCATAGCCAAAGCGTGCCAGCAACTGATTGCCTGTGTCGCTATCAGCCCAGACCTGTAGGCGCTGGCGCATGTTGTAAACCACCATCCTAATATCATCGAGACCGTGTACATGGTCAGCGTGGGCATGGGTATAGATAAGCCCATCAAGTTCCCCAACTTCTGCGTCTAGCAGTTGCTGACGCAAATCTGGTGAGGTGTCGATCAACACGCGGGTGACGCCGGATAGAGTTGTTCGAGTTACTAGAAGTGAACAACGTTTGCGTATGTTCTTAGGGTTGGTAGGATCACAGGTCCCCCAATGACCACCCAATCTTGGGACGCCACCTGAGGATCCACAGCCAAGGATGCGCAAAGTTATAGTCATGCTTTCCACCCCGCAGCCTTGGCAAACAGGCGATCGAAATTGGCTGATGTTTGAGCTGCAAAATCCTCGTAGCTCAGTCCAAAAATCTCAGCACCAATCTTAGCGGTATGTGTAGTGTAGGCAGGTTCATTGCGGCGCCCTCGATGGGGCGGTGGCGCAAGGTAAGGGCTATCTGTTTCTACCAGTATTTGCTCAATAGGTACGCTGGCGAATATATCCCGTAATTCTTGGCTTTTGGGGAATGCGGCGATGCCTGACATTGATATATAAAAACCAAGGTCTATTGCCTCACGCGCCAACTCTGCGCTGCTTGAGAAGCAGTGCATGACGCATGCGAAAGGCTTTTTCTTATGGGCTGAGCTTAATATGTCGATCATATCGTCGTCAGATGCGCGATTGTGAATAATCAATGGTAGGCTTGTTTCTTGTGCCGCTTGAATGTGAACTTCCAGGGACTTTTTTTGCAAGTTTGCAGTTTCTGCAGTGTAATGATAATCTAACCCACTTTCACCTATTCCAACCATTTTAGGATGAGCTGTTAGGGCAATTAATTCATCAATGGATACCATCGGTTCGTCTGCTGCACTCATTGGGTGAGTGCCAGCTGCGAAAAAAACTGGAGGGAATTTTTCTGCGATGGCGCGGACCTGCGGTTCAAGACGCAAACGTGTGCAGATTGTAACCATGCGCGTTACACCTGCGTTTACAGCTCTTGCGACTACGTTGGCGCGTTCTTCGTCAAAGTCAGTAAAATCAAGATGGCAGTGACTATCGACAATTTGGAAAGGTGTGTTCTCAGACGGGGACATTTGCGACCTCTAAACGGGGGCCACGTCTTGCGCGGCTTTTTCGATCTTAAACATCGTATCAAGGATGAGGGCGGCAGGGTCAAGATTGACTGCCTTGCCGTGACGTGTACGGTCTGTGACATCTTGCGCGACAGCTGCCCACGTGCGGGCAGCATGATCATTAGGTGAGATTTTTGAAAGTAACAATGCTTCACCTGCTGCAGCTTGTGTTGTTGGTGGGCCATGCAATCCAGCGCGGGCAGTTCGGGCGAGAAATTTGTCGATTAAATCTAGTGTGAGCGCGAAGCGTGTCGCCCCCAACTTGCCAGTACAGCTCTCAGCGATTTTGAGGGCGTGCGGACGGTCAAAGTTTGGCAAGCCATTAAACAGGTTTATTAAGTCTGCATATTGTTCAAGCCCACCAAGATTGGTCAGTCGGATTGCTTCGCCCACAGACCCGCTTGAAAGTGCTGTCAGTGCATCGCTGCGATTAACCGCGATATTGGCCTGTGCAAGGGCAGACGTCACATCATTGGCTCCCAATAATCCACAACGTAAAATCCGGCAACGTGACCGAATTGTTGGCAGCAGACGGGACGGTTGGTGTGATATCAGCAGGAAAAAAGTATTCTTTGGAGGCTCTTCAAGAACCTTAAGGATTGAGTTTGCAACTGACGGATTCATCTCATCAGCACAATCAATAATGACAACACGGCGCCCACCGTCTGCGGCACTTTGATGCAGGAAGTCCATCAGCTTGTTGGACCCCTGTTTGTGACCACGCAAGGCCGCCATAGTGATTTGGTCTTGCAGGCTAGTTTCAGTAACATTCATTGTGCGACGAACAACAAACAAACGGGGATGTGCACCGGCGCGCAGCAAACGCAAATCACTATTGTCTTCGTTCACATCAAGGTTCTTGGGCAGTGGCGGCGCGCCAAACAGGTTATCCCCATCTACTAATGCCTGTGATAACAAGAACGCTGCCATTCGCCATGCGAGCGTTGCCTTGCCGACGCCCTGTGGTCCAGTGATTAGCCATCCAGAATGCAGACGGCCTGTCGTGAACGCCTCTAAAAAATCGAACTCAGCGCTGCCTTGTCCAAAAAGTATGTTTGACTCCGATGGATGCGGTGCGCCTTCGATTTGGTCTGGGCGTGGACGGTCATGCTGTGCGAACGCCATCAGGCGGCAAACATTCGGTTGGCCACATGCACAGCGATCTCAGCAGCGACCTCGATCGGATCACGGTTGCCGTCGATCAGCACGCAGCGATCTGGATTGGTCCTTGCGAGAGCGAGGAAGCCGTGTCGCAGGGTTTCTTGAAACGCCAACCCCATGTCCTCGAACCTGTCTTCGCCAGATCTGCGCGCCAACCCACGCTCCAAGGCAACTTTTGGGTCCATGTCGATAATGAATGTCAGGTCTGGTTCGCGGCCAATCATAACGTCGTGTAATGTGTCTACAGCTCCGCGTAACGTCCCGCGTGTTGCACCCTGATAAACGCGGGTACTGTCAGCAAAACGATCACAAATTACAGTTTTTCCAGCAGCCAAGGCAGGAGTGATCGTAGTTTCCAGATGGTCGCGACGAGCTGCCGTAAACAATAGAATTTCGGTTTCTGCCGACCATCGATCCGGATCACCCGTCAACAAAAGCGCACGAATTTCTTCAGCACCAGCGCTTCCTCCAGGTTCACGGGTGAGGATAGCATTAGGATAGCGTTCTTTCAGTAGCTTAGTTTGTGTGGATTTGCCGGATCCATCGATACCTTCGAACGATATAAACAGCCCGTGAAGTGTCCCGCTGTGAGCATGAAGAGGAGCATGTTTGACCATATCATTCAATCTCGACAGTTTCATTGTTGTGGGCTTTGATGTGCTCAATAAGTACTCCTGCTGCGGTACGCAAACGTGAACTGAAGCCGCCGGACGGTACTGATGCGTCTGCTACCAGCGGGACGCGCGTTTCTGGGAGGTTTTCGAGGTGGATCACCAGTTCGGCAATAGGTTCACCTTGCGTTATTGGTGCTTGGATAGGTCCATTGTAAACAACTTCTGCGCGAATCTCAGTTGCACCCGACGTGGGTACCAGCAAAGATAAATCTTCTTGCAACAAGAGCCCTACTATAGGTTGTTCGCCGCGCCAAACCTTGGCTTGTTCAATGAGGGAACCACCGCGAGCTATATCGCGCTGAGTGAATTGGCGGAACGCCCAATTCACGATGCGTTCCGTTTCTTCGGCACGTTCTTGTGCTGATTCGATTCCTGTGACAACGAAGATAATGCGGCGATTGCCTTGTTTTGCCGACCCAACGAGCCCAAAACCTGCCTCTATTGTATGACCAGTTTTTAGACCGTCAGCCCCAATGCCTAAGCCCAACAATGGGTTTCGGTTTAGAGTATTTGCGGGGTGTTCACCATCATAATTAAATTCCTGCTCAGCAAAGAGTGGATAGTAGGTTGGGTAATCTGTGATCAGTCGATCTGCGAGCATACCAAGATCGCGCATCGTCATTTGGTTGCCAGCCGCCGGCCACCCGTTTGAATTTGCAAAACTTGAATTCATCATGCCCATTTGCTGGGCACGCACTGTCATCTGCTGGGCAAAACCTGCTTCGGTGCCATTGCGTGAGAGAGCTTCTGCAATTACGCAAGATGCGTCATTGCCCGATAACACGATAATTCCGCGCAGCAGGTCTTCTACGCGCACTCGGTCAGTGGTATCCAGAAACATCGTCGACCCAGTGTAATCCATGCAATGCTGGGATACCGGCAATACATCGTCCACTGTAAGGAATGGGTCTTGTCCATTTAGTGGGTTGATCGCTTCAAAAGCCATATAAAGTGTCATAAGTTTAGACATTGATGCAGGTGGCAGTGGGTCGTCCGCATTTTTTTCTAGCAGAACTACTCCTGTAGAGTAGTCCAACACATAGGCCGCGCTTGCGCGGGTGTCGAATGTCTGCGCGGAACATGGGGCAGCACTGGCGATCATAAGGGCAAGTGCGGCGAATGGGGCAGCGTTTTGACAGATCATGGAGCCTCTAGATGGGTTAGATGGTGGGTAGATTAGTTGGTGACAAAATAAGCGTCTTCAAAGCCTTGTGATTTGACTTGACTGAGCAGTTCGGAGCGTTCGTTTTCGGATGTGGTCGGCCCAATTATAACGCGCCAAAATGTGCGGTCTTGACTGGTCTGTTTCAACACTGTGGGCACAATTCCAGCGCTTCGCAAGCGATCAGCCGTACCACGCGCATTGTTCTCGATTGAAAATATACCAACCTGTATAAAAGCCCGCCTAAGGCCAGGCGCAGGTGGGGGATTAGCGGGTCGTGGCGATGAAACGGGCAGGGCAGCTGCGATGTCAGTGAGGGCTTCAAAATCAGCTATTGGCGTGGCTTGCGGCGCATCAGAAAATTCTTCGGGGCGAAGTGCGGTCACTTGTAACTGCGTTGGTGATCCAGCGAGTAATTCCAACGTTGCGGCTGCATCAGATGAAACTTGCAACGACTGATCTGGGTTGTTGCGTTCACGGCGAAATAAAGTCCCAATTACAAAAGTATCATTGGTCTGGTTGCGGATGATTACGCGTTCTGGCTCGGTGACGTCAGGATGTGCGACCCAAACGCCGCCCAGAGACAGGCGCCCATCCCACAAACCGGCTTCTGTGACCTGAAATACGTTAGGCGCTTCGACGTCACGTTTTACAAGTTGTACGCTTTGGGATGGTGCTGCTGTGGAGACGTCGTAGAAGTCATTGACCAAAGTCGGGAAAGTATACTCACCGTCTATGCCACAGGCGCCAAGTGTCGCAACCAAAATTAAAGCAGAGGTTATCCCAAAGTTATTTTTTAATATCAATATTTTGCTTAAAAAATATCTTCCCATTTTTCGCCCTTTTGTTCGCACGCAAATTTTGCGGCTGTGTGCATTTTGCGGACTTTTTTTATCGATCAAATTGCCTACAAATCCAGGCCTTTAAAATACATTAGCCGCGCGCGCGCAGCTTTGAAAGGCTTTGGTGACGTTTTGGTGAATTTCCTTTTTGGTAAAAAGAAGACTCATAGGTCCTTTTAGAATCAATTTTCACTGCTTAAAGAAGCACCCAAGCGGAGGCTTGGCAGAGTGGTCGAATGCACCGGTCTTGAAAACCGACGGGCGTGAAAGCGTCCCCAGGGTTCGAATCCCTGAGCCTCCGCCAATGAATCTTATAATTCATTGTTTACAAACGATTAAATCATTTAGATTTAATCTTACCCACCAAAGATACTGCCATCCAAGAAATCGTTATGATTAGCTCTGCCGTTCAAATTATTGTCAGAATATTGATGTAAATTTGCTTAGAGATTCGCTTTGGCCCTATTTGGATTGTTCGGCTCGAAAAAACTAAAAAAGCAAATCCGCTGCAAAAAAGGCAGGGGCAGTACCTATGAGATCGTAGGTGAAGCATTCTACCAACCAAGCCTACTC
>JBLILC010000113.1:0-8709 GCA_047635635.1 Octadecabacter sp. | reverse complement strand
AGCTTCAGTCGCTGTAAAACCAGCGATCTTCACGGCCTCTAGCCACGCACTGATTTTATCCGCTTTTTTGATCTGCTTCTTGATGATGATAGGTACTTGTGCAGGCAGTCCGAACCGAATGTGAATCGCTGCCATTAACCGCTCATCAAGTGTTTCATAATTTGACCCAACAGCGGCCTTAACAGGGCTGATCATATCGCCAATAACATATTCTGGCGCATCGTGAAGTAATGCAGCGAGCCGCCATTTAATAGGAGTCTTAGGGTTTAAGCGCGTAAATATGTCTTCAACAAGAAGCGAATGTTCAGCAACAGAATAGGCGAAATCACCTATGGTTTGCCCATTCCAGCGTGCAACAAAGGCGAGCCCATGCGCAATATCTTCGATCTCAATATCCATTGGGGTTGGGTCCAGCAGATCAAGTCTGCGGCCCGACAGCATTCGTTGCCAAGCACGGGGTTGTTTCATCAGGTGTTCTCCACAATCGAACCGCGACCCTATGGCGAGCAGCCCAGCATTGTCGAGACCTCAAGGTGGTGTTAATGGACGCAAAACTTATCTAAAGGATCTCGGTCAATGGCTAATGATTATATTGTTAAAGACATCACGCTTGCAGCATTTGGTCGCAAGGAACTCAATATTGCGGAAACTGAAATGCCAGGTCTGATGGCGTGCCGCACTGAGTTCGGTACAACCAAACCACTGAAAGGCTCCCGAATTGTTGGGTCGCTGCATATGACGATCCAGACAGCTGTTTTAATTGAGACACTGGTAGAACTTGGCGCGGACGTGCGCTGGGCATCGTGCAATATCTTTTCTACACAAGATCATGCAGCTGCCGCGATTGCCGAAGGTGGCACGCCTGTGTTTGCGATCAAGGGTCAGTCACTGGAAGAGCATTGGGATTATCTTGATAAATCGTTCGCATTTCCAGACGGTGCGAATATGATCCTCGATGATGGTGGCGACGCGACTTTGTATATTCTGTACGGTGCGCGTATGGAGGCTGGTGAAGATTTGCTGTCGGTTCCGCAGTCCGAAGAAGAAGTTGCGATTAAGGCACAGATTTTAAAGCGTATAGCAGAGACTCCTGGTTGGTTCGCAAAAACCAAAGCCGATATTCAAGGTGTATCTGAGGAAACTACTACTGGCGTTCACCGTTTGTATGATCTGCACAAGAATGGTGAGTTGCCGTTCCCTGCAATCAACGTAAATGATTCGGTTACTAAGTCGAAGTTTGACAACAAGTACGGTTGTAAGGAATCGCTGGTTGACGGTATTCGTCGTGCAACAGATACGATGATGGCGGGTAAAGTGGCCGTGGTTATGGGATATGGCGACGTTGGCAAAGGGTCTGCGGCGTCGTTGTCTGGCGCCGGTGCGCGTGTAATTGTAACTGAGGTTGACCCGATTTGCGCGCTACAGGCGGCAATGGACGGCTTTCAGGTCACGACATTAGACGATGTTGTCGAGACAGCTGATATTTTTGTTACTACGACTGGCAATAAAGATGTAATACGTATCGAACATATGCGTCGCATGAAAGATATGGCGATTGTTGGCAACATCGGCCACTTCGATAACGAAATTCAAGTTGCTGCTCTTAAAAACCATAAGTGGACCAATATTAAAGAACAGGTCGATATGATCGAGATGCCGAATGGCCATCGTTTGATCCTGTTATCAGAGGGTCGCTTGCTGAACCTTGGCAACGCGACTGGCCATCCGTCGTTTGTGATGTCGGCATCTTTCACCAATCAGGTTTTGGCGCAAATTGAGTTGTGGACCAAGGGCGATGAATATCAACCCGGTGTTTATATTTTACCCAAGCATTTAGACGAGAAGGTTGCGCGTCTGCACCTTGATCGTATTGGCGTAAAACTATCCAAGCTTGATCCAGAACAGGCAGCCTATATTGGTGTGTCACCAGACGGTCCATTTAAGCCGGAACATTACCGCTACTAAAAAGGTTATATAGTTATAACCCTAACGCCGACCCAACTGGGTCGGCGTTCTCGTTTTAGGGTTAGGAATTTACATCAATTATAAAGATAAAAAGGGAAACATTGCATACCCGTGTAACTTAACGTTTTTTTATCATGTAAAAGCTGCGCTAAATGTAAATGTCTCTATCTCGCGCTGAGCAATTGTTAAATTTGAAAGTAATATAGTGTTATGATTGGTTGCAATAAAAATAATTCTGGCGGATTATTATTACATTTTTAGCCAGAATTTTTGTTACCACCACAATAAGAACTTCGGGTCTAAATTAAATTAACTTACCCTGACACAAAGATGTCCATGTCAAATTATTGTTGAGCGTAATGAACCCGTTCACACCCTTTATTTTACATGCATAACTTTTGATAACCTGATTATCAGAGCCCCAGCTAGATGATTCAAATTAAAACAGCCAGTGCAGACTCAGCCAACAACCTTTTTCCATTCGTTAATACGGACATGCTTAAATAGTCCGGCTTTCGCATAAGGATCATCAACGGCCCATGCCTGGGCTGCTGCAATGGTACTGACATTCATGATAATCATTGATCCACACATTTGGCCATCTACATCTAAAAAGGGTCCAGCCATTTCAACAACGCCTGTATCTGCAATATAGGCTAAATGAGCGTCGCGATTATTAAGCCGAATTTGTAAAGAATCAGGTTTATCTTGAGTTATAAGTGCAACACGCATGTTTATTCCTTTCGAAGAGGACGAGAGAGAAGGCTTATGAGAGCAGTCTCAGGGTTAATTTTACCCGAAGATAACTCTGCTACCATGTGACAGATCGGAAGATCAAGATCACGATATTCTGCCAAATTGGTAACTGAAACTGCCGTGGCAGCACCTTCAATAGTGGTATTTTGATCAGAGTTCTCCATGGCACCAATTGCGAAACCATATTGATAGTTACGGGATGCGTCTGACGTACAGGTCAGAGCGAGATCACCAAACCCTGAAAGCCCCATCAAGGTTTCAGGATCAGCACCGAGTGCACCTCCTATACGCTGCATTTCCGCAAAACCTCGTGTAATTAATGCGGCTCGCGCGCTTTCACCAAAACCTGCGCCCATACAAACACCACAAGCAATTGCAATCACGTTCTTTAGAGCGCCACCAAGTTCAGCGCCAATAACATCATCGCTAAGATAAATCCGTAGGGTTGAGGTTGAAAGACATTTTTGTAAATTGGCGCCTTCGTCCTTGTTTTTGCAGGCTAGCGTTAGGGCTGCAGGTAAGTTTTTGGCAATGTCGGCTGCAAAACCAGGCCCTGTTAGAATTGCACCAATTGCATCAGGAACGTGCGCTTCAATCTGCGCAACGGGACCGCGCAAAGTAATCTGATCTATGCCCTTACAGCAGGCGATCAACCTCTTGCCTGCAAGCCGATGAGAATGCTTGCCCAGCCAATCTCCAAGTTTTTGAGATGGGATCGCGAGCAAGACTGTTTCGGCAATGAAGACATGCTCAAGGTCAGACGTTACAAAAACATTATCTGGAATCCTGTGGTTTAAAAGGCGCCTTGTATTTTCGCGGGTTTCTGACATCAAATCTGCTGCATCTGAATCGCGAGCCCAAAGTGTTATTGGTCCATTTGCTGCAAGCGAAATTGCAAGTCCTGTTCCAAACGCTCCAGCGCCAACGACCGCAGTTTTCATGCCTTAGCCCCCTTCTTACCGCTACCCAATAGAGACGGACTAGTTTGATCCAGTGGCCATCTTGGTCTGGCAGAGAGGCTTAAATCATCGGTCATTCCATTGGTTAAACGTAGTAATCCTGCATAAGCAATCATAGCGGCATTATCAGTACATAGTGCGAGAGGTGGTGCGACAAAAAAAGAGCCTGTTTCGGCGCAAAGTTCTCTTAACGCGTCACGAATTGTACCGTTTGCAGCGACACCTCCAGCAACTGCGAGCGTGTTTACTTTGGGAGAAATAGAGTGCGCTGCCATTATTGCTTTTCGTGACTTCCCTACCAAGACGTCTGAGACGGCTGCTTGAAAACTAGCACAAAGGTCAGCGCATATCGCTGAAGGAATACCACCATGTTTTGTAATTACTTCATCGCGCGCACGTAAGACTGCCGTCTTTAGGCCTGAGAATGACATGTTACAATCGTCACGCCTTAGAAGTGGTCGTGGCAAAGAGAATGCACGCGGATTGCCGTTCTTGGCGGCGTGTTCTACCGCTGGTCCACCTGGTTGTTTTAAGCCCAGAATACGCGCAGTTTTGTCAAAAGCTTCGCCTGGTGCATCATCTATTGTACCACCAAGGCGTGTGTAGTTGTCGTGGTTATGTACGAGCAGGAATTGGCAATGACCACCAGACACCAGTAACATCACATATGGAAACGTTATCCCATCTGACAATTGTGGTGTTAACGCGTGCCCTGCAAGATGGTTAACCCCAATAAGAGGCAAACCGGTTGCAGCGCTTAGCCCTTTGGCACACATGACCCCTGATAGAACGCCACCAATAAGACCGGGCCCAGCGGTGACTGCGATTGCGTCAATTTGAGAAATGCTCAGTTTAGCTGCTGCTAAGGCGTCTTCGATTGCGTGATCAATTTTTTCTGCATGAGCGCGTGCAGCGATTTCGGGTACAATTCCGCCAAAATTAGCATGTGCTTCGGTCTGATTGAAGATAACATTTGATAGGATCATGGCATCGCCTGGTACTCCGCGTACGACGGCAGCAGCCGTATCGTCGCAGCTACTTTCTATGCCAAGGATGGTGAGGGGTGCCGTCATGATAATGGGCTCGCCTGCTTGCGTCTGGGTTACCCGCAGGTAACACTTGGTCGCAATCGCCACAATGGTCTGGTGATGATCCAGGGGATATAGATATGCTGTGCTTTAAAAATCCTATTGTCCTAGTGACGAGGCCAGAAACAGACGCGCAGCGGTTTGTTGATGTCCTTCGCGCAATTTCTGGTCCGTTTATTGCAATTAATAGCCCTGCATTTGAAAATGAGACGCTTTTTGCTAAAATTCCAGAATTTAACACTGCAATTTTCACTTCTCAAGCAGGCGTTGTACACGCGCCAAGTGGCAATGGACGGCCTGCGTTTTGTGTTGGCGACGCTACGGCGAATGCTGCGACGGATGCGGGCTACGTCTCTATAAGTGCAGGTGGGTCTGCTGATGATTTGGTTGCGCTAATTCTAAGGCAGCGACCAGATGACGCGCTCCTTCATATTCGAGGTGAAATTACCCACGGTGATATTGCTAAACGACTAAATGAGACGGGTTTGTACTGCCAAGAGGTAGTTGCATACCGCAAGGTAGTGAGGGGGCCATCTCAAACAGCGCGAGAAGCAACTTCAGAAAAACAAATGATTATTGTCCCGTTGTTTTCGGCTCAAACAGTCTCCATTTTAAAAAAATGGTCACTTTGCTTGGATGGTTGTACTGTCGTCGCTATCAGTGGCCTGGTCGCTGGCGCATCAGTAAATTTATCGCCATTAAATATTATCATTGCTGACACTCCTGATTTTCGCTCAATGTCGCAGGCAACGGCGCGTTTGATTGCTTGAGGGTGTGCATCCTCCGCGTTAGAGTGTTTTTGCGGGCGATAGGCGCTGTGCGAAGTAAGTAGGGTGTGAACGTGGCAAAAACGACCAAACCTAAGGCTGGAGCAACAAACATTGACGCGTCAGCCACTGACGCTGCTAAACTTTCCGAGAACACGGTGGATGACAAGAGTAAGATAATGACCACCGATTTCGCGATTAATGAACCTGTTAGCACTGATCCTCCACAACAAAAGAGTAATAATTCTGAAGATGTAGCTAGCCTAGATTTGGGCATTGTTCCTGATGAAGCCTTAGATGTTGAGAGCGTAGAAGGAGATTTTTCTGATCTTGCCGACGAGTTAGTTGTTGATCTGACAAAACAAAAAGATTTGGATACGGCCATTCAAATCAAGACGCGAGATGAGAGAAAGTCAAAGTCTGGGTCCATTTCTCTTTTAATGGGTGGAGTTGTTGTTTGCGCAATTGGATACGGGGCTGCAACGTATTATCCCCTAAATTATGGATTAGATAATTTAAACGTTCAGTTGGCGGAGCAAGCGGATCAAATTGCAGCGCTTGAAATGCAGATTGAAAATATTCCAAGGCCTAATTTATCCAGTTTTACTAGTCAGATCACTGATTTTTCTGAACAAATCGCTATGCAATTTGGTGATCTATCTGAAAATTTAAACATGCAAGTTACCGACATTGAAGTTCGACTGGTTGAGGTTGAGAAGGCCCCAGGTGTTAATGGCACGTTGTCTGACTCAACGTTTGCTCGGTATGACAGTGAACTCAATCAATTTCGGATTGAGATGACAGCCCAGCGAGAAGAGTTGGTATCTGTTATTGCGCTGGCGGAGACTAACCTTGCAGCGGTTCGCGCAGAGGCTGCCGAACTTGAAAAAGACTCAATTGCAACAGCGCAGGCTGCGTCTGTGCGTGCGGCGTTAAATCGTTTGGCAACGGCTGTTGAAACAGGTGCGCCCTTTGGTGACGCTCTGTCTGATATTGGTGCATTGGATTTGCCAGTTGCTTTAATGGACGTTGCCGAGAATGGTGTAGCAACAACTGCCCAGCTTACTGAGGCCTTTCCGACTGCGGCACGATCCGCACTTTCAACGGCACGGGCCGAAGGCGTGTCCGACGACGCAGTTGGTCTTGGCGGGTTCTTACGCAGCCAGTTTGAACTAAGATCTACCTCCCCCCAAGATGGTGCAGGTCCTGATGCTATACTTTCACGTGCAGAAGCGGCCATCAAAGAAGGCCGTGTTGCGGATGCTTTGGCTGAGCTCAAAGCCCTACCAGAAGTATCCCGCGCTGAAATGACAGACTGGACCGCACGCGCGACACAACGTGCAAACGCTCTTGACGCACTTGTGACTCTTTCCGAAACTTATAATTAAACTGAGGCTGCACCCAAATGCTCTGGTCCCTTGTAAAGATTTTAGCCTTCGTCGCTGTAGTTACGGTTGCAACGTACGGCGGTATAATGCTGCTCGAAATGGAGGGTAGTGCGACAATTGATATTGGTGGGCAGGCTGCAAGTTTTTCAGTTATTGAAATGGTGATTGGGCTTATTGTTCTTGTTGCCTTTGTTTGGTTGCTTTTCAAATTAATTGGCTTTGTACTTGCAATGTTTAAATTTTTGAATGGAGATGAAACTGCAATTTCACGATATTTTTCGCGTAACCGCGAACGCAAAGGATATGAAGCGCTGTCTGAAGGCATGATGGCGTTGGCATCTGGCGAAGGACGTTTGGCGATGGCTAAGGCACAACGTGCTGAAAAATTTTTAGAACGGCCTGCTCTGACAAATTTATTGACTGCGCAAGCCGCTGAACTTGCAGGGGACCGTAAGACTGCAGAACTAACTTATCGGAAATTGCTGGAAGACGATAAGACTCGCTTTGTCGGCGTGCGTGGAATTATGAAACAAAAGCTGCAAGACGGTGACACAGATACGGCACTGTTACTTGCACAAAAAGCGTTCTCAATTAAACCTAAACATGTTGAGACGCAGGATACGCTGTTGCGCCTTCAGGCTGAGAAATCTGACTGGAAAGGTGCGCGCGAGACCCTGACAGCCAAGCTGAAGACTGGACAGCTGCCGCGCAACATTCATCGCCGTCGCGACGCTGTATTGGCGTTGTCTGAGGCGAAGGATGTGTTTGCCGATGGTGCAACGCTTGAGGGTCAGGATGCTGCTATCGAGGCTAACCTTATGTCCCCTGATCTGGTACCTGCCGCCGTCATGGCAGCCCAGGCCTATGTTCAAAAAGGTTCAAGTCGTGCAGCTACGAAGGTTATAAAGAAGGCATGGGATGTTACGCCACATCCAGATCTTGCTGCAGCATTTGCGGCAATTGAGCCGGATGAAAATGCGATAACACGTATTACACGTTTCCGAGCATTGACGAAGGTGCACCCTGATCAGCCTGAATCAATAATGCTTCTAGCCGAGCTAAACATTGCTGCAGAGGATTTCCCTGAAGCACGTCGTGCCATTACCAAATTGGTTGAAACGCACCCAACGGCACGAAGCCTTTCAATAATGGCAGCTATCGAACGTGGTGAAGGGTCGGCTGACGTGGTTGTGCGTGGCTGGCTTGCTAAAGCGCTTACCGCCTCGCGTGGTCCACAATGGATTTGTGATAGTTGCCAACACATCCACCCAGTCTGGGCGCCAATTTGTGTTAATTGTTCAGGTTTTGATACCTTAGCTTGGCGTGAACCACCCAAAGGTGAAGTTGTATTGTCAACAGGTGTTGAAATGCTACCGCTTATCGTTGGCCAAATTGAATTCTCTAAAGATATTTCAGAGGCTGAAATCCAGGAAGCAGAAGTCGATAATGATGTAACTGTCACTATGGGATCCACAGGTACGAGATAGCACTTTTAAGATGATAATTGAAGTGTTAAATATTCTCTGAATGCCGCTGTAGCTCATCAGGTAGAGCACATCATTCGTAATGATGGGGTAGTAGGTTCGAGTCCTATCAGCGGCACCACTTATTTCAGATAACTTACTGATATTTCTTCGAGTTTAACTATCGGGAACTATTACTGCCTCACACATCCCTTACACGATTTGTCGTTCTTGCAGCTATTACTACAACCTTTGTGTCTCAAAACATGCGTTTAGCGCCTACGGATGATTCAATCGGCAATCCTTGTCGCAAGACCCTGTGG
>JBLILC010000112.1:0-8953 GCA_047635635.1 Octadecabacter sp. | reverse complement strand
AGTAATTCGTACAAGGCGGGTGTGGAAGAGATACGCATCAGCACGGGTATCTGCTCGCATCAACCCGGCAAGGAACGCCAGAAAGATGCGTGAATAAACTGTCATCGATCCTGAAACATCACAGATTGCAGTAATCCGCAGGGTACGGTCAGGCCGTTGGCGTTTGGGAAGTGCAAAGGGCTCACCACCAGTGGCAAGGCTTTGCCGCATAACTTTGCGAAAGTGGATTTGATCCCCTTTACGAGCAGCTTTACGGCGACGAGATCGTCGATCCCGCAGAGCTGCTCCAAGGCGAAGGGCAATTTTTTCAGCCGCGGCGATATCCTCTGGTCGGACAAGATCGCGCAGGTCTTTCTTAAACAGATTGGTCACATCCGTTGCGACCAGTTTACCCTCACCATCGCTTTCAGCTTCTCCATTACCACCGTCAGGAGCACTGATGTCGCCAGTGCCACCGCAGGCCGCCTCACCTGTCTCACGGATGGATTGTACACTTTCGCTTTGACTTGGCGTCACTGTTGCGATCACACGCGTTTTGATACGCCCACCATTCATCCAAAAGCTATTAAAGAGCCCATCAAACTGTGCAGCTTCTTCAGCGCAACCGGTAAACACGGATTTCAGTGCGCGGCGCACATCATGCGGATTGATTGCATCGATATGGGTCAAAGCATCAAGTGCTGTGCCCGTTTCGCCCACTCCAAGTCTTAAGCCATTGCCGCGCAGGTGTGCCACGAACCCTACCATACGGGCAGCAGGACCAGGATCGCGAGCCGCAAATTTGGTCACACATGTCATGCTGCTTTACCTGCTAAACGTTGTGCTATTTCTGTGGGTATTGCGTCACGATCCATTTGCGTTTTTAACAGCGTCGTCAAAGTCGCCTGCAAAACCGTTGGGTCTTCTGTCAGATCAGCAACGCCCAGCCCCATCAATGCGGCTGCGAAATCCAACATCTCGGCAATACCAGGCTTTTTCTCAAGCTCTTGTTTTCGCAGTGCCTGCACAAACCCCACGATTTGCGCACAAAGCCAGTCTGTAATGTCAGGGTAGCGCGTCACCAAAATGGACAGTTCGGTTTCGAAATCAGGGTATGGCACATGAGCATAAAGGCAGCGCCGCCGTAACGCATCACTTAGGTCTCGGGTGCCGTTGGCAGTCAGAATGACCATGGGGCGCGTCCTTGCGGTGATCGTGCCCATTTCGGGAATGGTAATCTGAAACTCTGATAGAATTTCAAGCAAATATGCTTCAAATTCTTCGTCTGATCGGTCAATCTCATCGATGAGCAGAACAGGGGCTTTATCTTGGCGGATAGCCTTCAACAGGGGGCGTTCAAGAAGAAATTCATCCGAAAAAATTCGAGCTTCAACGGTCTTACCCGTTTCTCCATCCTCAGATGCCGCACGGATCGCCAAAAGCTGGCGCTGGTAATTCCATTCATAGATCGCCTGTGCTGCATCCAAGCCTTCATAGCACTGCAATCGGATCAGCTGCGTATCGTGGACCGCCGCCAAGACCCGCGCAACCTCAGTCTTGCCAACGCCCGCAGCCCCTTCTAAAAGCAAAGGCCGCCCAAGCGAAAGTGACAAGTGCAGAGCCATCGCGAGATCACTAGAGGCAATGTATCCTTGATCAGCCATAGCCGTTTGTAGCGTTGTCCAAGTCATCTGTATCCTCCCGTAGGGCGGGCCGATTAACACAGCCCGCGCCGACGTCTTTAATCGTGCATGCCAAGATTGTTAGCTGTCTGCCAAATGCGCCAATGATCATGGGGCATATTGGTGTGACGGTTGCCAAAGGGCCTGAACGCATCTTGCACAGCATTCGAGAAGCAAGGCACACCACCAACATGCGGACTTTCACCCACGCCTTTCGCCCCAATCGGATGATGTGGGCTGGGGGTTACCGTGAAGTCCGTCTCATAGTTTGGCACCTCCCAAGCCGTTGGCAGGAAGAAATCCATCAACGTGGCCGTCTTGACGTTACCCATCTCATCATAAGCAATCTCTTGCCCCAATGCGACAGCAAGGGCTTCGGTCAAACCACCGTGAATTTGCCCTTCGATAACCATTGGGTTTATCCGTGTGCCACAGTCATCCAGCGCATAGAATCGGCGAATTTCGGGGACACCTGTATCAACATCTATATCCATGACGCAGACATAGGCTCCAAACGGGTAGGTCATGTTGGGCGGATCATAGTAGCTGACCGCTTCCAGACCTGGCTCAAGCCCGGGAATGGCTTGATTGTAGGCGGCGAAAGCGATTTCCTTCATCGTCTTGAATAGTTCAGGCGCACCTTTGACAACGAACCGATCCACATCGAATTCCACGTCATTGTCGTGGACCTCAAGCAAATAGGCCGCAATCATTTGCGCCTTTGCACGGATCTTGCGACCCGCCATTGCCGCAGCTGCACCCGCAACTGGAGTAGAGCGCGATCCGTAGGTGCCAAGGCCATAAGGCGCAGTGTCGGTGTCACCTTCCTCAATGGTGATGCTTTCAGCAGACAGTCCAATCTCTGTCGCTAGGATTTGCGCAAAGGTCGTAGCGTGGCCTTGTCCTTGGCTGATCGTCCCTAAACGCGCAACTGCAGAACCCGTCGGATGTATACGGATTTCACAGCTATCGAACATACCCATCCCAAGGATGTCGCAGTTCTTAACCGGTCCGGCACCGACTATCTCAGTGAAAAAAGACAGTCCGATACCCATTACCTTACGGGTATCACCACGTTTAAACGCTTCGACCCGTTCGGCTTGCTCAGCGCGTAACCCTTTGTAGTCGACGGCCAAAAGCGCCTTGTCCCATGCTGTCTGATAATCGCCTGAATCGTATTCCCAACCCAACGCAGCCGTGTATGGAAATTGTTCTTTTTTGATGAAGTTGATCGACCGTAGCTCTGCAGGATCCATGTTAAGCTCAATGGCAAGGACTTCGATCATCCGCTCAATGAAGTATACAGCTTCTGTGACACGGAACGAACAGCGGTAAGAAACGCCACCAGGGGCTTTATTGGTGTAGACACCATCGACTCCCAAATAGGCCACCGGAATGTCGTATGATCCAGTACAAATATTCATAAATCCTGCTGGGAATTTGGTTGGGTCGGCACAAGCGTCAAAGGCTCCGTGGTCCGCTGTCACGTGGCAATGCAGACCTGTGATTTTACCTTCTTTTGTGGCGCTAATTTTACCCTTCATCCAATAATCTCGGGCGAAGGCTGTTGACATTAAGTTTTCCATCCGGTCCTCGACCCATTTTACAGGAACGCCAGTGACTATAGAAGCAACGATTGAGCAAATATAGCCAGGATAGACACCTACTTTGTTGCCAAACCCACCACCTATATCAGGAGATACAACGCGGATGTTGTGCTCTTCGATGCCAGACAAAAGTGAGGCAACCGTCCGCACCACATGCGGCGCCTGAAAGGTGCCCCAAAGGGTTAGCTTACCATTAACCTTATCCATGGATGCCACTGAACCGCAGGTCTCAAGTGGACATGGGTGTGTACGATGATAGTACATCTCTTCAGTAGCCACGACTTCAGCACTACTTATTACTTGATTGGTCGCCTCTTCTTCACCTGCTTCCCACGTAAAGATATGATTGTGGTGTTTGCGGGGGCCGTGCGCGCCATTGGGGATCGAGCCGTCTGCTGCCACCAGATCCTCGCGCAGAACCACAGCCGATTGCAATGATTTAAATGGGTCCACTATCACGTCAAGTTCTACATAGTCCACTTCGACCAGTTCAACCGCATCCGCGGCAACGTAGCGGTCAGAGGCCACGACGAAAGCAACTTCCTGACCTTGGAACAGCACTTTGCCATCAGCCAGAACCATCTGTTTGTCACCAGCCAAAGTTGGCATCCAATGAAGGCCGAGCGGTTCGAGGTCTTTGGACGTCAAAACAGCCGTAACACCTGGCAACGCCATCGCAGCATCGATATTGATCGAATTTATTCGTGCGTGGGCATAAGGAGAGCGCACGAAATCGCCATGCAACATGCCGGGCAGTTTGATGTCGTCGACGTAGTTGCCTTTACCCTGGGTAAAACGAGCATCTTCAACCCGTTTTCGAGAGCATCCCAGACCTTTAAGATTGGCCACTCGTTCTTCGCGTGTGACTTCGTCTTTCATTGGGCCGCCTCCTTGGCTGAATTCATTTCAGACGCTGCTGAGAGAATGGATCTAACGATATTCTGGTAGCCTGTGCATCGGCAGATGTTGCCAGCAATGCCAAAGCGGACTTCTTTTTCGGTTGGGTTTGGGTTTTCTTCCAAAAGCTTAGCTGCGCGGGTGATCATACCAGGTGTACAAAAACCACATTGGAGGCCGTGGTGTTCTTTGAAATTTTCTTGCAGGACGTGAAGTGCATCGGGGTTGCCGAGACCTTCTATGGTGGTGACCTCAGCGCCATTGGCTTGAGCCACAAAAACAGTGCAAGATTTAACGGATTTGCCGTTCATCGTCACTGTACATGCACCACAATGGGAGGTTTCACAGCCCACGTGAGGGCCTGTAATGTTGAGCTTTTCACGCAATGCGTAGATCAGTAGTTCGCGGGGTTCAGCAAGGAATTCGTGATCCTCACCATTCACATTCAGTTTGACGTGCATCTTTTTTGACATGAGTTTTCCTCCCTTACGCTCGTGACCAAGCGCGCGCGACAGCGCGACTTAGAACTATACCAGCAGCGTGGCGTTTAAATGCGACTGGGCCGCGGTTATCTTCTGTTGGATCGATATCACCCAGCATGGCGGTGACGGCGGCTTTTACTGCAGCAGCATCGCAGTGCGTACCGATTAATGCTGCGCCAGCGGCCTCTGACCAGATTGGCGTATCACTCAGGTTGGTCATCGCGATGGAAGCCACTCCAACTTTACCGCCCTCTTTCGAAATTTGCACTGCTGCAGCAGCGGTGGCGTAGTCACCAATTTTGCGTTTTTGCTTTTCGTAAGCGAAGCCACCTCCAGGCGCAGCAAAACTAATAGAAGTCAGTACTTCTTCATCTTCGCGGTAAGTCATGTAGGCGGCTTCGTAGAAATCGCGCGCATCAACAACGCGATCACCGTCTGGGCCGATTAGATGGAACTGAGCGTCCAAGCATTGCATCAGGCCAGGCATGTCATTTCCAGGGTCGCCATTTGCAACATTACCACCAATAGTACCCATATAGCGTACCTGCGGATCAGCAATTTGCAGCGAGGCCTCTTTCATGATGGGCGCAATTTTTTCGAGTTCGACTGAATTGATGATCTCATGTTGCGTGATCATCGCACCGATCTTTACGGTACCACCTTCGATGACGATCCCTCCTAGACCTTCAATGGCTTGTAAATCGATGAGATGCGGCACCTCGGCCATTCGCAGTTTCATCATTGGGATCAGGCTGTGCCCTCCCGCGATCACCCGCGCATCATCTCCATGTTCTTGAAGCAAGGCAATCACGCCTGCCATATCTGTTGGCCTATAGTACTCAAACGCTGCTGGTATCATTACTTCGCCTCCCGTTCCCGTAATTGTGTATCAGGGGTACAGATTGCGGGCAGAAACATGCCGGCGCTTGCGCTATTCAATGAAACGATCCAGAATTTGCACGAAATGCGCCTAGGGCCGCACGAAATGCGAAACCCTAAAGGCCAAGGGCGTCACGCACACCTTTGAGATATGAACGGCTAACTGGAACACTGGGTAAATGCGTCGCAGCAAAGCTGCAAACCCCAGTGTCTTTGAGCCTTTCAAAGTGGTTAACCTGCGTTGGGTTCACCAGATAACTGCGATGGGTCCTGATGAACCCAGCGGTTTCCAACCGCAAGATCGATTCGGTGATCGGCCAGGAACAAAAGTGATTTGCATCATTGGTACAGACGTTGGTGTAATGTCCTTCGGCCCGCACAAACGCGACCTGCGCGGGGTCGACCAAATGCGTGATGCCGTTTCGCTCACATGGAATACGGATCGTGGTGGACGTTGGTTTTTTTTCTAGTGCGCTTGTTTTTGAGAGTGACGTCAAAACGAGTTCTTGTGAGGTAACAGGTACGTTGGGTGCAAAGAACGTGACCCCCATCCAGAGGAACGCAGCAAAGATCGCAAAACTTGTTAATATGACGCCCATGGCAAGCGTTTCATTGCTCATCGCCGGGCCAAACTCTTTGAACGTCGGAACGGTGACAAATTTGGTGCCAGCCATGGCTGCAAAATGAACAGCACTGACTGCAGCCCCAAAGCATAATGCCCCCAGCAAGATATTGCGATTAGTGCGCTGGTCATAAGCAATCCAGAAAGCTGCTACACAAAGACCAACGGCTGAAACTACCGCAAGTAGAACTCCAAAAGGTGTGTAGACCGCACGACACAATTGCAGGCCGGCCATCCCGACATAATGCATTGCCAGAATTCCAAATCCAACCAACGCACCTGCTGCAGACAATGTAAAAGGCGTCCGTTCGCAAAAGTGCAGCAAAAGCAAAGCTGTACCAACAATAAGGATCGCCAGCAAAGCGGACGCAAGGGTTATTGCTGCGTCATAATAAAATAAGACCGGCATCTGCATTCCAAGCATAGCAACAAAATGCATCGACCAAATGCCACCGCCCAAGGCAATGGCTGACATTGCAATCGACCCTTTACGATGAAAAACGCTTCGCTTGGAAAGGTCTTTAGACAAGGTCAAACCCGTAAAGCCCGCTACAACAGCGACTATTATTGATGCGATGGCAAGTGGAGTGTTGTGACTTATATCTAGGAGTTCCATCCCCATTGATGTCACCAAAATTCATATAAATCAAATCCATAAAACCTGCATTCGGTTCAATCCTTTGTCGGCGAAGTTCTCGGCCAGATTCTTCACAGTTGTTACCTCCAAAAAATAAAGCGGATATTTACCTGCTTTTTCAGCACAACAGTTGCACCCAATACGTGGCCAAAATACCGAATTTTACTGATAATTTCTGCACACAAGTCCAAGTAACGAATAAATAAATTTAACAAGCGAGGCAACTGGAGCTGTGCGAACAAAAGCGCTTTTACTAGGGTCAATATGAACAAATAGTTTCAGTAGTTTGCAATACTCGCCATTATAGCAAATCAGTATCGGTTGGAAATATTGCTGGCTATGCCGCAGAAGTCTGTGCAAAGTATGGTTTTTCGAGCGGTCTTTTACGTTTTTCAGTAAGTAACCGAATGATCACAAACATGCCCAACAGGCATAGAATTGCACCAATAAAAATGAAAAAGCCACATGGCTGATTATTGCGCATAAACATGGATGCTGTGATCGGGCCTGCCGTTGCGCCAATCAAGAATGACAACAGCAAACCGCCACTCGTCTCTACCATACGTTCGTTTAGAACAACATCATTTGCGTGAGATATGCAAAGAGCGTAAATTGGTATCATCAACGCACCGTGACAAGCTGAAACAACAAAAGTTATTAGGCTGGAAGGAAAATATCCAAGCCAATTACTAAGCCCGTAATAACTGCGCCAAAAGCTACAATTAAAATAACAATCCGCCGATCAATCTGACCTGATGCCCAGCCTAACGGCAATTGAGATAGGGTTCCACCAAGTACAAACACAGCCATCAACAGCGTAATATCAGCCGTTTCCAGGCCACGACCTTGGGCAAAAACGGTGCCAAGTGACCAAAAAGCGCCCTCTACGGCACCGGCAAGTAAACAACCAACAACACCTACAGGAGACGACCTATAAAGCGCTTTGAGATTAAGCCGTGTTGATGATACCGGAGATGGCGCAGATGTTGGTGTTAAACTAATCGGAACAATAGATAAGCAAATTAATATAGCAACCAGGATAAAAAGGGACAAATCTAATGTAACAAACAAATTGACCATTAGCTATCCCGCAATGGTAACGATGTTGCTAACAATAATGTAGATGGGCAGCGTGCGACCGCGATTTGCGTTGCTTGCACTGTCGTTTAACCAACTTTCCACAACGATATAGAGCATCGCCAAACACGCGCCGCTCAACACGCGTAGAAAACCCCAGAAATAAAGGAAAGGCGAGGAAAGTCGCCGTCAGCAACGCCGTGATATCGGCAAACGCTCGGGCGTGACCTACACTCATGATTATCTTGGGTCCAAGAAAGCACCCAATAGTGAAACCACCAAAATATGCGGTGCCAATCCAACCTATCAGTGCGCTAGAATAGCCTTCCTGTGTCGCACGGATGGGTAACAAGGTCTGGAAAAGCCCATTGCCTGCAAAATGGAGCGCCGCGCAAATTAGTATTGCTACAATAGTGATCGATGTTGCCAAACGAGAAGTGATCATGAAGTGAGTTCTTTCGAGAGCGTGTCTGTACCCAGTCATCGCTTAGGTAGCCAAATGAAGCAAGTCAAAGCAGAAAACCAGATACTGGTACTGGGTACAGAAAAACGCACTTTGCGGTTTATTGCGGCCTTTTGCTGTTCCCGAGAAGGATCTTTATGTTGAAGGTCCGCTTCTTCATAAGGCGAAACCAGGATTTTGCACCCGCAGCGAATGATCGAGCTCAACCCTTCTTGTAGATATTTGCATGGCGCAGCATTTGTCACTATCGGCCCTGAAGCGCCAATCGCCACAACCTCAAAATGCTGCAGTGCGGCCCGTCATCGCGGCCATTCGTGCAGAACGCAGAATTTTGTCGGCTCAAACGTCGGTGTGCGGGACTTAGTTTCCGTTTGCCGTCCTAAATTACTAAATTACTGACTTACTAACTTAGTGCGAACTCACAAAACCACCCAAGCTGAACTTTGGACTTAGACTGGTTGTGCTTCAAGCTGCGTCACCAGTTTAGGCAAATCACGGATTGTGTCGATCACATGATCAGCGCCCGCATCCTTGAGAAGTCTCTTTGCATGGTCTCGCAACGTAGCAATCTCGGATTCAGACAACACAGCCAATTCCTCCAAGGTTTTGCCCACAGCATTGCCCGAGA
>JBLILC010000111.1:0-9040 GCA_047635635.1 Octadecabacter sp. | reverse complement strand
TGATCGCGACATAGGCTGTGGCGACAGCAGTTGGCAGGGCGATATTGACTGGGCCGGCGCAGCGGTCAGCTGTGCCAGCAAAGTCTAAGATCATGCGGTCTCCCTTAATCTCGAGCGCCACTTTAATTTTCAAAGGCACGTCAGTAATGCCATCATTATCAAGAAAATCTTCTGCCTCCCACCGTCCATCAGGCAGGTCCACCAATTCGGCGCGCATCAGCGTTTCAGCGCTATCTTGCAAGGCATCCAACGCAACGTGCACGGTGTCGGCACCGTATTCGCCCAGCAGTTCGTCGAGCCGTTTGACACCCAGATCAAGCGCTCCAAGTTGGCCGTTCAGATCTCCTTGAGCCGATTGTGGCAGGCGAGTGTTGCGCATCAATATATCGACAATGTCAGTCTGGATCGTGCCGGCCTTTGCAAGGCGAACTGGGGGCAGCACGAACGCTTCCTGAAAAGCATCTGTTGCGGCGGGGTTATAGTTCCCGGGCACAGCGCCACCCACATCATGCCAGTGCCCAACAGAGGCAAGGTAGCAAAACAGTTTGCCTTCATAAAAGTAAGGCCTGACAAGGCGCATATCGCTTAGGTGGGTTCCGCCAAGGTGGGCATCATTGAAGATGTAGATATCGCCATCTTCCAGATCACCATTTTGTGCGGCCTTATCGATGACCGCTTTTACGGCAAAAGACATAACACCCACAAAAATTGGCAGACCTGATTTGCCCTGCACCAGTGTATCACCCGAAATGGCATGGTAGAGTCCGTGGGACGCGTCATGTGCTTCGGCGATAATCGGGTTGAAAGCGGCGCGAAACAAAGTTGCATCCATCTCGTCTGCAATCTGCTCCATCCTGCCAGCAAGAACAGCCAGTGTAATGGGGTCAATTTTTTGCGGTGTTGGTTTTTGAGTCATGAATTGGCCTTTGTTTCTGCGATGTCATTCCAGACGTCCTGACGGGTCAGGTGGGCATCAGTCACTTCGAAGCGGTCGATGAAGCGGATGCCGTCAAAAGCTTTGCCATCCGGCCATTCGCCGGACAAGGTGCCATGGCAATATACCACTGCAGCATCGCCGGGTGTTTGTACGGCTTCGAACCCGGAGTAGGACTTGGTGATGAAATTATAGCGTGGCTTGGCCCAGTCAATCATTTGTTTCAGCTCGGTCATGGGTTCTGTTCCAGGGAAGGTCATAGTAAAGTCTGCACCCAGCACGCCGCGGGCAGTATCGATATCGCGGATTTCCATCGCCGACAGATAGGTTTGTACTAGCTTGATCGGACATGGCAGAGCGGCTGCAGGTGTACGATGCTGACCGCCCCGCATATAGCCTGCGGGCTCAAGTTCGTGGATCATTACGGTAACTGCTTCAGGTGGGGCCGGGATCACAATCCGTACCGCATGGGTCAGCGCTTCGCAAAGGCGTAATTTTTCGATGTCATCATAGCCGTGCATCACGTGCAGTTCGATAACTGGCATAAAGTACCCCCAATAAAATCTGTATTTTATCTAATACAGGTTATTGGATATTGATAGGTCAAATATTTTACCTTTTGTAGGATAGATTTCTTGCTTTTAGAAAATCTGTTGTTAGGGTTGGATGAAATTAGAGGGGCAGAAGTGGCGCAATTATCCAGCATCAAAAAGTCGAAAGGACTGCCCGGAGGGGGCAAGGCGCGGCGCATTTACTTACAACTGCACGAAGAAATTATGCGTGGGGTGTATGCTGCAGGTGCTGTTTTGCCCGGTGAGCAGAAGCTAGCAGTTACTCTTGATGTGTCGCGTGTCACCGTTCGGCGTGCGCTTGATGCATTAGAGGGTGACGGGTTGGTCGAGCGGCGCGCAGGGTCTGGTACAACTGTTTGTGCCCCCAGGCCGCACCCTTCGATGGTAGCCGATTTCAGCACACTGATGCCGCAATTGGTTGAGATGGGGCAAAATACGACTGCGCGGCTTTTATCTTTTAGTTATGGCGTAGCACCGGGCGGCGTTGCACGAGCACTTGGTCTTGATCCGAAAGCCCGCGTTCAAGCTGCAGTACGCTTGCGTCTGGTGGAGGGCGAGCCATTTTCTCATTTGACCACTTGGGTGCCAGAAGGAATTGCCCAGAATTATACTGAGGCTGAGCTGGCCACAACGCCCTTGTTTCGATTGCTTGAACGCTCAGGCGTGAAAGTTGTTGCCGCGCACCAGTCCGTCAGTGCCACGCTGGCTTCGCCCAAAGTAGCAGAGGTTTTGGGTGTAAGTATTGGATCACCTTTGTTGTCGCTAGACAGGGTTGTGCTTGATGCGAGCGATCAGGGGGTTGAGTACCTCTCAGCTCTATACCGTCCTGATATGTTCCAGCTTGAGATGTCGCTAAGCCATGTGGGCGCTGGTAAGACCCGCCATTGGGAACCCGTAATCAACCCTACCCGTAAAGAAGCTGCAGAATGACAAAGCCGCAAACTCTGTTTGCCAAGCTATGGTCCGCACATGAGATTATGCAGCGTGGAGATGGGACAAGCTTGCTGTGGGTCGACCGGCATCTGGTGCATGAAGGCTCGCATCACGCCTTTGCCAATCTTAAAAGTCGCGGTATGAAGGTCAACGCGCCTAATCTGACATTTGGTGTGGTTGACCACTACGCACCGACCCGCACAGGTGATGTTGCCCCGGATATTCGCCGGATGATTGATACACTAGGGTACAACGCGAAAAAGAACGACATCCGACTGTTTGACCTGTGTGACCCTGGGCAAGGTATTGTTCATGTGATTGGGCCAGAACAGGGGCTGACCTTGCCGGGTTTGCTGATCAATTGTGGTGATAGCCACACCTCGACCCATGGGGCCTTTGGTGCGCTGGCATTTGGTGTCGGGGCAACCGAAGTAGCGCATATTTTAGCAACTCAAACGATCTGGCAACGCAGGCCTAGAACCATGTGTATCAAGGTGAACGGCACGCTTGGCCCCGCTGTTACAGCCAAGGATCTAGCGCTTTATTGGATTGCAAAGCTGGGTGCCGATGGGGCGCGGGGCCATGCGATTGAATATGCTGGTACCGCGATTGAAGGGCTGAGCATGGAAGGCCGTTTGACCTTATGCAACCTCAGCATCGAAGGAGGTGCGCGTTTGGGACTGATCGCACCAGATCAGGTGACATTTGAATACGTCAAGGGCAGGAATTTTGCCCCAAAGGGTACTGATTGGGATGCGGCATTGACTGATTGGCAGGCTCTGCACAGTGACGAAAGTGCTGCATTTGACCGAGAAGTGACTATTGACGCATGCGAAATTGCTCCAACTGTGACATGGGGTACTTCACCTGAAGATGCCCTTCCAATTACGGGGTATGTGCCCGATCCTGCTGCATTGTTTGGTGCCAAGCGCGAACATGCGCGTTTGGCACTTGAATATATGGGCCTTGATGTAGGGATGCCGCTCGACACTGTTAAGGTCGATCAAATCTTTATTGGCTCCTGCACTAACGGCCGAATTGAGGATTTGCGTCTGGCGGCAAAGGTCTTGTCAGGACGCAAAGCATGCATACCAGGCCTGGTGTCGCCAGGTTCGGCAGCCGTCAAAAAGCAGGCAGAGGCGGAAGGCCTGGCACAGATTTTCGTTGGCGCTGGTCTGGAATGGGCCGATGCGGGCTGTTCAATGTGTGTGGGGATGAATGGCGATCTGGTAGCAGCAGGCAAACGGTGTGCGTCTTCGACCAACAGAAATTTCAAGGGCCGCCAAGGTCGTGGTGCGCGCACTCACTTGATGAGCCCTGCTATGGTGGCCGCTGCCGCAGTAACTGGGCATCTCACGGATGTGCGCCCCCTCTTGGAGGGACGTCTATGAGTGGCTGGACAAAGATTGTGGGTCGCGCAGTGGCGCTGGCTCAAGCCAATGTAGACACCGATCAGCTGATCCCAGCGCGTTTTATGTCGACGACGCGTAATAAAGGCTACGGGGGGTTCCTGCTTCATGACGCCCGTCAAGACGATGCAGGCCATGTGCTAAACCGGCATAAATGTGTTGATATTCTGGTGACGCGCCGCAACTTTGGTGGCGGATCCAGCCGTGAGGCCGCAGTTTATGCGTTGGTTGATTTTGGTGTAAAAGCAGTTTTTGCGCCCAGTTTTGGGGATATTTTCCAAAGTAATGCGGTGAATAATGGACTGTTGCCTGCGGTGCTGGACACCGCAGAGATTGAGCTGCTGATAGACTTAATAGGTGACAAAGATGTGGTCGCAGAGGTTGATTTGTCAGTGAGCCGCGCGGTGATTGGCGGGCATGTCGTCTCCTTTGATCTAGAACCTGTTTGGCAGCAAAAATTGGTGAATGGGTGGGACGATATCGACCTCACGGCGCAGTATAACGAACAGATAGCTGAGTTTCGCGCCGCTCGACTCGTGGCGCATCCATGGGCAGTGCCCACATCTTGAGACGGTACTGTGCCCTTCGTAGGCTGGTACCAAAACCAAAAAGGGCGTCAGGAAGACACCCTATTAACTTGGAGTAAGACCAAATGAGACAGCATATTATTGGTGGTATCCTTGCCACAACAGTCCTGACGTCTGCCGCCTTTGCGGAAGATACCATCACAGCCGTTCATGCGTTTCCTGAATCGCTGATCTACACGCAGTCATTTTTGGAATTTGTCGACAAAGTAAATGTCGCTGGTGAAGGTGTGGTCCAGATCGAAGTGCGTGGAGGGCCAGAGGCTATTGGTATGTTCCAGCAGCCTGATGCTGTGCGTGCCGGTGTCGTTGATATGGTCTATACGCCTGGTAGTTTTTACGCTGGTGCGTTGCCCGAAAAAGACGCGCTGGTCACGTCTAACCTTACAGCTGTCGAAACCCGCGCCAATGGTGGGATTGAGCTGATCGATCAGATTCATCAGGAAAAGATGGGCGTGAAGTACCTTGGTTGGTTTGATTCTGGCGTCTGCTATAACCTTTGGACTCGTGATGCACCAACGCTGGATGCTGAAGGCAATCTGGATGTATCTGGCCTGAAATTGCGTGGTAACGCTGTGTATAATGCGTTCTTCACTGATTACCTCGGTGCCCAAGTCATCGACCTGCCCACCACTGAGGTCTATTCCGCGCTTGAGCGTGGCGTAGTAGATGCAACCGGCTGGACCCAGATCGGCCTGATTGATCTAAAGTGGAATGAATTTCTGAACTACCGGATCGAGCCATGCTTTTTCTCAACCGATTTGGGTACGATTGTGAATCTTGAAAAGTGGAATTCCTTGTCAGAGGAGTCTCGGACAATTCTGCAAGACGTTTCAATCGCCCATGAGGCCGAAAGTGCTGCAAAGCTGGGAGCAGTGCGCGATGAAGATTTTGCGGCGCTTGAAGCGGCAGGTATGCAAATTGTTACGCTGGAAGGGGATGCAGCCGCTGCCTTTCTGACAGCAGCGACTGAAAGTACGTGGGACCGCATGAAAGGTCTGATGGCTGAAAGCCCCCAAGGTGATGGTAATTTCGACACGTTGATTGAGCTATTCTACAAATAGTAAACCAAAGGCGGCGCAGCAAAATATTGGTGCGCCGCGCCACGCAAGAAGGGCAGGACATGGAACTGGTGGGCAAACTATATCGAGGGTTCCTTTATGCAATGGCAGGGATTGCTGGGCTTATGCTTGTCTGGCTGATGATTTCAGTCATCATGTCGGTGGTGATGCGCAATGCCGGACTGCAACCATTTGCCTGGCTTTTTACCTCATCTGAATACGCGATCCTCTACATGACCATGCTGGGAGCACCGTGGCTGGTACGTGAAAAAGGCCATGTGCATATCGAACTGGTCACAGCCGCATTACCGAGCAGAATGCGCAGGGTCGTGAGCCGACTTGTTGCTGCAGCCTGCGTTACTGTCTCTTTGATACTAGCGTGGAAGGGGGCTGAGCTTTTCATCGGCAACATCGTGCGCAACGATCTGGATGTGCGCGCCTACTACTTTCCAAAATGGATACTTACTATCACGTTTCCAGTTAGTTTTGGCCTGATGGCCATCGAATTTTCCCGCTTTGTCTTTGGTCGTGATCTGATGCATTCCGGAGAAGCAGGGATACACGAATAATGGAATGGTTTGAGTCGCTGGCCCTGCTGCTCGGGTCTGTTCTTGTTTTGATGGCGGTTGGCATGCCTGTGGCGCTGGCCTTTCTTGCAGCTAATATCGTGGGCGCCTGGTTCTTTATGGGCGGTGCCAAAGGGATTACGCTGCTTCTGAACAACGGGTTTGGAGGGCTGACCAACTATGCTTTGGTCCCGATACCGCTATTTTTGCTGATGGGAGAGATCTTCTTCCACACAGGGCTTGGCGCGCGGATGTTTAATGCAATCGACCGTCTGCTGGGTAAACTGCCGGGGCGGTTGTCTTATGTTACGGTTCTTGGTGGCACCGCGTTTTCGACCTTGTCCGGGTCATCGATGGGATCCACCGCGCTTTTGGGCAGCTTAATGGTGCCGGAGATGACTGAGCGTGGATATAAGAAACATATGTCCATTGGGCCCATCCTGGGTACGGGTGGTTTGGCAATCATCATTCCACCGTCTGCCCTTGCTGTTCTTCTAGCGACACTTGCGCGGATTGATGTGGGTGCGTTGCTGATTGCGGGCATCATTCCCGGGTTGATATTAGCCAGTTTCTATATCGCAACGATTTATGTGCAGACCAAGATTGATCCATCGGCGGCTCCTGCCTATGATGTTGAAACCCTTAGCTTTGGGCAAAGAGCACGGCTGCTCTTTGGTGATGTGCTACCGATGTTGTCCGTCATGGTTCTGATAGTGATCGGTATGGTCGGTGGCTTAATCACTCCGTCTGAGGCAGCGGCGTTTGGCGCACTTGGTGTATTAATTTTGGCGGTGTTGTTTCGCTGCCTGACCTGGGACTCGATGAAGAAATCGGTGGTTGGAGCGTTGCGGGTGACGCTGATGGCTTATTTGATCGTGTTTGGTTCTGCTACGTTCAGCCAGTTGCTGGCCTTCTCTGGCGCCTCAAGTGGGCTAATCCGCTGGGCTATTTCATTTGATCTGGCACCTGTTGCAATGCTGCTGGTGATGTTTGGTGTGTTGCTGCTTTTGGGTATGTTTATGGAGCAGATTTCAATGATGCTGCTGACTGTGCCTATCTTTTTTCCATTGGCTGCAACGCTGGGGTTTGACCCTGTCTGGTTTGGCTTGATCATCTTACTCGCGCTTGAGATCAGCTTTACCACACCACCGTTTGGCTTATTACTCTTCGTGATGAAGGGGGTAGCGCCAAAGGACACGACGATGCGCGAGATTTACTTGTCGGCATTTCCCTATATGGGATGCTCGATGCTGCTGGTATTCTTGTTGATCGTGTTTCCACAACTGGCTCTCTGGCTTCCTGGAATGTGATAGAAGTTGCATCTGAAGACTGTCAATAAGGCCAAGGCATCGCAATTCCAAAGGTTGTTCACTGTGAAGGGTGAATATGTTTTGAAGTAAAGTCTGTGACCGTTGCAAATGTAGCCAAGCTTTGCCGGCAACATAACTTCATCACTGTTATCTATCTCCGTTGAACATTAACATTTTTCAACAGCCGCGAACATGATGCGTGCGGTATCGGTTTCGTAACCCTTTTATGACGCAATCGCGCTGCGCTTTCTGCCTTTATCAAAAAGCACAAAGGGAATTTGTTAATCTGATCTTTGCTGCATTTGCGAGGTACCAGAAACCAGCCATCCTGCGGCAATACGGGGTAGAAACTAGATTAACCGTATGATTTTCGTGACCACCTCAAGAGCTGTGGTAATGCACATCATTGCAAATCAGGTGCGCCACTACTGCCCCCTTGGGGGGGGGTGTTATCTCAAGAGTTTTTATCAGACTGATTCAGCACTTGATACTATTTCAAAGTTTTTAGCCGTGCTTCCGCGGCACCGCGCTCAAGGCAACTAGGCAAACGCCTCGCCCCAACCACGTATAGACGAAAGGTTTTCAGCCTAAAAAAAATGCGCTTGCGTTCAAAAAGTCCAATTACATGTGCTGGAAAGCTGACTTAGTCCGGTTTCCAATCTGAGAATGTCAAAGATAGCAGTCACGGGGTTTTTACCGTATGGAATTGTTTGCACAACAAGCCTCTCCTCGCCAACCATTCGCTTGAGTAAATCGCCAGCCCAATCTGGATAGAAAGTTGCCTTCGGGTCGGTTGAAATGTTCCATCTTTGCCCTTCGGCCTGCTTGGTTGCAAGATTGAAGTGCGACGATTAATTCGTTGGCCGTAAGTTCTTTGGCCATGGCTTCAGCGGGAGTTCTCAATTCTAATTCCTTACGAGGCCAGCCGTTCATCAGGCGTGCGACATCGTTATCGTCTTGTCACGCTTACGTTCCAGTCTCTGAACTCATTTATGCGGCCTTTCGTTCGAATGCCAAGGAGCTTTTGCCACCCAGCGATGAATGGCGGCGGCGCGGATTGTAGAACGTATTGATATACTGGAATATCGCACCCTCGGCCTGACGGCGTGTGTCCCCACGGTTGCGCCAGATTAGCTCAGCCTTGATGGACTTGAAGAACGTTTCAACCATCGAATTGTCGTAACAATTAACTTTGCCGCTCATTGAGACCTTGAACCCATGCTTTGTCAGGCTTCGTCGATACTCGTTGGAACAATATTGCGACTTGCGATCTGTATGATAAACACAGTTCCTAGGCGGCTGTCGCAGTGCCACAGCCATGTCCAATGCTCGGATCGCCAGATCCCGTTTCATCCGGTTACTGACGGCCTAACTATTACCCGGCAGTGGTTTGCCCTTGCAAACCATGAGAGGGCGATGACGCGGCGAGAATATAGATCAAGGATAACCGCCAAATACAACCAGCCTTCGCTGGTCCAGATGTAGCTGGTGTCTCCAGCCTATTTTTGGTTGGGGCCATCAGCTGAGAAGTCCTGATCCAGCAAATTGGGCGCAATGCTGAACGTGTGATTGCTGTCCGCCGCCGCCTTGTATTTCTGGGTTCTGACGATCTTGATGCCATTCTCACGCATCAACAATCAACGCGACGGTGCCTGACATTCAAGTTCAATT
>JBLILC010000110.1:0-9109 GCA_047635635.1 Octadecabacter sp. | reverse complement strand
AACTTGTTCATCATTGAGCAACCTGCATCGATGCCTCCTGCAAGCTCAAAGGCAATCATTCCACCAAATTGCGCCATCTGACATTTAGCTAAATAACATTGCTCAAAACTATCAAGACCTGGGTACCAAACCTTTTGCACGCCATATGAGTTCTCAAGCAGGGTCGCGATTGTACCTGCGCTGGCACAATGTCGATCCATACGGAGTTCCAATGTCTTGAGCCCTCGCAGGATCAGCATTGCATTGAACGGCGCCATTACCGCACCGGTCATATCCTTCATGCCAGAAAGACGAATTTTAGAAACTAGTTCAGCCGAGCCAACTAGAAGGCCCGCAACTACGTCACCATGTCAATTAAGGTACTTGGTAGCAGAATGAACAACAATATCTGCTCTATGACTGATCGGCTGAGTGAGATAAGGCGTTGCGTAAGTATTATCTACCACGACATAGGCATTATTTGCATGAGCGATGGCTGAAACGGCCTCAATATTGATAAGGCGAATGTTTGGGTTAGCAGGTGTTTCAAAATACACAAGCTTGGTTTTATCACTAATGACTGCTGGCAGGTTTTCAGGTGTTGTGAGATCAACATGGGTCACAATCACACCAAACTTAGCCAACCCGTGCTGCATGAAAGAAAACGTGCAGCCATAAAGTGTTTTATCAAGAATGATTTCATCTCATGGCGCAAGAAATGTCCACATCGTGGCAGAGATCGCCCCCATTCCTGACGCAAGCGCCAGTCCTGCCTCTGCACCCTCAAGCACCACGATACGTTTTTCTAACAGATCGCAGGTGGAGTTTGAGATACGTGAATAAATATGTCCAGTGCGCTCACCTGCAAACATCTCCCCACCAGCCTCTGCTGTCTCGAATGCGAAAGTTGATGTCAGGTGCAACGGGGGCGTTAAAGCACCTTCATTCTCCATCGGGTCATAACCATGGTGAATGGCACGGGTGGCAAAACTGTCAACACGATTGCGCATTTAAAAACTCCAATATTTCTGGAGGTAGAATAGGTTGATAACACATGTTATTTATTGCTATTAGTGTCATATTTTTATGTAAAATTGGTATAATATGCCAATAAAGGGCAAGTCATGGAAAAAAATTAACAGATCATCCGTGTTTTGCAACGTGACGGCCTCATAACTAACCAAGACCTTGCTGCCGAAGTGAATCTATCCCCCTTTCTCTTCCTGAGAAGGGTCAAGTTGTTGGAACAAGGTCATGTTATCAAAGGTTACTGTGCAGACATAGATGCCAAAATTTACGGTTTTCCCGTGACAGTGTTTGTCCGTGTCAGCCTAGACAGCCATACCCAGGCGACAGTGAAGCAATTTGAGCAAGACATAACGCGCGTTGATCAGGTGATGGAATGCTTCGTAGTGACTGGTGTATCTGATTACCTACTCAGGGTTGTTGTGGCAGACTTGTCAGACTACGAAAATTTTGTATGTCGAAAGCTGCACCCTATTGGGGGAATTGCCTCCATAGACAGCAGTTTTGTTTACGGCGTTGTCAAAAAAACCAATATTTTTCCAATAACTGATTGGTGATAAATAACGCGAATTTAACTCGCCAGTGCAATTTTACTCACGGTATGATGCGTGAGGCAGCGATGCCCAAATGCTTCTCACCGTCTAAAATAAAAGAACACAAATACGTGCCTATCACCGCCTCACTGAGGAGCAACGTAACCAGGTTTATGCGTTGAAGAAAGCAGGTTTGAAGCAATATGCCATTGCGAATCTGATCGGCGTGAACAAATCGAAGATGTCGCGGGAATTTAAGCGCAACATAGGCCTGCGCGGATATCGCCCCCAAACAGGCGCATCGTCTGGCTTGCTCACGGCAGGTACAAATTTGCCGAACCCGTATCTCGGATGCAATGAGGACTAGAATAGAAAAGATGATCTGGGAGGAATTGAGCCCCAAGCAGATTACAGGTCATCTGAAAGATATTGGTGAGCCAAGCGTCAGCCCAGAATGGATCTACCAGCATCTCTATGCAGACAAGCGTAACGGTGGCGACCTTCACGCCTATCTGAGATGTCAAAAGCAACGGCGCTAGCGCTATGGCAGTACCGAGCGGCGTGGTCAGATCAAGAATAGAGTATCCATTGAGAAACGCCCTGCAGTCGTCGAGCGGCGCAGCTAAGTTGGGGATTGGGAATTATGTAGCATGATCTGCAAGCAGGGACACTCTGTCCTTGTGACACTGGTTGAGCGCAGGCCGCGATTTATCGTTGCCATAAAGGCAGTCAATAAATCAGTTCAGTCTGTCACGGATGCTACCTGTAAACACCTTAAGCCCCATCAGAAAGGGCTCTCACCTTGACCTACAACAATGGTAGAGAATTTGCTTACTATGAAGAGATCGCCCGCATGCTGACTGCCGAGGGCTTCATCGCGCATCCCTATCATTCCTGGGAGCGGGGACTCAACGAAAACACCAATGGCCTGATCGGCAATACATCCCAAAGGGAAAAAGACATTGATGATCTGAGTAATGTGGACGTGGCTAAGATCATTGGAAAGATTAACAGCCGGCCCAGAAAGTGCCTTGGCTTTAAAACGCCAAATCATCTATTCCTTGGGCCTAAATAGCATGTTGCACTGGCGAGTTGAGACCGCGTAATTTATTAAATTAAGTTGAGAGCAGTTATTAGCGCATCCACAGTTAGAGCTCACTTTATTTTGCAGTTTAAAAGGGCCAACTTCCAACCTTAATATAAAATATTCGAAATGCAGCATTTGTAACAAAGGACCCAAACCAGACCTTGGTACGGGCCGCAGCTATCGGCAGTAAAGATCCTTAAATTACTAATGCTGACAAATTCAGAAAATTTTGGCTTTTGTTTGTCAATTGAATTACGTAGTCATTTGTGTTTCCTTGGCGAGTATTACAAATGCAATTACCAACAGCACAAGCGAAGTGGCAGCAAGTGTAACCCAACCAAACCCAGCAATAATGGCCCCAGCTGCGAATGCACACAATGTTGAAACCAGAGCAATCACTGTATCGTTAGCCCCCTGCACAAGAGACTTTTGGTCACCTAAAACGCAATTTGCCAGCATCGTCGTCGAAGCAATAAAGCCAAAATTCCATCCGATACCCAATACAATAAGCGATCCATAAAAGTGAACTGAGGTCAAACCACCAAATGCCACAATCGACGCTAAAATTAAAAATGACAGTCCAATAATCGCGATTGGCTCCACACCAAATCGTTTAATAAGGAAACCAGTAAAAAAACTCGGCGCGAACATCGCAACGACATGCCAACGAATGACGTCACCAGCTACAGATTCGCCTAAACCGGATCCGATCATTGCCAAGGGTGTCGGTACCATCAAAAAAACCATGATGCCTTGTGAGACTGCCCCAAGCCCGACTGCGAGGCGAATAGGTTTGCGCTTTAAGACTGATAGTGAAACAAAACGCTGTTTGAGACTTTGCGGTGCGCTAATTTTCGGGGCGGGTAGCCGTGTTAATGCCAATGGGATCAAGCCAATCAGCGAAAGAACGGCAAGGGCTGCATATGCGCCTGCCAAGGGAACTGGTGCAAAAGTATCTTTAGCAACAATGAAGACTTGTGGGCCAAAAAAAGCAGCTATCAGCCCTGATGTGAGAATGAGCGAGATTGCAACAGGCTGCCAGTCCGCGCTCACAGTCTCAGCGGCCGCAAATCGAAAGAATTGATAGCATGCAAGAGCTGCCCCTAATGCGAGATGGCCAATACACAAAATAACGAAACTGTCAAAATACATAGCCCAAACACCAATCAACGCACCAAAAGTAGCACAAACAGCGCCTGCCATAAAGCCAGTTTTTCGTCCACGCCTGCCCATAAGAAGCGAAAACGGTGCGGCGGCGAACAATCCTGCGAGCATAGAAAGTGATGCGGGTAATGTCGCCAATGCCGTTGTCGGAGCCAGCATCAATCCTGCCAGACCACCTAGAATAATCACCATCGGCATGGCTGATCCAAGGATAGTGTTCGCCGCAAGCAAACCCAAATAACTGCCGTTGCGATAAATGATCGATATGCGCATGGTGAGTATCCAAATAGGGTTCTGGTTAAAACTTATTGAAGAATATTATCTTAGTAGCAGACAAACGCACAATCATAGAAAACCCTCACTTTGTTCAGTTATCTTAACTGATTGACGGAACGCACGCATTAAAACGCTCTACGGGAGGGGACATATTTCAGTGTAGTTCGAGTTCGCTCATTGAGCTATTTTGTAACAGCTAACAGTTTTATTTGACTATCTATTGATAAATCCGTTTCCTATGGAAAGTACTGTCTCAGCAGCCGGTTAATTTTTTCATTAGATCTCGTTTGCCAAGGGATGTCTTGGTCTCAAAAAAAATACGTAGATATTGGTCGCCAAGGTGTAAGCTTTGTGCACTGTCATCCCACTCCCACGATTCCAAGTCAAAAAACGACAAAGCTCTTTGAGCAACTCGCGTGACTAATCAATCAGAGCTTGAATAACTCTGTTACAGTTCTTCTTGTCAGCCTTGACCAGCATCACAAAACGGGAATGACGATCTACCAACTTATCTATTGCCTGAACCTGCGATCAAATCTCCCTACCAGTCGCCTGGAACAGCCCAGTCTTAGAATTCTGCTGGTTTGTCACTGACGAATACAGCATCGTTGAACTTGCCTACTTCGGTTCTTTTTAGCGTGGCATGCCAACAACTGCGAATAAAACGTATTGCTCAAAGATCCGCCAGCAATTCTTTCTCAAGAACGCCGCATGTTTGAATAAACATGCTTCGGTAGGTCATCTCGTTGGAGATCCGTTTGTCCTCATCATCGGGATGTTCGCACGTCGGCAAGCCTATAATTTGTTGTGGAGACCATTTATGAATCTACTTGGCTGATATTGCCACACAGAAATAGGCATTTCTTGTCAGCTTTCACCTTTTGGGTCTTTGGGCTCACTCCCACACCGCCGTCTCAGACTGGGCTGCGCTATGCTGGGCAAAGCCACCATTGCGTCTAATATCCCCGGCTGATTGTCGACACAGAACACTTCAGGTTTTGCGAAATTAGGCGTAAAGACATTTGCTCGATAAGCCACTGCAATATCTCCTCTTGTTCAGACAAAGTCAGCGACAAACGAGACCTGATCCAATCTGGTGAACGAATGCCACTAGTGCGTGCAAGGAGCGGATAAATCGAAGTTTATGCGCAATTAAACTTGCATCCAAACAAAATCATCGTTTAGCCGCGTTAACATCGGTCCCAAATTTATAACTTTTGCTTATCAGTAAAGAATACCTCGCAATGATACTTCATGGCTTACACTCCAACTCTTCATAAAAACTAAAGTGTTGCGTTGACCTGTTGAAATCACCCCGCACTGCAGCCTTGGAGCAAAGCGCAGCAAAAATTTGGCTGCCGCCAACAACACCTAAATGTGCTCTATGCAGCATTTGTCACAAAGGGCCAAAACTGGAATTTGCCGCAACACGTAGCAAAGGCCGTCTATAAGCAAACTTTAATGCTTTTCTGTGCTGCAGCGAATGCCTTTCATCGGGAGACCAACAAAGTAAATACTGACATCAATCCAAAGAGCATTTTAATCATCAGCAATGTTTCTTTAGATAAAAATTGGGAGAACAACGGTGAATTTCAGGCAAGTATCTATACGCACAACTTATCAATTTATTAGGCCTGCTAAACTTCAACGATCACTTGTTGGTCGTACGCAAAAGCCTGCGCGATTTCGGCTAGCGCCGAAACTGCAATCAGGTCGGCACTGCGTAGAGATGGTACAAGGCCAATTGGCCCTTTGATACGCTGTAAATTCCGATCCGAGACTCCCAAGTCAGCCAACTGAGCAAGCCGGGCGGCGTGGGTTTTATGACTTCCTAAGGCTCCTACAAATCCGGCTGTAGTCTCCAGTGCTGCGACAAGGAACGCGGGTTCCCAGTCGTGATCGTGGAACAGCGTCAAGAAGCCACTGGTTTGATCTAGGTTCAGCTTTGAAATACTGTTGTGCGAAATCACATGCGTTGGGGCTTCTTTGCAATAAGAGGCGACCATCACCAGATCATCCGTGTCGGGGGATAAGCCAGTCACGTCAAATCCGATGGCATGTGCAACTTTGGCTGTTGCACGAAAAATAGCACCCCGTCCTGCAAGTATTAGTGCAACTTTCGGTTGATAGGCTATTGTGATCGGGGTGGGGGCAGCTTCAGCTTCTTTGGGGTAGAACGTTAGCGTTGACGGTTTGCGTGCCAACAACGCATTGTACGATTTAACAAGCGCTGCTTTATCGGGTTCAGGGTCGATCCACACTGACAACGAACCACCACAAGGCAAGGTCAAATCGTAGAAAGGCGAGCCGTCACCGTAACACAACAACCGCGCTGATCTTGCAGTCAAGCAATCTAAGGCCTGAAATAAAATATCCCGATCAATGCAGCCATTGGACATATAGCCCGTCATCTCACCCGTATCCGCCACAACGGCTAGGGATCCAACATCACGCGCACTGCCACCTTTGATGTCTACAGAGGTAATCAAAACAAAAAGTTGCCCTGCTCGGACATAGGCAGCAGCCTGAGCCAGAACATCGACAGCATGGTCTTGATATGTGATGATATTATTCAACCTTCTCGACATCCAGAACATCCGCAAAGCTTTTGAAGAATTTAGCCGCTAGCTTTTTCGAAGTACTTTGGATAAGTCGGCTCCCAAGTTGTGCCAACTTACCACCTATTTGCGCCTTAGCATCATAGGTCAGGATCGTGGTGTCACCATCAGAAACCAACGTAACATCTGCCCCACCTTTGGCGTGGCCCGCAGCACCGCCGTTACCTTGACCGGTCAGGGAGAACGCATCAGGTGCGCCACTTTTGTCCAACTGAACATCACCACTAAACCGTGCCTTTACCGGCCCAACTTTCAATAATATCTTTGCCTCCAGTTTCGTATCTGAGTGTTGTATAAGTTCTTCACATCCAGGGATGCACTGGCGCAGAATTTCAGGATCGTTCAATGCCGCATAGACGCGGGCCATAGGCGCATTGATGATAATTTTATCGTTAAGTTCCATATCTTTTCTTTCCTAAATATAGGGGGATTTGATGTCGAAAGTGCTATTATTTGCGCAAGTTTGCGGAACTATTTTTTACGTCTGGCACGTAAATAAGTGCGTAGCATTGTCATGTCATAACCCTTTTTGATAATATTTCCAAAGCCTCAAAGGCAGCAGGTGTGTCGACATCGTTGAAGAAACAGGGTTTTGACATAGGAATGTTTTGAACTAGTTCAGGATTTTTTTGTGTGAAACTCCTGCAGCCAGGATTTGCCTTATCAACTAATAGTTTGGGCCGCAGTGCGTTAGGTACAACTATAGGATTTCCTCGTGTGGAGTCTCGTTCAGGAATCGAGATTTTCTGAACATCTGCCGCTAAATGCGCCTCAATTAACTCACGCAAATCGTCTGCTGTAAGTTGTGGCTGGTCGCCAAGTCCAATGAGATAATACTGCGCATCAGGCGCATTAATAAGTCCTGCACGCACAGAAAACGGCTGTCCAGCTTCATAATCTGCATTGTAAACATACTTGATCGGCAAACCGACTAGCGACGCCTCAATCCGGTCGGCTTCAAATCCGGTCACAACACAAACCTGACCGTCGACGGCGGCAAGGTAGATTTCAGCGACATGACGGATCATCGGCTTGCCATTGATTGATAGCAACAATTTGTTATGCACTTTCATGCGGCGCGACAAGCCAGCAGCCAATATAATAGCTCCAAAACTATCCAATTTGCGCAACCTTTGCCAAAAGATCGCGTCTGACCTGCGTCAGTTCCGCAAGGATCGATAGCGCAATCTCTGCAGGCGTCACCGCCCCAATGTCCAACCCGGCGGGCGCATGAACAGCTGCGACTTCTGCGTGATCTGTTCCCGCAGCAATCAGTTTTTTGGAAAGGCTTTCAAACTTCTTTATGCTGCCAACAAAGGCAACATAATCGACTGCATAGGCTAACCCAGTCTTCAGCGCAGCAAGATCACCTAGCCCTTGCGTTGCAATCACAATATATCGCTCGCGACCCGGCGCGCGCGGAGCCAAAGGAGTGTCCACTCTAGTTTTCACCACGGCCCATCCGAACTGTGGAGCAAGATCATATAATTTTTCAGCAACTGGAGAGTCTCCAAAGATAAACAAGTCAGGTGTAAGCAAATAGGGCTCGATAAATATGTCGATAGTACCTTTAGACGGGCATCCATTGCGCACGAAGCGTACACCATCAACATCATCGCCCACACGTACACCTTTTTCTGTCAGTTTCTCTTCCGGGGCGACCGAAATAAATTGTGGTTGTCCTGTCGCACAAGCCCGCAATGTAGCTTCCTTGATCGCTCCCCGCACGCAACCACCGCCAAGCCAGCCTTCAAGAATCGTGCCATCTTCACGCAACAACGCCTTGGCACCGGGTTTGGCTGAAGTAGTACCGGCGGTGCGCACTATCGTAGCGACTGCGAAACAGTCTTCGCCCTCTTGAATTCCGTGGTCCATAATTTGTTTTAGTGTCATAACCGCGTCAGCTCTGTTTCGAGCCCAGCCAAATCGCCCAATGTATTCGCAGCGCGGAACAAATCCAAGTGAGGCAAGGCTTCAGCCATTGCGCGGGCTGTTGGTTCATAGTCATCCCAGCCTTTTAGTGGGTTGAGCCAGATAATCTTGCAACCACGTTTTTTTAGCACGATAAGTGCGTCTGAAATTCCATCAGGAGATCCAGTGTCATAGCCGTCGGACAAGATCATGACGACCGTGCGACTATCTATAAAGCGCCGTCCATAGGTGCTCGCAAAAATGTTAAGACTGCTTGCAATCTTAGACCCGCCCGCAAAACCTTCAGCCAGCAATGACAATCGGGCCAATGCACGCAACGCATCTTTGTCGCGCAATGCTTCAGTAATTCGTACAAGGCGGGTGTGGAAGAGATACGCATCAGCACGGGTATCTGCTCGCATCAACCCGGCAAGGAACGCCAGAAAGATGCGTGAATAAACTGTCATCGATCCTGAAACATCACAGATCGCAGTAATCCGCAGGGTACGGTCAGG